>NZ_BAAGQL010000042.1:0-19650 GCF_054783495.1 Luteococcus sediminum | reverse complement strand
CCAGGACGCGCCAACGGTGTCCGGTCGGTTCGCAGGCGACCGTGACACCCGCGTAACCGGCCTTCGCGGCGCGGTCCGCGGCCGAGTCCAACGCTTTGCCCAGGTCCCAGGCCTTGCAGCGGAACGTTCGACGGGCCAAGACCTTCGAGTCGTGGTCGCAGACCACCAGCATCTGCTTCACGTCCGCAAGGTCGATCCCGACGATCGCGTTCGTAACCGGAACCGCCTCCCGGAGCCGGCTCAGGCGGGCATTGCGGTTGCGGTCACCACGGGAAACGCCACTAGCGTGAGACACGTTCGTCCTCCTTCTGCGATGGGACACCAAGCCCTCCAAGGGCAGCAGGAGGACGTTCCCTCACGCCAGACCCCGTGTGCTCAAACACGTTCCTATGCCGCCAGGCGCGCGCTCATCCGGCGGTGCGCAGGGCGTTCAGGAGACCCGACAGGGCTGCGGAGTCGGCCAAGTGGAGTGTGGGTAGCTCGTCGGGGGTGAACCATCCGAGGGCGTCGTGCTCATCGGGGGCGGCGTTGACCGGGGTCCCCACCCAGTTGGTTGCCAGGAAGGCATGCTTGCGCAGCGTTGGGTTCGAGCAGGCCACCGGGAACGGAGTTGCGCCATCGACCTGGATGGCGAGTTCCTCGAGACATTCGCGGCGTGCGGCGCTGTCGGCTGACTCGCCCGGCTCGACATGTCCTCCGGGCAGGTCCCAGCAGTCTGGGTAGTTCTCGCGGCTTGGATGGCGGTGGACGAGGAGCATCCGCCCGTTGTTGACGAGTGCCACGACGGCGATGTGGGTGGGCTGCGACGGTGCGGTCATGGATCGAGTGAAGCAGCTGGTACCGGCATCCCCAGCTGCTTGCTGCGACGGCACCTGGAAATCCGGTGGGCATTCCCGGTTTCTGTCCGGAAGGATGGGGCCCATGCACAACCCTGACGCCCCTGAGATCTACGTCCTGCCGATCGAGGAGCAACTGCCCGTCTTCATCGACCAGCACCGAGACATCCTGATGCTCATGCTCGACGGGTTGACCGAGCAAGAAGCGCGAGCATCCTTGGTGCCGTCCCGTACCACGCTGCTCGGCCTTGTGAAACATGCCACCTTCGTGGAGCGCGTCTGGTTTGCCGAGGCGGCGACAGGCAAGACGCGGGCAGAGTTGGGGATCGTTTCCGGCCCGGATGAGTCGTTCATCCTTGACCCCGCCGACACCATCACCTCAGTGCTTTCGGGTTATGAGACAGCGGTGGAGCAGTCACGTGCGGCTGTGGCTGGGCTCTCGCTCGCTGACGAGTTGCCTGGTAATCGGCGCGGTCCGCTCCCTCTCGGTTGGGTTTACCTGCATGTGCTGCGTGAGCTGGCCCAGCACTGTGGGCATGCCGAGATCCTTCGGGAGCAAATCTTGGCCTCCCGCGCATCCTTGTGAACGGACTGATGCGAGGAGGATCTGCCGCGACGAGCTCCGGCACGCGACCCCGTAGGATCACGACTCGTGAGCACTGTCTCGGTCGTGGCCTTTGACATTGACGGCACCCTGATGGGGTTGTCCGCACCACAAGCAACCGGTCAGGTCATCTGCCGTCTGTCGGGTCCGCTGCCGGTAATGGGCCCGATACGCGGTCGGGGTGACGCCCACGAGCTTGGCGAACTGCTCCGCCGCATGGCCTCGATTCCTCCACCCCACCCGGACCCCGATCTGATCGACCGTCATATCCGACTCCCGCAACAGCCGTGCCATCTCCCGCACCCGCAACCGAGCTAACAGCATGATCGGAGGGACGCCGAACTGCTCCACGAACAGGCCCCCGAGTCGCGACGGCGATAGATGTGCATCCTGTGCGAGTTCGGCCAAGGTCCACCGGTGAGCGAGATCATCCCGCATCCGAACGACCGTGTCACGGATCTCAGTCCTGCCAGGGCCGCAGTCTGAGCGCTGTGAGGCCGTCATCGGGGCAACTCGCTTCGCTGTCCACAGCACGGGCATTTCAGGCTTGCTCGTTGGGTCGCGGTGCGTCGATACGCGGATGGGCTGACCCCCACGACGGCGGTGAACTGTCGTGAGGCGTGGCCGCGGCTGCGCCACCCAACCTGTGTCATGGCGACACCGATCGGAAGATCAGTCCCGATCAGGAGCTCGGCCAGCCGGTGGGCTCGAACATGAGCCAGGTACTGGATGGGCGGCATCCCGAAACGTTGGCTGAAGGCCCTACCCAGCTGTGACGTGGACAGGTGCACGCGCTCGGCGAGGTCACGAAGTCGCCAATCCCGCCCGGGGTCTTGAACGAGGAGCCGTGCTGCATGGTGTGCGGCTGTCTCGGTCGGGCACGCATGGCTAGGGGTGGTCTCGTCAGGGCAGACTCTCGACGAGGGGTCGATGCTCATCGCCGCCGCCTTCCTGAGGACGACTGCGTGCGGCGGGACGGTGGCGACGAACCGGTGGTTTTGAACAAGTCCACCCATGCCTCGACGGGCAAGTCTCTCGGCAGTCCGGCGGCTTTCACGCCGTGGCCCCTCAGCCATGCCTGTGCCGCCTGTGGTGAGCCGAGTGCGGTGTTGCGTGTGAGGATCTGGGCGAGCCCGCGTCCGGGACCGGTGTAGACGCGGTGGACCAAGGCGTGGAACTGGCGTCGCTGTGCCGGGGGCACCAGCGGGTGTTCGCGGCGGTGAAGGGTGAGGATTCCGCCGTCGACTCCCGGACGTGGGGTGAACGCGCGAGCGGGAACACGACTGTGCAGCGTGAAGGTGAACCAGGGCGCCCATTGTGCGGTCATCATCGTGGCACCGCCAACTCCTGCTCTGCGCCGCGCAACTTCCCATTGCACGAGCACGATTGCATCGGTCCATGCCGGGGCGTGCAGGATGCGTCGCAGTATGGCCGTGGTCTGGTGAAACGGCAGGTTGCCGACGAGCACATGCGCAGACGTGGGAAGCCGGTAGGCCAGGAAGTCGTCGGCGACGACCTCCACGTGCGGTGGGAGTCGTTGGATCAAGCGCAGGGCGAGCCGGGTGTCGATCTCGACTGCTGTCACCGGTCGCCCAAGCCGGGCTAGCGGGGTGGTGAGTGCTCCGTCACCGGGGCCGATCTCGATGATCGGGCCCTCGGTGGCAGCCACGAGCCGTGTGATCGTGGCAATGGTGGATGGGTCAGTCAGGAAGTTCTGGCCGTGCTCATGACGGCCACCTCGATAGGTAGGCACTGTTTGCTCCGTGGTTGTTGCGGAGCCGGGCACGCTGAAAGAGCCGCCCGGCCGTGATCACCGGGGGCGGGAGCAACAACCTGTGGAGGGTGCTCGCCGCCGTTAGCGGCTGCGCAGACGCAGCGAAGCAGTGCCGTAAACCAACATGCCACCAGAGTAGGCGACCCCACCGCCACTCGGCGACCCAATAACCCGTTCATGCGACAAAGACGCGCAGATCCGTATCACCACCGGTCAGAACCAGCTCGCAGGCCGTTGGTGCACGACGAGCCTCCACACCTCCGCGAGTGACCCCATAGAGCTGCCACGCGTCTTGCAGATCGAGGAGAGTCGGCCCCGGGGCGACTAGCCGAGGCTGCACGTAGCACTGATGGAAGCGCCTCCAGTTGGCCGGAGCCGACCAGCTGGCACCTCGATCTGCAAGAGGCGTGGCAGCTCAGAACGAGGTCCGCGGACTAGGGCGACTTGGGATGCGCGACAGAGTCGTGGGCGTCTTCTGAAAGACGTGTGGCAGCGCGATTGGGACGGGCAGGCCAGACTGCGGGAAACGGCCTACGGCGTCCGAGACATTGGGGCACGATGTCGGAGCGGCGCAGTAGCCTGGGGCTGCCCACCGATACCATGAGAAGAGACGGCATAGGGAAGGAGCGATTGACATGGCACGGTCAGACTTGCTCCTTGCGATCGTTCGTTCAGGAGCGCGAGGCGACGAGCTTGCGTTTCGCCGCGCCGCTGAAGCGCTCATCGCAGAAGAAGAGGGCAAACGGCATAGAGTTCTCGCTTCCCAGCTCGCCGAGGCGTTGACCGCCAAGCGTCCGGTCTCCAACGTCACGTCGATAGCGCGGACCGAAGCCGTTGCTGGCCTGATCCATGAGCGCATTCCCGAGCGACGTCTTACGGATCTCGTGCTTACCGCGGACGTGAGGCGCGGCGTCAGCGACTTGATCGAGGAGCATCACCGGCGCGACCTGCTCCGAAGCCACGGTGTCGAGCCGAGACACCGTGTGATGCTTGTCGGGCCTCCCGGAGGAGGGAAGACCTCGCTGGCGGAGGCTGTGGCAACAGAGCTGTCAGTTCCTTTGCTGACCGTCCGTTACGAGGGACTGATCGGCAGTTTCCTCGGCGAAACAGCATCGCGGATGGAGTCGTTGTTCGACGCCGTTCGCGTTCGTCCCTGTGTCTTGTTCTTTGACGAGTTCGACACCGTGGCGAAAGAGCGCGGCGACACGCACGAGACGGGTGAGATCAAGCGGGTAGTGAGTTCGCTGCTGCTACAAGTAGATCGGCTCCCGAGCCACGTCGTGGTGATTGCTGCGACCAACCACCCTGAGTTGCTTGACCGTGCTGCATGGAGGCGCATGCAGCTCCGGCTTGAACTGCCTCAGCCGACGCGAGCGGCAAAAGTCGAGTGGCTGGACGCTTGGGCGGAACGGAACAAGGTCGACCTTGGCCTTTCTTCACGGACGATCTCCGACCGGCTTGGCGAAGTTAGCTTCGCGGAGTTGGAGGAGTTCGCTCTTGATGTCCAGCGACGACTGATCCTGAGTGGCCCAGAGCCGGATGCGCGACAGGTGGCGCAGCAGGTGCTTGCTCAATGGTCCCACAGAGTTGATCCGGAGGCGTCGTGAGCCCGAATTCGCCTGGCGCTTCACATGACCGTCCCGTTCTGTTCGGACAGGTGAGCCTGCCGCGGTCGATCCCGCGACCGACAGCGCGTGGGAACCAGCGCGTCACATACGGGAACTCAAGCGCTCGCGTTGCTCGCGTTGACGACCGGCTTGGTGAGGCGCTGGAAGAGATGCAGACCCAAGTTGATCTCTCGACCTCTATCAACGCCGCTGACCCGCAACTCGTCTTGGTCATGGAGGCTGTCGAGGATCGTATCGACCTAGTAGGTGCGGCACAGCGGCTCGGTCTTGAGGTACTTGTCGAGGCGGATTCAGCGATGGACCCAGACGAGGAGTACTCCCTGCGGTCGAATCGCCCCAAGGACCCCGTTGTGCATACGTCACTTCACGCGGTCTGTGCCAACCAAACGGCGTTTAACAGACTACGCAGCGCATGGAATACCTGGAAACAGACACAACAAGTTCCCGGTAACGCACCGTTGCGAGATTTCTTCACACACCTCAGAGATATACGGCCTTGGGGACCGCAGGACCGTTTGAAGCTGATCGAATCTGACGAGTACCTCAACGGACTTCTACCGGAGCAGCGACACCCGATCGAGATTGAGCTCTGGTTCCGTACATCCGCCGCTTCGCGTCAAAGGGCGCAGGATGAGGTATCGAGGCTTGTGGCTGCTGAAGGTGGCGAGGTTGTCTCGACTGCCGTCATTCCTGAGGTCGGCTACCACGGCATGAGTTGTGTGGTCTCTACTGAGCTTCTTCGCCGAATTGCGACCGGCGATATCGAGCAGGTTCAGCTCATCAAGTCGTCCAACATCATGTACCTCAGGGTCACCGGGCAGGTTGCCGGAAGCAACGCCGTGGCCGCTGAGGTTGAAGCCTCGCCAACAGGACCTCTACCGAGTGGACCGCCCGTTGTCGCAATCCTGGACGGCGTTCCAGTCGCGAACCACCCTCTCTTACAAGGCCGCGTCGAGATCCTTGACCCCGACGAACTTGAAGATCGATATGGAACGGACGAACGGCGACACGGTACGCACATGACCTCGGCCGTAATCTGGGGCGATCTCTCCTCGCCCTCACCGCCGTTGAGTAGGCCAGTGCTCGTTCGCCCGATCATGGCACCGGCGGTCGACACTATGAGTCGGATCGAGGAACTGCCTCGAGACCAGCTCACCCCCGACTTGATGTGGCGGGCATTCCGAGACCTGTTCGAGGGAGTCGACGGGCAAAGTGCTGCTGCGCCGGAGGTAGTGATTGTCAACCTCTCTGTGGGCGACCCGGCCGCTCCGTTTGACGCGCTGCTCTCCTCGTGGGCACGCATCATCGATTGGCTCAGCTATCACTACGGAGTGCTGATTGTTGTATCCGCAGGTAACCACCTGCGTCTTCCGATCCCTACCGACGACTCTCAGTCGATCACGGCGATGAAAGGTGACGACCGTCGCCAAGCGATCCTGCACGCCCAACAGACTGATCCGCTCGGGCGCCGACTCCTCTCACCGGCGGAGGCTATTAACGCCATAACCGTCGGAGCAGTGCACGCGGACGGCACGGGTGCAGCAGCTCCTAGCGGATATGTCGTCGATCCGACAGACGGGCTGGTCTCACTCAGCCCCATCTCGGCATTGGGGACAGGCTATCGACGGAGCATCAAGCCTGAAGTCGCCGCGCTCGGCGGCCGGGTCATTTATCCGACGCCTGTGTCGGCTCAGGCCCACCTCGACTTCAGAGAAGCAGGGGCACGCGGACCTGGAGTCAAGGTTGCTCACGCCGTGGCTCCCAAGGAGACGTTCGTCGCCGGTACGAGTGTTGCGGCAGCGTTGGCGACTCGACAAGCGGTCCGGCTCCACGACGAGCTGGACCGGATAACCGGAGGTGCGCCACTCACACGCGGTCAGCGTGCTATTGCGATCAAGGCACTCCTTGCTCACGGTGCTGCGGCATTCGACGATCCGGCGCTCAACCATCCCGTCGTGTTCTTGGGTACGGGCAACGGCGTCCTTTCCCGTGACTACTCGGATGGGTGTGCTCCGAACGAAGCTGTCGTCCTCTATCTCGGTGCGCTACGTCCGAACACTTCGCAGGACTTGTTGCTCCCGCTCCCCGACGGGCTGAGTGCACGTGAGGTGAAGCGAATTGGCGCGACGCTCGCATGGCTGTCTCCAGTGAACTGGCGTCATCGCCAGTACCGGCAGGCGAGATTGGAATTCGTGAAGCCGGGCGGAGACATCCCACAACTTCAAACTCCGATTGGTGTCCCAGCGGACGCGGCAAAGCGTGGCGCAACCACCTTGCAGCACCTCGTCTGGGAGACCAACAAGTCGTTTGGTGCAGGGCAGGGATCGGCACTCAGCGTGACTGTGAAGTGCTACGGACAGGGTGGCCTTCAAGACGATCAGACCGAGATCGACTACGCCGTGGCGTTGAGCCTATGGGTTGCGCCGACAGTCGGCGTTGATGTCTACACGCAGGTGCGAGACCAAATCAGGGTACGCGTTCGTCCTCGATCTGGCACGTAGATCGCGTAGGAGTGCGGGACGCGCGCATATTGTGCTGTGTCAGATGTCCCCTGATTTGTGGGAGCTCCTTCCCGCGCTCTCAGAGGCAGCCAAGACAGAGTCCAAAGCATCAGCGGAGCCGTTCCCGCGTCTTCTCCCATACCGTCATCCGGCTGACCTCGAACCGTCGGGCGATCGACATGGCGCTCTCTCCATTGGAGCGCGCGGTTCGAATTGCGTCCACTTCTTCCTGCGCCAGTGGTGTTCGAGACCGTCTCGTTGGGTTCGCCACCACCGCGATCTCTGGCTCGGGTGCCTGCTGCCCCTCGCTTTCAAGTCCGTGTTTCGCCTGCTCCCACGCGTGACTCAGTCGCTCCAGTCGTTCCCACGTGTTCGGGCTGAGTCCACCGGCGTCCGGCCGGATGACGAGACCATCGCCGCGCTGGTGCGGGAATGTGTCCCGGGTGATGCGGGCGGTTTCGACTTGGTGCAGACCGGGAGCAGCTCGGTGGTCGCGCTCACGGAAACAGCAGCCGTTCGTATTACGCGTGATCGGGACGCTGCGCGGGAGATCCTTCGGACCCAGGCGTTGGTGGACCACCTTCCAGCGCTGCCTTTCGATGTCCCGACCTCGCTCGGGCACCCGGTGTGGCACGGGGATGTCGTCGCTGTCGCGACCCGACGGCTGGAGGGTGAGCCACATCCGGCCGGGTCTGGCGACGCTGGTGAATTGAGGGCGTTGTTGGACGCGATCCACTGGATCGACGTGGAGCCCTTGCGGGGGTGGCTGGCAGAACCGCACGCCTTCTGCGGAGGTGCCCAGTGGCTCACGGTGCTGCGCGAGCGAGTCGTCCCCTTGCTGCCGTCTGGGAAGCAGGCCGCTGCCCTCGACATCGTCGCTCGGGTCGAGGCCCTGCCAGCGGGCGAGCAGGCGCTCAACCACGGTGACCTTGCGGGCGCGAATGTTCTGTGGCGGGAGGGCCGAGTCGCGGGAGTGCTGGACTGGGATCTGGCCGCGTGGTGTGATCCCGCCGATGACGTCGCGTCCTTGGCGCTCTGGCATGGCTGGGACGTGTTGCCCCAGTTGGCGGATGCCGCCACGGCACAGCGAGCGGACGTGATCCGTCAGACGTACCCCCTGCAGATCGTCGGGTTCACCGTGGTCCGCGGACGTCCGGCTGATGAACTCAGCCGAGCCGTCGACAGGGCAGCAGAACGCCTGCCCTGACAAGCATGCTCGGTCAGTGCTTGCGGAGGCGGCTGTACATGTACATGTCCTTGCGCTCCTCGCAGACGGGCTGCCATGACCGCAGCAGGCCCTCGCGCTGGAAGCCGCACCTCTCGGCGGCGCGCCAGGACCCTTCGTTCCAGGGCTCGACGTACAGCTCGAGGCGCTGCACCTGGTCGTGGTCGATGGCCCAGTCGGACAACGTGCGCAGAGCGTCGCTGACGTAGCCCCGGCGCCGGTGTTGCGGTGCGACCCAGTAGCCGGTGCTGGCCCGGCCGTGCTTGATGGCGGCAAGCCACAGGCCGATCTGTCTGACCACCTCGTCGGTCTCGGCGTTGGCGATGGCGAAGGAATACCCAGCTCCGCTGACCAGCCGCTCATGCTGTCGGTCGATGTAGGCGAGCGCGTCCTCGAGACTCCCCGAGGTCGGGACGGTCGTGATGAGCGGGATCAGCGGATCATCCGCGACGGACTGCACCAGCGGCGCGTCGGATTCCCGGAAGGGTCTGAGCGTGACGCGTGGACCTTCAAGGGTGGGGATGGTCTGGGGCAGCATCGGCCCAGTCGACCAGAGCTGGTGTGCTCGTCGCAATCGAATTCGCCGGAGTCGCTCGCGGGTCCGTCAGGCCCTTGACTCAGGGGCTCAGGAGGGCTTGGCTCGCGCGCCGAGCCAGCTCCACGGGATCCGCGTCTGGCCTGCTGGTGCTGGTCAGGGCGTCGAAGAGGATGCCGTCGACCAGGTGGTGCAGCGTTCGGACTGTCTCGGCGTCGCCGGGCAGGCCGCGTGCCTGGTGGAAGGCGACGTCCTGGGCGAATCCCTCCTGCAGGACTGGCGTCACCAGGGCGGCGATCTCGGGGGAGCGGTGGGCTTCGAGGCGTAGCTCGAACCAGGCGCGGCCGAGGTTCGGCTGGGCCAGGAGTCGTTCGACGATGTAGGCGATGTATTCGGGCCCGGCGTCGTGGGCGGGCAGGGTGGCGAGCTGTTCCAGTCGTGCTGGGTCTGGGGCCAAGGCTTCGAACAGGCGTCGTGTCATGCCGGCGAACAGTGCGGACCGGGTGGGGAAGTAGTTCGAGGTGGTGCCCAGAGGCAGGCCGGTTTCGCGGTCCACCGCGCGGTGCGTCAAGGATCGGGGGCCTTCGCTGCCCAGGATATGGAGGGCGGCATCACAGACCGCGGCGCGCCTGTCGGGATTGGCAACCATGGCAAACATCCTACCGGCTCGTCCACTACATGTGTTGTACTTGACCCAACAACGACAGCTGTAGTGATTGGACTCTGATGCGCAACCTCGTCTACTACGTCGCCACATCGATCGACGGTTTCATCGCTGACGCTGATGGCGACTTCTCGGCATTCCCCCAGGACCCCGCAACGCTACGGGTGCTGTTCGACCGGTATCCGGAGACGTGCCCGGTCCATGTCAGGGAACCCCTCGGAGTCACGGCGCCGCCGCGGCGCTTCGACGCCGTGATCATGGGACGCCGCACCCACCAGCCAGCGCTGGATCACGGGCTCACTGACGGCGCCTATCCACATCTGGCGCAATATGTGGTGACGCACAGTCCCCTGCCTGACTCGCCCGCGGTACAGCGAGTCAGCGAGGATCCGGCCCAGTTCGTGGCGGATCTCAAACGGCAGCCCGGCAAAGACATCTGGTTGTGCGGGGGAGGCGACCTCGCGGCGCAATTGCTGCACCTCGTCGACGAGCTCCAACTCAAGGTCAACCCCGTCCTGCTCGGAATCGGCGTTCCCTTGGTGCGCGGAAGGAGGGTCCCCACGTCCTTCCGGTTGACAAGTTCTGAGGAGCTGCCCGGAGGGGTCCTGCTCAATAGCTACCGGAAGTCCCAGTTCCGGCCCTCTGACCGGGCCATCAATTGAGTCGCCGGTGTGCCACCCAGTTCGGTAGCCTGTCCCGCATGTATTCAGGCATCGCCTCGATGAAGCTGCGTTCCGCCCGCTGACGGCGGCGGGATCCCTTCTGATCTCTCGTCTGCCGTCTTGGCCATTTGCCGGGCGGCCATCTTGTGCTGCCCGGCTCCATGACGAGCTGAGAGTATGCAATGCCAATCACACCAACCTTGCGGTCGTGTGTGTGGAACGGAACGCCTCACGGGCCCGCCGCACACATCCGCGCTGAATCAATCCGCATCACCTTGGGGGACAAGAATGTCCTGAACGGGGTGGACGTCACGGTCTCCGCCGGGTCCCGCCTGGCGATCGTTGGCGACAACGGCCGTGGCAAGACGACCTTGCTCCACGTCTTGGCGGGGATCCTGACACCCGACTCGGGGGTAGTGACTCGGATGGGTTCCCTCGTCCTGGTCAAGCAGGACATGTCCACCGAGGGCAACCGCACCGTCGGCGACCTCATCGCCGAAGCGACTGCACCTTCTAGGTCTGCGCTCGAGGCTCTCGACGTGGCGAGCGCTGCACTGGCCGCGGGCGATGACGCGGCTGATACCTACTCCGTCGCGCTCGAGATAGCCACGCTGCTGGATGCTTGGGATGCGGAAAGGCGGGTGGACATCGCACTGGCAGGTCTGAACGCCTGCAGCGACCGCGGTCGCATTCTGTCGAGTCTGTCGGTGGGTCAGCGGTACCGGGTTCGCCTGGCCGTCGCACTTGGGTCGACCCCCGACCTGCTCCTGCTGGATGAGCCCACCAACCACCTGGACGCTGCAGGACTGTCCTTCCTCACTGAGCGCTTGCGTGGGCACCCCGGTGGCTGGGCTCTGGTCAGCCATGACCGCGCTCTGTTGCATGACGTGGCGACCACCTTCCTGGATCTCGACCCGACCCGCGATGGCGTGCCGCGGACCTACGCGGGCGGCTACCAGGGCTGGATCGAAGGCCAACGACGAGAACGCCTCGCGTGGGAACAGGACCATGCCGCTCAGGTCGCGCAGCAAGCGGAACTGACGCGCGCTGCAGCCGAAGCGCGATCGCGACTGTCCCAGGGTGGATGGAGGCCAGACAAGGGCACAGGCAAGCACCAACGCGCCACACGCGCTGCGGGAGTGGTCCAGGCCTTCAACCGACGCGTCGAAGACCTGGAACGACATGAGATCGACGTGCCGGCACCACCACTGCGTCTGGCGTGGCCCGCTTCGTCAGCCCGTGCCGGACAGAGCATCGTGAACGCCGCCCAACTCACCGTGAAGGACCGGTTGGACACACCGGTCTCGGTGGACGTGAACGGCGGGGACCGGTTGGTGATCACCGGACCGAACGGCGCGGGAAAATCAACCCTGCTGACAGTTCTCACACAGCGACTGGCCCCCACCACGGGAGACGTGCGAGTGAACCCGAAAGCCCGCATCGCTCTGCTGTCCCAAGAGGTCCCCGACTGGGACCCCTCCCGCCCCGCCCACGAGGCCTACGAGGCGTACCTGGCGAAGCTGGGCCGCCGATCCCAGGCTCCAGCTCTGGGCTCGCTCGGGCTGCTCGAGGCCTCTGCAACCGGCACGCCCGTGGGGCGCCTGTCGCAAGGGCAGCAACGCCGACTTCATTTGGTCATGTGCTTGGCCCAGGACCCAGACCTGCTGCTCCTGGATGAACCCACTAATCATCTGTCCTCGAGCCTCGTCGACGACATCACTACCGAGCTCCTGCAGGCCACCTGCGCGGTGATCGTCGCCACGCATGACCGGCAGATGCTCCATGACCTGGCCGACTGGCCTCACCTGAACCTTGACCCGAAGGACATGCCATGAACCCGCTTCGCCCCTTGACCATTCGCACGTACCGTCGGCTGTTCGCAGCGATGGTGTTGACCATCTTCGCCCAGGGCGCTTGGGCACTCTACTTGGCCATGCAGACCCTTGATCTGGGTGCCACGCCAGCCACCCTGTCGGGAGTCGTGGCCTGGAGCGGCATCGGGCTTCTCGTCGGGTCCCTCCCCGCCGGCGTCCTCGCCGACCGAATCCCCAACAAGTCCGTCATCGTGGGCGTGCTCACCCTGAACCTCACCATCGCGACAGCAACCTCCACCGCCGCGATCCTCGGCGTGGTCACCTTCTGGATGCTCGCGGCTTCCGCGTTCATCATCGGAGCCTCCACCGCCTTCTTCTTCCCCGCCTACACGGCGCTGGTGCCAGTCCTGGTGGACAGCGACGACCTGATGGCCGTCAACGGCCTCGAAGGCGCCACCCGCCCCTTGGTCGGACAAGCACTCGCGCCCGCCGCCGTCGGAGCAGTCATCGGCGCCAGCATGCCCGCCACTGGCGGATACCTGATCGCAGCGGCACTCGGACTTGCCCTGCTCGCCGCCCTGCAGCTCCCCGAACCCACCCGCGTCGAGTCCGCGGCCGACGCGTCGGACGCCTCACCGATCACCGACCTACTCGACGGCTTCCGCTACGTCGCCCGCACACGCTGGGTCCGCTCCAGTGTCCTGTTCGCGGCCGTCATGGGACTGGCCGTGACCGGACCACTCGAAGTACTCCTCCCCGCCCTCATGCGCGCCTCGCACGACAACGGACCGGCCTTGTACGGGGCCGTCCTCGCTGCCCTCGGCGCGGGCGGGCTGGTGGGTTCCCTCCTGGCGGGATCGTGGCGCACACCGGAACGCTTCCTGCCCGCCATGGTCGGCGCTTGGGCACTCGGCTGCCTACCCCTGTCCATCCCGGCGCTCACCAGCAGCCCGTGGGCCATCGGCGCAGGCCTCGCCATCTACGGAGCACTGATCGGGATCGGGATGGTCATCTGGGGCACAGTGCTCCAGGAACACGTTCCCTTGGAGATGCTCGGCCGGGTCGCCAGCCTCGACTTCTTCATCTCCATCGCCTTTATGCCCCTGTCCATCGCCCTCACCGGCATCCTCAGCCGCCACATCGACACCCACACCCTGTTCATTGCCGCCGGCCTGGCACCGCTCGCAACGGCAGGACTCCTCGCAGCCCTGGGCCAACTCAGAGCGCCCGGGGAAGCGCGTGGCCGGACAGGAGGGTTCTGATGCATGGCTGACCGTCCTCACATCTCGGCACCCTCTTCGTTCCCCAACTGGCTGTGAGCGACGGATGACCGACCAGCGAGCTCGCCGCCCGCTGCCAACTGTCTGGGTCGACGTGTCGCCTACGCGGAGAGGCGACAGGTTGGCCCCGGCTAGAGAGCGATCCTGTCCCGAACCCCGGGCCTCGGAGATTCTTCACGGATGTCAGGCCTGATGGCCACGAGGAGGCTCCTGTTGGCTTGAGCCTTCGGGGGTGTCATGTCGACGAGGGATCCGTATCCGCTGACGTGGGAATTGCCCGCGCTGGTGCTGGGTGGGCTTGTTCTGACCTTGGGGACGGGGGTGCAGCTGGGCCGGTCAACGGCGTGCTGGGCCACGGGCTCGGGTTGGTTGTGGCCGGACGAGTTGGTGCGTTCGACCGGCGGGATCCTGGCTGGTCGTCCGGATGCGGGACTGGCGCCGGGTGCGTGCTTGGTCGGTTCTGGTGCCTTGGCCGCGTCAATCCTCGTGGCGGAGCTGGTGCTGCTGGTGCTGGTCACCCTTGCGGGTCGGGAGGCGTGGTTGCGGTGGGGTCCGGGGGTGGGGGCCGGGTACGCGTCGGCCGACGAGGCGCGGGAGTTGCTCGGAGTAGGGAGACTGCGTCGAGTCCGCAACATCGCGCGTCCTGACTTGGCCCGGAAGGGGAAGCGATGAGTCGGGGTTGGGCTGCTGAGGTGGGGTGGCGGATCGGGAGGGCGAGGCGTCCGCGTGGGGGAGAGCTGTGGTGCCCGTTCGACCGCACGGCTGGGGTGATCGGGCCGCAGGGTTCGGGCAAGACGTTGGACCTTTTGACTCCGGCGTTGTTGTCGGCGCCGGGGGCGGCGTTGGTGACGTTGACGAAGCCGGATGACTTGTTCTTGTCGTTGTCGCGGCGCTCTGGGGTGGGGCCGGTGGCGGTGTTGGATCCGTTCGGGTTGGCGCCGGGGTTGCCGTCGTTGGTGTGGGATCCGATCGCTGGTTGTGGCGATCCGTTGATGGCGGAGCGTCGGGCGAAGGCGTTCACGGCGGGGACGATCAAGGCTGGTTCGGCTGGTGGGCGGGGTGATGATGCTGCGCGGTTCTATGCGACTGAGGCGGCGAAGGTGATCCAGTCGTACTTCCACGCCGCCGCGCTGGCCGGTGGTGATCTGGACCTGGTGTTGGAGTGGGTGGCCAGTCCGTTGTCGACTGCCGAGCCGGAGGAGATCCTGCGGCAGCATCCGCAGGCGGCGCCGTTCTGGCATGGGCTGTTGACGGGTGCTCTGCGGGGTGATGACCGGACGGCGGGCAACACGATCACGACGGTGCAGCAGGCGATGTCATTGTTCTTCCAGACCGAGATCCGCCGACGCTGTGTGCCGTCCGCCGGGTCGCCGGCGACGGACATTCGGCAGCTGCTGGCCAACCGCGGGACGGTGTACATGCTGGGCCGGGAGGATCCGTATGCGTCGGCGTCGCCGTTGATGACGGCAGCCGCCGAGCATGTGCTGGACACGGCCTTGGGATTGGCGCACGAGTCCCGGTGGGGCAGGTTGTGTCCGCCGATGCTGTCGGTGCTGGACGAGTTGCCGTCGACGGCGCCGTTGCCCACGCTGCGGACGAGGATGGCCAATGAGCGGGCGTTGGGGTTGTCGTTTATCTACGCGGCGCAGACCTGGCGTCAGCTGGCCGCGATCTTCGGCGAGCAGGAGGCGAGGGCCTTGTTCGGGCTGACCAACGTGCTGGTGTTGTTCGGCGGCTCGAAGGACGTGGCGTTCAACAAGGAGGTCTCCGACCTGGCCGGTCTGAAGCGCATCGCCCGGACGACGTATCAGCAGGGCAAGCACCACAGCCGCTCGGTCTCGGGTGAGGACGTGCCGGCGATCCGCCCCGCCGAGGTACGGGAGCTGCGTGAGCGTCACGCGTTGGTGATCGCCGAGAACGCGAAACCCATTCTGGCCAAGCTCGACCGTTGCATCGACGGACGAGCCGGCAAACGTCTCCTGGCTGACCAGCAGCGCATCCGCGCCCAAGTCAGACAGGCTGGCACAGCCGGGTTATAGGCACCCGGACAGCCGCTGCGGCTTGGGATGAGCAGATTCCCGAGGTGGAGGAGGTTGTCGATGTCGGAGTTGGTGAGGCCGTTTCCGTCGGTGGGAGGTCGGATGCACCGGGCGTATGCGGACCTGGCGCGGCTGGAGCAGGCGAAGGACCCGTCCACGGTGAAGAGCCTGGGGCCGGTGGAGTTCATCGCGAGGCCGTGGGATGTGGCGGGGATCACTGATCGTGACCTGCGGCTTGAGGTGTGGGAGTGGCTCGAGCGCTGTGTCGACTGGCTTAACACCGAGTACGCGTGGCAGCTGGGCGACATCGTCCCGTCGTGTTGGCCGCGGCATCCGCACCTGGTCCATGAGCTCGGCACTGTGTTCGACCAGCGACGCAGGGCCGGGCTCGGGGCCACGTCGGACCTGTTGGCCGAGTGGCACCGCTACACGCTGCCTGCCTTCCAGAACCGCATGAAGGAGACCTTGCGCACCAGTTGCGACGCGGGGCATCGTCCCTGCGCCGGGACTGCCCGGATCGGCGCTGCACGGCAGGACGCCACGGTGCGGGCCGGGTTGTTCGACCGTGACGTGGAGCACCTCGAACCTGACGACGAAGACCTCGCGACCACCCGGTTCGCGCTCGTCGACGGGCATATCGTCGACACCGGCAGCGGTGAGGTCCTCACGTGAGGCTGGACGACCAGCAGCTGCAGGCTTGCTGGGACGCCCGCGACGCCGGTGTCCTGGCGCGCAGCGCCCTCGACGGGGACGCGGCTGCCGTTCGGGCCACGCGGGGTGCGACGCGCGAGGAATTGCAGCAGTTGGTCGATGCCGGGCAGGTGGCGTGCCAGCAGGTGGTGGCCTCGAGCCTGGGGCTGGTGGGCTACACGATGCGCCAGGCCCACATCGCACCCTCCGACCGGGACCTCTTTCAGGAAGGGGTCGTCGGCCTGATGAATGCGGTGCACCGGTTCGATCCGAGCAGGGGAGTGTGGTCGTCCTTCGCCTATGGCAGCATCCGCCAAGCACTGGTCACCGCCATCGCCACAGAGGCAGGCGCGCGCCAAGGCCTCACCACCAATGCGGCACGCGACCAGTACCGCTACCGAGGGCTCGCCGCCACACAACCAGCTGGTCCCGGCGCCGATGGCGCGGCGCGTGTCGCCGCCGAGACTGGGGCTCCGATCGAGCGGGTAGAGACGCTGCTGACCCGACGAGCCAGCGCATCGCTCGACGGCCTCGAATCACACGTCGCCCTCCGAGCGCACCACGAGGACGACCCTGTCGACAGCATCGACCTGCGCCCCTACCTCCGAGCTCTCCCAGCGACCGAACGCTCCGTGCTGCGGGACTTCTACGGCATCGGACGACCCTCACAGCCCATCAAGACGATCGCCGACGGCCTGGACGTGTCGGAATCGACGGCACGTCGCCTCCTGACCCGCGGCCAGGACCACCTGCGTGATGTGATGTCGCACTTTGGTGCCGACCCTGCAAGGACAAAAGTCGTCGCGGTCACGCATCGGCAGCCATCCTCGACAGCCCCGTCAGCACGCCCCGCCCCACGAATACCGTCGTAGAGGCCGAGTGCGAACCGTTGCCGTGCCCGGGGTTCGCATCACGTCCGCCGCCCGATCGTCAACCATGACGCTCCCGTCCGGGATCCTTCTGCAGACACGCTGTTGAGGAGTTGAGGGCACCTGTGCGCCTGTCAGCGTCGAGCCACGACGTAGGCTGCTGAGCACTCGAAGGACAGCTCGTTGTCGACGGATGATTCGGCGGCCAAGGCGTGGAATTCCCGCTCGATCTGGCGTTGGACGTCACTCGACTGGGCCAAGTACCGAGCGCCAGGTGACGCCACACCACCGCTGATGCCGGCCCAGAGGCTGCCGGCCGGTACATGCCATTGCCACGTGAGCGTCTCGGCCGTGATGACTGTCAGACCTGCTTCGGTGGTGATCTGGGCGAGCCCGTCGACGGTGCGTGGGAAGTCCAGGTGCGGCTCGAGCCGGGTGCCGTCCAGGGGTGTGGCACCGGCCACCTCGAAGGCTCGGTTCACCATCGGCGCCCAGCCCGCTCCTCCGGCGGGCCAGATGGTCACCGCAACCAACCCGCCGGGTGAGGCGACGCGGGTCAGCTCTCTGACCCCGGCACGGGGATCAGGCAGGTGATTGATCACAAAGTTGGCTGCCACGGAGGGGAAGGTCGCGTCTTCGAAGGCCAGCCGCGGCAGGGCCTGCAGTGAGCAGCGGCCGGGCGCGGCTTCGTTCGTCATGGCCACCATGTCCGGGTCGGCGTCAATGGCCGTAGCTTCCAAGCCCCGGTGGAGTGCCACGCGGGTGAGGGAGCCCGTGCCGCTCCCGGCATCCAGGAGGGGGCCCTGCTGCAGGTCGTCGAGGATTCGCTGCTCAGTACCGGCGCAGAGCAATGCGAACGAGTCACGATAGGCCTGCGAGACTCCACTCCAGCTACTCATGCCCGTCAGTCTGGCAGATGTGCTGGAAGGCTTGACGTGGGAGTCCTTGCGGCACCGGCGCGCACCGGGTGAGGGGTGCGCTCCACGCGGCGACGCGGCATGAGCCGAGCAGGTGCTGGTCTTCGCCTAGGGTTCTGTTCATGGGAGATGACCGCGGCGTGGTGTCAGTCATGGGTGATGTTGTGCGTCGCCCCGCGTCACCGTGGACGGGGACGATCCACAGTCTCCTGCAACACCTGTGTCTCAAGGGATTGCCGGTTCCTGAACCCTTGGAGCTCACGCCGACCCATGAGGTCCTCCGGTTCGTGCCGGGAGAGGCTGGTGAACGGGCATGGTTCCACCAGTCGACAGTGGCCGGTGTGCGATCGGCTGGGCGGCTGCTGCGTTGCGTTCATGACGCGACTGTCGACTGGCAGGTCCCGCCCGGAGCTGTCTGGAGTGTGCCCGTTGAAGGGGGCCCAATCATCGCTCATGGGGATCCCAAGCCGCCCAACATGACGTGGAGCGACTGCCGGGCGATCGGCTTGTTCGACTGGGATGCAGCCAGGCCTGCCGAGCGAGTCAGCGACATTGCGTATGCGCTGTACTGGTTCGCTCCATTCGACGTTGATGAGATCGAGCTACAGCGTCGCTGCCTGCCCATCGGCGTGGATAGCCGGCGCCGCATTGAAGCTTTCCTGGACGGTTACGGGTGGGACGAGTCTGGGGACTTGGACGCGGTGATCGCGGCCCGGCGGCATCGTGCAGTCGACGAGGTCGTACATGCAGCTCGGATGGGTTGCGAGCCGCAAGCGAGCTGGATCCGTGAGGGTGTGCCGCCCGAGTGGCTCCAGCCTCCACGGCTCGCCTGACCCCCCAGAAAGGCCCCTTGGACGACGAGACTTGACGAAGGCTCCGTGCCAAGGCGGTGACTCCATCGAATACTGATGCGGCGGTTGAACCTGAGGCATTGCGGCTTCCCCGCAGAACGCCTCACCTTGGTGCAAGGTGCCGACCAAACTGAGTTCCACAAGCCCGACCCCGGCGTGTTCACCGCCACTGTCGAACAGCTTAATGCTCTGGATGTCCCGGACATCACCTACGCCGGGGGACGCCCTGATCGATGCCCGGGCCCCTGCTGGTGCCGCTCTGGACTTCGTTGGCGTCACGAGCGGCCTCTTTTCAGCACAGATGTTCGCCGATGTCGGGACTACGCAAATCTCAGCGAGCGTCGAGGTGCGTAGTAACCGGGTCCGCGCCGAGCAGCATTTGGTGGGTGGTCCGTTCACGCTGCGCTCGCCAGTGGGCAGGAGACGGCACCGCACTCGCTGCGCGTGGCGTTCAAGGCGTCTGATCCCGGGACACCCGTCCGGAATAGTCGCTGATCTTCTGGTCGATGATGGCTAGTGATTGCTGCCACCGGGCGATCTGGTTGGTGACGTGGGTGCGGTGGTCTTGGAGTAGTGCAAGGCGTTCTGGGACACCTGCGGGGTCTTTCGACACCCAGGCGGTGAACTCTGCGATGTGCGCGAGGGGCATGCCGGTTTGCTTGAGGTGCATCAGGACCTCCCTGCGTGTCAGGGTGAGTTGAGACCAGTGGTTCATAGCAAGTCCGCCTCCGCAGGGCGAGATCAGGAACGACCCCGATGAG
>NZ_BAAGQL010000041.1:0-17679 GCF_054783495.1 Luteococcus sediminum | reverse complement strand
CCAGCTCCATTGCCCTATGCAGGGACCGACGAAAACCCCGGGACACCCGACCCAGCCTTGACACACAACGCCTCACGCTGATGAGCGGATGTAGTGGAAGTGATGCATGGCCAGCTCTCTAGACTGCGGGAATGGACGCGAAGGATCAGACAGACGTGCGGGTACGCCGGTTCGAGGAGGGGGATGCGGCGCCGTTGACGGACGTGCTGCACGAGGCCTATGCGGAGTTGGCCGGCATGGGCCTGAACTTCACCGCAGTCGACCAGGACGTGGCGATGACCGCGCGGCGCGCCGCGGCCGGGACGTGCTGGGTGGCCGAACGCGGCGGCCAGCTCTTGGGCACAGTCACGGTGTCGTTCCCTCCGTATACGCCCGTGCTGGAGAAGTGGCCGGCCGCTGCCACGCCGGGGACGGCGTGGCTCAACCAGTTGGCCGTGGCGCCAAGGGCGCAGGGCACGGGACTGGCGGGGATGCTGTTCAGGACCGGCGTGCAGTGGGCTCGTGACCAG
Organism: Luteococcus sediminum; assembly: GCF_054783495.1. Taxonomy (NCBI): domain Bacteria; kingdom Bacillati; phylum Actinomycetota; class Actinomycetes; order Propionibacteriales; family Propionibacteriaceae; genus Luteococcus; species Luteococcus sediminum. The sequence continues at coordinate 17,170 of NZ_BAAGQL010000041.1, read as the reverse complement.
GGTGCGACCCTGATCGGTCTGGACACCGCAGTACCCGCCGCGCAGCTGGTCGCGTTGTACCGGAGGTGGGGTTTTGCCGAGCGCGACACCATCCACTGGGACGGCAAGACCTACGACAGCGTTGTCATGACGCGACCCCTCTGACAGGTAGCCCGGGACTTCCAGTTCCTGCGGTTGCGGGAGAGGTCTATCAGGGCGTCGGCCTGGCGGTGCGAAGTCCCAGGAACACGAGTGCCGCGCCACCCGCAACGTCGACACGACGCATCCACCGCTGGGGATTGAACCGGGCCGTCACCGCCGTCAACCCGAGGGACCACGCCCCCAACCAGAGCGTCATCACAGCGACATGCGCCGCCGCCAGGATCAGCATGGACCCGACGCCGACCCCGCCAGCGGTGATGAACTGTGGGGCCAAGGTCAGATAGACCGAGGCAGCCTTCACGTTCAGGACGTTCGCCACGTACGCCTGCCACACGCGACGACCATCGCGATCCTCCACCGGCTCCTGCTCTCGGTTCGCTGGTGTGGCGCGCCCACGCAACCCCCGCCACAGCAGAACAGCACCCAGACACACCAGGTAGATCGCACCGGCCAGCCGCACGAGGCGGTACACCTCGGCTGAGCGCATCACCACCAGTGCCAGCCCTGCGCCGGCGAGGATGCCGTGAGTCAGGATGCCTGCACCGGTTCCAGCGATCGTCGCCCAAGCGCCCCGCCGATCGCCCGCGATCCCGCGGCCGCTCACAAGCGTAAAACTGGCCCCGGGCGTGAGGACTACCGGGGTCACGGCCAGACCGAACCCAAGAACTGCAGCGAGGGAGACCATGCCAACATTGTGACAGGTGGAAGTCTCGCGGAGGGCGCCACTCCATCGACGCGCGCCTCTCGGCATTATGCGGGTGATCGATGTCAAGCATCCGTGTGGCTGTCGTCGCTGGCTGCCTTTGTCTTGCGTGCATTGGCCCAGTGGACGCCGTATGTGATGAGAGTGAAGACAGCCATGACGATCAAGCCGACGTAGTTGTCTGCCGAGAGGTGGCCGACGACGAAGAACTTGATGGTGTCGAGGACGGCGTAGACAGCCAGACCGAGCAGCGCGAGATGACGGACCGCCAAACCTCGATTGGTGTTCTCGGCCATGCAGTTCTCCTTGTCACGATGCTTGGGTGGTGTCGATCTCGGTGATGAGTTGATCGTAGATGGCCATGCGTCGGGTCTGTCCTTTGGCGCAGGCGTCGTTGTGTTGGGCCAGGAGGATGGGGCGGAACTCGATGCCGGTCTGGAAGAAGGTGCAGGTCTCGCAGATGTTCTCCAACTCGCAGTCCATGACCTTGGGGCGGATGCAGTAGCCGTTGCCGAGTAGGCGGTGGTGTTCGCGGTTGAGGCGGGCCATGTTGGGGCCGAGGTCGTCCGCGGGCAGGATTGGCGGGCTGGTGTAGAGGGCGTCGACCTTCTCGGCGATCTGGAAGTACTCCTCGGCTACGGTGCGGTTGGCGATCTTCGCATAGACCAGTGTCATGTCGAGGCTCTTGTGGCCGAGCATGGCGGCGATGGCCTCGATGCTCATGCCGCGGTTGATAGCCTGGGTGGCGAGGGTGTGGCGTAGCTGGTGCGGATGCATGTGGCCCAGTCCAGCCGCGGCGCCGGCCTTGTTGATGAATCGGGTGACGGTGTGGCGGTCTAGGGCCTTGCCGTTCTCCCGGGGGATCAGCAGTGGGTGGTCGGCGGGGACGTAGCGGTCGCGGTAGGCGGTGACGAGCTCGACCAGGTGTGGGTGGAGGGGCAGGTAGCGGTCCTCGTGGAGCTTGCCGACCGGGACGTGGAGCCAGTAAGTGTCCCCGATCAGGACGATCGCGTCAGAGGCGAGGCCGGTGAACTCACCAACCCGTAGTCCGGTGCGCAGCAGGAACTCGATCGTCAGCCCAATCAGGATGCGTGGCTCGGCCTGGGCGGCGCGCAGGAGCTTCGCGGCGGTCGGGTCGTCGAGGGCCTTGGGCAGGGCGTGGTGCTGTTTGGGGACGTCGCCGTGGAACATCGGGACGCGCTTGGGGGCCTCGGGCCAGCCCCATTCATCGATGCGCAGGAAGAACACCCGCAGTGTCCCCAGCCGGTGCGCCAGTGTCGCGGGGCTGACGACACCGCCTTGACGACCAGGGCGGGCCATCAGCCAAGGTTTGAAGTCCTCGATCTCCTGGCGGCCGACCTCTGCGACCGACTGGAGTTCGGGACGTTGCTCGATGAGGAACTGGGCGAAGCAGCGCAATGTCTGGTCCGTGTTGACGACACTGCGGGGTCGCAGGACGCAGGCGACTTGGGTCAGATAGTCCTGCAGTGTCTGTCCCAGACGGGGTTTGGCCAGGACGATCTGGTCCCAGGTCATGTAGGGAGTGGTCATCGCAGTCTCCTGAATCCGGGGATGATCGGCCGTTCTGGCGCGGGTGTGGGCGTGATGGGGACGCCGACGAAGACTTGGGCGTCGATGACCTCGGAGGCCTTGCGGTACTGGGTGGCGAGCCAGTCGTCGGCCAGGTGGAGGTAGATCCGGGTGGTCTCGATCGAGGCGTGTCCGGCCTGGGCCTGGATGGCCTCCAGCGGCATCCCGGCCTCGCGCAGGCGGGTCAGGCAGGTGTGGCGCAGCTGGTGACAGGTCGCGTGCCGCAGGTCGGCGCGGCGTCTGGCGGAGTCGAGGACCTCGTCCAGGCCGGCTGGGGTGAGGGGTTGGCCGCGGTGGGGTCGTTTCAGGCTGACGAACACGACATCGGTGGTGGTGTCGGCGGGCCGTTCGGTGTCGAGGTAGGCGGCCAGGTGCTCGAAGAACACTGCCGAGATCGGGACCAGGCGCTGGTGTCCGCCCTTGCCGGCGCGAACGAAGATACGCCGCGTGCCGGGGTGGAGGTCCTCGAGGTGGAGGCCGAGGACCTCGCAGCGGCGCAGGCCGCCGAGCAGCATCGCGGAGACCATGGCCCGGTCACGGTGGGTGCGCAGCGCGGCCGTGAGGGCGTCGACCTCGGGGGCGGTCAGGATCGTCGGCAGTGTGCGTGGTGGCCGGACCAGCGGGACGCCCTCCCGGGGGCGGTTGCGTTCCCGCCGGGTCGGCAGCCCGCGCGGGACAGGGTTGGTGGTGATGTCGCCGCGGACGCTCAGGAAGGCGTAGAAGCCGCTGATCGTGGACAGCCGTCGGTGGATCGTGCGGGCCGAGACCGGCTTGAGCGGCCCGGTGGTGACGGGCCGTGCTGGGAGGTGGTCCTGCCCGGTGCGCTGGGCGGTGATGAAGCCCATCACGTCGCGTGGCGTGACCTCGACCACGGGCTTGTCGACCAGGCGGGTGAACACGAGCAGGTCGTACCAGGCCGCGAGCACTGAGTTCGGGCTGACGCGGACCGCGAGGAAGGCCAGGTAGTCGTCGACCAGCGGGTCACCGAACCGGCCCGGTGACTGACCTGCCGCGCGTTGTTCGGCAGGGAACAGGCGGGGTGTGGCAGCGGCCATGGGACACCTCCATTGGAGCCCGGGATGCCAGCCAGCCTAGACACCCCCGTGATCCGAAGATCACCCACATATCAAGCAAAGTCGGATGCTTACGCTCGCGCAAAGCCCTGATCGTCCGGTACAGAGTTTTCCTCCCACTAGGCGGATACGGTATCGGAGTGCCGCTGCTCGACAGCGGCACTCTTCCATCAGCCTGGAACCCGCCAAACCTCGAAGATCTGCTTGCTGGTCCAGTTGCGGTAGTCACCTATGACGATCCCCCGGCTGCTGCTGGCGGCTTCGATGGTCTGTTCGGTTTTGGGGTTCCAGACGAGGGCGACGTGGCCGACACGGGTGGGGCCGAGGTAGCTGTTGATGAAAATGAGGTCGCCGGGCTTCTCCTGGCCTGGTTGGATGCGTTGGCCGTGGCCGGCGGCGAGCCAGTCGCGTTGGTCTTGGGCGGTGCGGGGCAGGGTGATGCCGGCGGTGCGGTAGGCGGCTTGGACGTAGCTGGAGCAGTCGTAGGCCGTTGGCCCGGCTGCACCCATCACGTAGGGGCCGCCGAGCTTGGTCTTCGCCCAGGCCAAGACACGGCCAGTCTGACCGGCGGGTAGAGTCTCGGTGCCGGAGCCGATGGATGTTTCGATGCCTGGTTCACAGGCGGTCGTAGTGCCGGTGACGGTGCCTCCGCCGTAGGTGTGGGCGTAGTGCAGGACGTCGCCGACGTACCAGTCGGCGTTGTTGTATGCGAACAGGGCGCGGCGGATACCGTCGGGGCCTTTGAGGGCGCCGGAGGCTACGAGGTAGTTGGCGGCGGAGTGGATGCTGTCGGCCGGGTCCGTGATGACGGCTCGTCCGTCGTGGTTTCCGTCGACGCCGTAGTGGGCGAAGGTGGCGGGCATGAACTGCATCAGCCCTTCCGCCCCGGCAGAGCTCGTGGCGGTGTTGCGGCCGTGGGCCGTCTCTTCCATGCCGATACCGGCCAGCAGCGTCCAGGGCAGGCCGTACTTGGTGGCTGCGAGCTTGTAGAGCTTCTCCACCTCTGCAGGGATGGGCAGGGCTGGGTTGTGCAGGGAGTCCTGTCGCACGGCCGGTTGGGGTAGGTCGAACCCGACACCGCCCTCGACGGTCCCTGCCGTGGGACGGGCGGGTGTTGTGGTGGTGGGGTGGCCGTCGAGTGGGGCGCCGTGGCTGGTCATGAAGGGTTGGGGGTCGACGTCGGTGCCGTTGACGGTGACGGTGAAGTGCAGGTGCGCGCCGGTCGAGTAGCCGGTGGAGCCCTGCACCCCGAGCATCTGCCCGGCGGCCACGCGACTGCCGGGCTTGATCCCGCCCTTGATGGTGGCGAGGTGGGCATACAGGGTGCTGATGCCGCCCGTGTGGCGGATGACGACGTGGTTGCCCCACGCCGGGTGTGGGCTGGCGGTGGTGACGGTGCCGCCGGCTGCGGCGACGACGGGGGTGGCGGGTGGGGCGACGAGGTCAACCCCGTTGTGCAACTTCCACACACGTCTGACGGGATGCAGGCGCATCCCGAACCGTGACGTGATCGCGTAGCCGGTGGCCAGAGGGGCGCGCCACTGCCCCGCCGCCGGCGCCGCTTGCAGACAGGCCGGGTCCGTGACCGTCTCGGGTTCGGCTGCGGCGTTGCTGGTGGTTGCGAGTGCGGCGCAGGCGATGGGCACGGCCAGCAGCGCTGTGATGAGGGCGCCGAGGGTGGCGAGGAGTTTGGTCATGGTCAGCCTGCTGTGGCGATGGCGTCGTTGGTGAAGGTGAGGCGTTCTTCGAGGGGGTGGAGGTAGGTCTGGACCTTGTAGAGCTGGTCGGCGACCTGCCAGAGGGCTCGGCCTTTGCCTTGCATGGCCCAGGTGGTGATGACGTCCTGCGCGATGGGGCCCAGGCCGAGGAGGTGTTCGAGTTCGGCCGCGACGGCGCGGTCCTGTCCGTGGAGGATCTTGATGTCGGCCAGGTGCAGGAGGTCCTTGGCGATGGTGGTGGCCTGGGATCCGTGGTCTCCGGCCGAGAGCAGGTCGGAGGGTTTGTGCATGACGGCCCATTGGATGTCGCCGTCGCGGCGGGAGAAGCGCAGGTCGGCGTCGAAGCTCTTGACCGCGTCGGGGCCCAATCGTAGCTGTTTCCATGCTTCGTCGCGCACGACGATGCGCATGTCTCCGGGGTCGGCGACTTCGCGCATGGCGCGTCCCCAGGAGTTGAGGCAGGTCAGGGCGATGCCGACGGCTTCGTCACCGAAGGGTTCGAGGCGGGACAGGGACAGGGACTGGATGGGGGCGCGCCAGTCGACGTGGATGCTGGTGTGGTCGTCGAACAGTCCGGCCAGGGCGCCAGAGACGAGTTGGCCCAGGGCGTCGCGCAGCAGGCGGGTTTCGTCGAGGAAGTGGCGCCGGTCCCGGTAGCGGCACGCGGCGACCAGCTCGTCGGTGGGTTCATCGAGGGCTCGCCACAGCTGCGGAATGGTGGGTTCGGTCAACCGGGTGGCGGCATCGCGGTAGCCGGACAGGTGCGCCAGGACGGTCTTGACGACGACCTCGTCGGAGGGCCCGAAGGGGACGCGCTGCTCCCCCACCTTCTGCGACCCGACCAGCCCGCGCACGAGGGTGAGCCAGCGGCTGAAGACCAGCGCGGAACGGCGCTGCGCCTCCGCCCGGCCCAAGCTCTGCCAGCCGTCGGCGAGGGGGCCGAGGTCGAGGGGATTGATACGCGTGGCCAAGCCGCGCCCGATGGCAAAGGGCTCGACGCCCAGGGCGTGGCACAAGGCTTCGTACTCGTCCTTGGGGTCGCCCAGGATGAGGGCACGGTAGCCGAAGTCCATCATGCGCAGCAGGAAGGCCTTGGTGGTGCCGGACTTGCCGCGTCCGGGTTTGCCCCAGACCATCACGTTGGGGTTGGTGACGGGGATCTGGTCGTCGAGGACCCAACCGAGTGGGTCGGCGTAGAAGGAGCCGCCGGAGAGCTGGTCGATGCCCATCTGCGCGCCGGTGGGTGGCAGGCCGGGGGTGGCGATGAACGGCCACCACACCCCGACCTGGTCGGAAGTCATCCGCCACGCCGCCACCGGCGCCCCGGACGGTGCCCAGCCGCGGCCCCGCCGGAACGCACCGCGTGCTGGGGCGTGGTGGAACAACCTGCCTTCCCTGCCACGGACTGGTGGCGAGGGTGGGGTGGGCAGGCCGTGGCCGAAGTCGGCCAGCAGGTGGGCGACGTCGCGTCCGGTACGGGTGGGCATCAGTTCACCGTCCTGGTCAGCCCGAGGCCAAGCGGGATGGTGGAGGCCAGGAAGCCGGCGTCCTGGGCCAGGTCAAGGCGCAGCGGCGCGAACCCGGCACGGCGGATGGACGCGTCGAGTCGTCGTCCGTAGTCGGCGATCGCGACGGTCTTGGGCGCGGTGACGGTGCACACGGCATACGGGCGCATCAGCGCGGCGCCGCGGGCCAGTTTCTCGTCAACGCCGTGCGCCTTGGCGGCGTCGTTGCGGTGACGGGCCTTGGCCTTCACCCCCGCGCGGCGGCGCAGCTCACCGCCCATGTCGGCGGCGAACTCGGCCGAGTCGCTGTGCCGCTCGGCGCGCTGCTGGGTCAGGATCGGGAAACACACCATGTACGAGCGCCGCTCCCCCGCCTCATCCGGGGTCAGCACCGGCGCCAACGCCCCCAACGCCGCCCCGTTGGCGGGCAGCATCACCGTCGCGCTGATCGAGTTCCACGCATCATGGGAGTAGTGCCGCACCGTCGCCTCCGCCCCCGACGGACCAGCCATCGCCCACGGCACCCCCGCCTCCACCCTTGGGTCGTGCTGGTGCTCAGCCAGAGCCTGGACGATCCCGGCCCGGTCGCCCGGCGCGAAGCCACTGCGACAGGCCAACGCCAACTCCGGCGACGTGAGCCACGACACCTGCGTCATGCCCAACCCGCCCCGCAGCGCCGCCTCGACCTCGGCCATCACACTGCCCAGCACCCGCGCCCGACCAGCCAACCCACCACCGGAATGCCGTGCCACCCGGGCCAGCCGGGCCTCGGGCACGACGACGGTGACGAACGCCTCGGTGCGCACGCTCGCCCTGGACAACGAGCGATGCAGGTCATCATTCACCCGACGCGACAGTCCCTGCGTGGTGGGGCGGCGGTGCTGCTCCACCCAGATCGAGCGTTCCGCCCCGTCGTCGGGCACGGTGCGGACCTGCACGATCAGCTCGTCGGCCAACTCCGCCCGCGCCGTCGCATCGATCAGGCTCGACAGGCCAGCGGCCTGCCGCGCTCGTTCGTCCAGGTTGCTCATCCCGATCCCGGGATGGGTCACCGCACAGGTCACCGCCCAGGTGCGGGCCGCGTGGTTCTGCACCAACGCCACCCGCCGTGCCGCCGCCCCGGTCGGTGGGCCGTCGTGGATCTCCACCCCCGCCAACACCCCGGGCAGATCGACCTGTTCCGGGTTGGTGGCCTTGCCCTGGGCGGCGCGGGCGGTGAACCGACGCGCCCCCGTCGCGGCGCCCACGGTGAAGCACGTCAACGCCCACAACCAGCCCAGCATCGGGCGGCCCTTCACCTGCACCGCCGTCACCAGCACCACCACCGCCCACACCAGGCTGAACAGCAGCATCGACAGCCACGCCTGGCGCTGGATGGCCCAGAAGACCGGCAGCGTCGACACCGACACGGCCGCCAGCTGCCAGGCGTGTAGCCCGAAGAACCACCCAATCCGGTCCCGCGTGTAGTCGCTGTAGATCGTCACGACCTGCCTCCTTCATCAGTCACGCCCGGCTTCGGCCCGTGCTGACCCGGGGTCGGAGCGGTGCCGGGACGTTGTGGGGCTGGCCGCTGTCCTGCCCCTTGGTGGGGTGCCGGTGGTGGCATGGGGTGCTGGGGTGGCAGCGGCTGGACGGTCGGTTCGTCGAGCGTCGGTGGCGCGCTGGACGGGGTCGGCAGGGTGCCGTCGTTGCCGTTGGCGGCATCGGCGTCGGCCTCCGCCAGACCCTGCGGCGCACCACCACTGCCCTGTCCGGGGGTACGGGTGAAGTCCGGCTGATAGGTGTTGTGCCCCACCCCGAGCTGGTTGGTGGCATCGCTGAACAACGCCGACCCCGCCCCACCCAGGTGGGCCATCGTCCGCAGACCCGTCGCCGCGGCCGCACCAATCGCCGCCGCCACACCCAACACCCCCGCCGCAGCACCCCCTTCAGCTGCAGAACCACCCGCGGATGCCGTGCCGCCGCCGGCGGCAGCCGCAGACGGCCTGCCGGCCGGTGCGGAATTGGTCGACGGTGTGGCGTTCTGGAAGCGTGCCGCCGTCGCGGCCTGGGAGGCCTGCTCGCCGGCAGAGCGTCCGTGCTCATCGGTCTCGGAGGCGCTCGTCCCGGACGCCTTGCCGCCCAGACCAGAACCCAGCCCGCTGAGCAGGCCGGAGATGCCGCCCACCCCGGCGAGGCCTGCGCGCACCGCGGCACCGGAGTTGGTGCCCGGGTCGACGAAGGCCAACAACTTGAACAGCGCCACCGGCGCCACCGCCGAGACCAGGATCATGAACACCCCCGGCACCGCCGTCCCGATCGCCGACTCCGGCCCCGTCGCCAACCCCAGTGCGACGCCGTTGGACATCTGCACCCCCAAGCCCATCGTCAAGGTCATCAACACCGGCGCCAGCGCGGCGGCGTGGAACCAGCGCAGCGACTTCCAGAACCACGGACGTCCCACCTCGGACAACAGACCCGCCGCCGAGATCGGCGCGGTCGCGGCCAGCACCAACAACCCACCGGCCCGGGCCAGCAGGATCACGAAGTGCGCGATCGCCGCGATCCACAAGAACAGCCCCATCAGCCCCAGCACGGTCGCCAGCACGGCGTCACTGACGTCCTGACCCGACAACGGCTTGAGCGGCTGCCACGCCTCCCACGCATCGATCGACAACAAGCTCTTCATCAACGCCTGGTTCAACCCGCCACAGGCCGAGACCACCAGCGCCCCGTAGCTCAACCAGGCCACCCACACCATGCAGAACTGGCCCGCCCCGACCACCAGCCGCCCCAACGACTTGCCGTCGCGTCGGGCCAGCACGACGAACAGCTGCACCAACCCCATCAGCACCGCCAACGCCCCGGCCATCCAGAACGTGGAGCGGTAGGCCAACTGCGCCGGCCCCTGCTCCGTCACGTCCGGGGTGAGCAGCGCGGACTCGAACTTCAACACCACCCGCAACAGCCACAGCCCGGCCTGCCACAGGCTCAGCATCATCGCCGTCCACCCGTCGACCACCACCTTCGACGCACGATCAGCCAACGCCCCGAACGGATCCCACAGCATCGCCGGCTACTCCCCCGCGACGTGCCAGGTGCGCCACCCGGCCCGCGCCGCCAACTCGGTACCCGGCCAGGTCGACGGGGCCACGGCCGCCGCACGAGGCGAGGCCACCATCCACCGGCCCCCGCGCCACGCCATGGCCTCGCAATAGCCGTAGGCCATCCGCGACTCGACCCGCACCAGCGCCCGCACGTCCACCAACACACACGCGACCACCCAGTCCGGCCCATCGGTGCCCTTGACCTGAGCGGCGACCGGATCCACCGTCACCCGCGCCCCAGCCTCCAGGCGTCCCGTCATGCCCGCCGAGCCCAGGAAGGACTGGACGTGCCGCACCAACGGCCACTGGTCGACCGGCACAGCACCCGGGACGACCCATGCCCGATGCACCTCGCCCGCGCGGGCCACGTCCATCTCGGACAGCACCGTCTGCTCGATCGCCGCCAACTGCCCCACCGCACCTTCCGGCGTGCGCGGGAAACCCGTCACCACCCGCGCCGGACCCGTCCGGGTCGAGTTCGGCACCGTCAACGCCGACGCAGGCTCCACCGCCGGAGCACCACCCAACGCATCCGCCGGCGCCACCTGCAGCATCGGCTCGGCCAACAGCACATCCCGATCAACCCGCCCCTCAACCGGGCGGGTCGCTGCCGCCGGGGTGTTGGTCCCGGTGGCGTGGACGAAGGCCGTGCGAATCGCGACACCCAAACCAACCAGCAGCGCCAACCCAACCACGCACACACCGGCCAACAGCGCCCACAACCGGCGGCGGCTCCACGGCTGGGGCTGGTCGCCGGTCATGTCACGGCTCCTGGCTGGCCGCTGGTGCGCCGGGGGCATCGGCGATGCAGCCGCTGCCAGTGATGCTCGAAATCAGCGACGGCAGCACCAGGTAGGCGATCGCGGCCAGGAAGACCACAGCCACGCCCACCACACCGGCCTTGCTGGCATGCGGCATCGAGAAGATCCGCCCCGCCACGATCGCGCCGATCGAGACCACCACCCCGACCACGAACATCGCCAACACCGCCCACAGCACATAACCGGTGAGCTGGTCGGCATACTTCTGCGCCCCAGGCGGCGCCAGCGGGCAGATCTCCAACAGCACCAATCCCACGTCGAGCATCACTTCGTCCCCTTCTCGCATTCGCTCAGCAGACCGAGCACGGTGTGCCCGGCCGAGACCACAGACTTCGACAACGGCGCCGGAGACAACCCCGTCACCAACAACCGGCCATCGCACGGCATCACCGCCCACCGGTGCTCGTCGACCAGCCGCTGCAGAACCGGCCCCATCGCCGCGTGCACCTGACGCGGCAACCGACCACCCGACACCGCCCGCACCACCGTGACGCACCGCTGCGAGCCCAGCTCGTCGACCGCCACCTCGAGGCGACGAATGCCCGGCACCGTCCCGGCCGCCACCACCACAACCACCTCCGCGGCAGCGACCGTCGCCGCAACCCACCCGGGCCCGGACGCGCACGGCTGGACGCCGGCATCCAACACCGTGCGCCGCACCACCCGATCCAGCGGCAACGGATCACCCGCCTCGACAGTGGCGGGTCGTTCGATCACCACCCCGTCGCGCTGCGAACGCACCCATGACGACAACTCCCCCAACTCCGCCGACCCAGCACCGGCCAACCCCGAGCAGGCCGGCAGGCTGATTTCCAGCAGCCGCGCGCACGGATCGGCCTGCGCCACCGCCAACGCCACCGTCGACGCGCCTGCCTGCGCATGCGCACCCACCACCACAACCAATGGCTCAGCCGGCCGCCACGCCGACACCGACGCCTCCTCGCCATCCGGCCCGGGCCCAGCCACGGCCAAGGTGACGGGCGACGGCTGGATGGGGTCGGGGCGGGCATAGCGGCCCTGGCTGACGGCATCCCAGGCGCGGCGCAGCTCCGCCACGCTCGGCGCCAACCCGGACATCGAAACTGGTGGTGTGGTCACGTCGACCCAACCCGCCACCGGCTGGTCGGTGCTCACGCCACGTCCAGGAACAGACCCTGCCGGTTCGCGTCCTGCAACCGGCCCAGCACCCGCCCCACCCGACGCCGCGCCGAACTCGGCGAGATCCCCAGCTGCTGCGCCACCACCGCCGACGCCTGCCGCGACATCAAACCGTGCACACCCACCCTCCGGGTCGGCACCTCATGGCCCACCGACACCACCAGTCGCAACAGCGCTGCGTCATCCGGAGTCACCGCCCCAACCCGCGCCGCCTGCTGCAACACCGCCGACAACTCCTCGGCCGGCTCCACCCACGGCTCAGTGCTGGCGTCGTCGACCATCAATCCCTCCAACACCTGGTCGTCCATCGGCTGCGTGTTCGCCCACGTCCGATCGCCACGGTCCTTCGCCTGGATCCCCAGATCCGCGAACGTCGCCCGACGCACCTGCCACTGGATCGAGGCCGCCACCTTGCGGCGCGACCGCCACTCAAAGGTCCGCGCCCCCATCCACAGATGCTGCGCCGCCACGTCACACAACGCCGACATCGGCAACGACCCCGGACGATGCCGACGAAGCTTCGCCAGCGTCCCCGGAATCAACAGCTCGCACAACACCGCCGCCGCCTCCGGACAGTTCTCGCCCTCCACATGAGCCAGCCCCGCCAGCGCGATCAGCACATCATCACGGGCCATCACATCGCCCGTCCGCGACGCCCGACGGAAATCGTCGACCGACCTCAGCAAGCCCAGATCCGGATGACTGATCCCCCACCCCGGGGCCAGCCGATCAGCCGCCTGCAGCAGAAAATCAGTGCCCAGCGCCTCGCGCAACGTGTCCATGTCCATCTCCCTGTCGTGGGTGCCTGTCATGGACACAGATGGACACAACAACGTCCTCACTTTCGTTCCTCCACAGCCCAGACTGCTGGGGGAACGCACGGGAAACACGACACCATCGATGGGAGAAACGCCTAGCCAGCACAGCGTTCCCCCGAAAGCCCGTGCGACCGGCGCTCCAGCGAGCGATCAGAGCTGCCACCGGCCAACGTGGCCCACGACGTGTTTGACTTGGGTCATGGACTTGTTCTCGGTCATCGCCAGCGAGCGTCGTTCCCTTGCCGACCTGCTCGAAGACCTCACCCCGGACCAGCAAGAGGCCCAGAGCCTGTGCAGCGAGTGGACCGTCAAGCAGGTGGCCGCGCACCTGGTCATGCCGATGGAGGTCGGCATGCTCGGTTTCATGGCGGCGATGCTGCGCCACCGCGGCAACTTCGATGTCGCCAACAACGCCCTCGCTCGAAAGCAGGCGCAGCGGCCGTTCGCCCAGATCGTCGAGATCCTGCGCGACAAGGCCGACCACCGCTTCGCCCCGCCCGGCCAGGGACCCGAGGCGCCGCTGACCGACGTCATCGTCCACGGGCTCGACATCACCACCCCACTCGGCCTCACCCACCACGTCCCCGACGAGCACCTCGCCGTGGCCCTGGAGCACCTCGCCGAACCGAGCCCGAAGTCACGCGCCGCCAGCAGACAACTGAACGGGGTGCGACTGGAAGCCGACGACATCGACTGGAGCCACGGCGACGGCCCTCTGGTCACCGCCCCGGCGCGGGCGATCCTGCTGGCCCTGGCCGGACGCGTCGCCGGATGGGACCAGCTCACCGGCGCCGTGCCTCCCCGCTCAGCCTGAGGAGAACCGCCATGGCCCACGACGAGAACCTCGCACGCCGTATCCGCGCACTACTCGATGACCAGCAGACTCTCCGAGAGGTGAAGATGTTCGGCGGGTTGGCCTTCATGGTCGACGACCGGATGCTCTGCACCGCCTCGGCCGGCGGCGGAGCACTCCTCGTGCGAGTCGCGCCCGACGAAGATCCCCAACTCCTCAGCAAGCCCGGCGCGAAACGCGGCGAGATGGGCAAGGACCGCATCATGGGCGTCGGGTGGATCGCAGTCGACGCAGAGGCAATCAAAACCGACGAGGACCTCCAGGTCTGGATCCAGGCGGCTTTGCGCCACCACGCCAAGCAGTAACGATCGGCTGGCTCAAGCCCCCCATATGCTCCGTCTCAGACGGAAGAACGATCCCATCCTCTACCGATCGCGTCGAGCAGTGCCGTGGCCTTCGAGCTCAGTCCGGAGGTGGTGCTGGTCTGTCAGCCGAGTTTGTGAGGGTGCGCACCTGCCGCATGACGATGGCCGATCCCAGCCAGCCGGGTATCACCGAGGTGGACGTTCCGGGCATCACCGTCCTGGTGTGGATCGACGCGGCGATGTGCATCCCGAAGGCCGCCGACCAGCCCGCCACCAGGATGCTCGTGAGGGTCCTCGTTGCCAGATCACTGTCGCGGGACAGGCGCCATGCCATCATCAGGGCCGTCGTCTGGGCGGCCTGGGCGGCGAGACGTTTCGACGCCTTGTGGTCGGCCATCCAGTTGCCATCGATGTGCCGGTCCAACCAAGGGCTGCCCGTGGTGCCAACCCGTCGGAACCAGTCGTCCACCGAGACGAGCACCTCCTCGGCCTGATGGATGGCGATCAGGCCAGCGGTCCATGCCCACGCCTTGTCCCGGTTGTTCATCTCTGTTCCCTTCGGGTCGCGGCCAAGCCGAGGCCATGCGCCGCCAGCAGCCAGCCACCGCACAGGGCGACGGCACGAACTGGCCGTGCGTTGTCTGCCACCCCTGCCCGGCGAAGGCGACGACGTGCCCACCACCACTGCGGCAGGACGACGGTGGGCGAGGTCGCCACTCCCGTGACATAGCCACCCGAGGCCGCCGCTGCCGCGAGGTGTCCCCAGCCATGCACCCCGAAAACCAGCTGAACATCCTGGTAGAGCCACCCCTGGCCGCGAGTCCGCACACCGTCGATGGCGGCCGCCGCGCACAGCAGGCCCATGGTCGCGATGCCGACGTCGACATGACGCTGGCTTGGACGGTGCAGCGCGGCAGGTGTGCGCCGCGAGAGTCCGAGCCGCTCGATCGTCTGCGGCGCCGTCGCAGCCATGGTGAGCCATTCCTCGCCGTCATTGGCCAGGAACGAGCCCCACAGCGACAACGGGACGAGCCATCGGTCACGACCCTCCAGTGCACCGTTCATGGTCACTCCATTTCGATACCATCAGTTTCGCTACTCATGGTAGCGCCATTCAGGCTGGCATGACAGGGTGGTTCCCGTGACTTCTCGTGGACGCCCGCTCGATGCATCTGTGGAGCAGCGCGTGCTGCCCGCAACCCGGGAACTTCTGACGGCGTCGAGCCTGGCGGATCTGCGCATCGACGACATCGCCCGACGAAGCGGCGTCGCCAAGACCACCATCTACCGCCGTTGGCCCAGCCTGACCCACCTCGTGGTGGCCGCCATGGCCGACCTGGTCGGCGAGCGTGAGGTCACGATCACCGATGATCCAGAAGAGGACCTGCAGCGAATCGCTCTTGTGGGGCTCCGGTCGTTGCGGACCGCCGGACCGGCCCTTCCGCCCCTGGCCCTTACGGTCCATCGACATGGCGATGCACAGCTGCGTCGTGAGTATCGCGCTCGCCTGATCGACCCGCTGCGCGGCGCCCTGATCGACTGCCTTCACCGAGGCCAGGCTCGGGGGGTCTTTCGTGCTGACGCTGATGCTCCATTGGTGGTTGATGCGATGATCGGAGCCGCGATCTACCGCCTTGCGATCCTCCACGAAACGCCAACTGAAGCGGACGCGAAGGACCTCGTTTCCCTGCTTCTCGACGGGGTGCGTCCCCAGCCAAGCAGGGAGCGCGAGCAGTGACCCATCAAGTCTCACTCTGGTGCCTCCAGTCTCATTGTGCGAGGCGCCAAACATGTCCGGCGCAACCCAAGTGAGACTCGGCCAGCCGGCGGATCGCCACAATGCGACTGCCCCGGGACAGCAGAATGAGACAAGCCCTGAGCGCCTTGGGCGTTCACTTGACTAGCTTCGTCCGTGCAACTTCGGGAGCAAGGTCCAAGGCCTGCGAGTGAAGCTGAAAGTGGACGCCGGGTCTCTCTGGACTCATCCGGTCCTTGACGACCTTCGTTTCAGTAGTCAGGAGCCCCACTGTCTCGAGGTCCTTGACGCCGCGATCCCAAGTCGACGGACTCAGGCCATAGTGACCACGTCAACCAGGTAGTGGGACGTGGAAGACGTCGAGCAGCTCGAACTGGTCGAACAGGACGACAGTGATCCGGCGTGCTCGGGCGGCAGTGTCAGTCATGTCGCGAGAATAGAACCCCCAAGGGCGTTTGGCCTGGAGGGCAACGGCCGTCTGCCGCGCTCCGCGGCAGAAGTGCGCGTAGTCTGCACCTGAACCCGCCCAAGGCGCGCCCACCCGGTAACGGTGCGTCCTGCCCGTCGCTGGCGAGGGTGGCAGCCCGTTCGAGCCGGGCCGGGTCCGTGGCGCTCACTCCTCGACGGGAGGTGTCGGGGCGCCTCCCCCCCGCTCAGGGGCACACGCCCCGGTGATGTCCCGCGCCGGTCGCTGTCCACTCTCTTCCCGGTGCAGGAATCTACCGCGGGGAGGCCACGGGACGACCCGTCATCGGCACGGTGGAGCGGTCACGCTCGTCGCGGCAGAAGCGGACGTCTGTCAGGCAAGCAAGGCGGGCAGCTGAGCAAGTGTGACCATGGCGTCCGCCTCGCGCCGCTGGCCGATCCTGTCGAGATGGATGGCCACCCAGCCAGCCGCGCGCGACGCCACGACGTCGAGGTCATAGTCGTCACCAACGTAGAGGCATTCGCTCGGCAGGATGCCCAGGGCATGGGCGGTGCGGTCGTATGCCTCGCGGTTGGGCTTCCCGGCGCCGAGGCTCTCGGCGGTGAACACGTCGGGAAAGTAGCCGGCGACGCCGATCAGGGCCAGCTTCTTGCGCTGCTGGTCATCGCTGCCATTGCTGAGCACCGCCAGTCGGCGACCCTGCTGCTGGAGCGTCGCCAGGCACTCGGCGACGTCCGGGTAGGGCTGCCAGGCAGCCTCGTAGGCTCGCAGATAGCCGGTGAAGACCTCATCGAGTTCGTCGTCATCACCGACGTGTTCCCTGAGCAGTGGCAGCACGTCACGCAGCCGCCGGCGGCGTTGCTCGACGAAGCTGATCTCGCCGTCCCGCCATGCGGTGAAGTGTCGCTGTTCGGCTGTTGTCCAGGCTGCGGCGAGTGCGTCGGTCATGGGATGGCCCAAGCCGGTAACCCAGGCCTCCAAGCCAGAGCGTGCCGAGGCAGCGTGATCCATCAGGGTGCCGTCGATGTCAAAGACCACGACCGAAGGAGTGCTCACGGGTCGTGATCTTACGGGGCGGCCGCCTGAGCTGGTCGCGGCAGATGATCGAGTCTCCGGATGGTTCGATAGAACCATGACACCCGTCGTTGTGGAGGTTGCCCCGAGCACGTTGGCAGTTCGGCAATTGGTGGCCTGGATCCACGAGGAATCCGTGGTG
>NZ_BAAGQL010000040.1:0-7221 GCF_054783495.1 Luteococcus sediminum | reverse complement strand
CCGCCAACCGAGACGACCAGCAGACCTACCAGCCCGCCGCCTGACTCCCAATGGCCTCATCCACCTTGACAAATTCCGGACCGCTGGCGTCCGGAGTATGTGGCAGCCATGATCCGAGAGGGAATCCGGCGGCACCGGTGGGATCATCTCTTCACGGGAACCACCATAAAGCACCTTCCACAGGAGAAGCTCCGACTCCTCGAGATCCCAGAAGTCAGCTTGGAACAGCAGGACGTGCTGTTGAACAAGGTCGACGGCCTCGAGGCCCACGTCGCACAACTCCAACAGAGCGTCACCATGAATCAACAGCGTTCTGCCGTCCTGCGTCGGGCCGTTCTCGCCGCCGCCTTCTCCGGCCGTCTCACCGACTCATCGTCGGACACCGAGGTGATCGAGGAGACCGCCGCAGATCTGACGCCCCACGGGTCCGAGGAACTCCAGTGAACCTGGTGCCAATGGATGAGGCCTTCGCGGATGCCCTCGAAACACTGAGCCAACCCATCCCTGTCGTGCCGGGCGACCGCACGGCCGCGCCCACTGCGCCTGGTCTCTATGCACTGCACGCCACCGCCGCCGGGCTGGCAGCTCTCGGGCTCAGCCACCATCCGGTGGACCGGGCCATCTACGTCGGCAAGTCCCAGAGCAGCCTGCGGACCCGCACGCTCGGCACCCACTTCCGCACCGGACGTACCGGGCATTCCACGGTGCGGCGCAGCCTTGCCGCACTTCTGCAGGACAACCTCGACCTCACCGTGGTCCCGCGTCCCGGCAAGGGACATCCGACGAACTTCTCACTCGCGACGCCCGGTGACGAACGCCTCACGGAGTGGATGTTCGCCCACCTGCGCCTCGCCTGCTGGCCCTGTCCCGACGGGCTGCCCATCCCCGCCCTGGAGGCTGCCGTAACACGCCAATGGAGCCCACCGCTCAATCTCGACCACGTGACCGCCACCTGGCCGCTGCTGGTGGTCCGGTTGGCGGACTTGCGCCGACAGCTTCCGCCCACATCTCAGTAGAGCTGCTTCCCGAAGTGGCCACGGGTCCACTTGGCCATCGGAAAAAATGCCAGTGGCACGTGGCAGGATGATGAGCCAGAGGAGGGAGGGCACATGACTGATGTCAACCTGACGGTCGACCCTGAACAGCCAGCCGACGCGTCGCGCTTCTTCGCGGCCGGGCAGAACCTGCTGCACCTCCTCGACGAGCTGACAGATGTGGAATCTCGTGAACGAGACTGGACCATCGTCGAGCTACGCCAGGGCTCGGCAGTCGTCACGATGCGTTCGACAGCGCCAGAACGTGAGCAAGCCGCCCAACGGATGGTCGAAGGACTGGCCGAGATTCGAGCAGGTCACCCCAACCCCACCACGTGGACGCCGGGTGTTGTCACCGCAGCGCAGACATTCGTACGCGCGCTCGGGCCCAGTAGAGCCGTGCTGAAGGTGGCGGAGAACGTCATCCCGGTCGACTTCGTCCTGGGGACTCGTCTGGAAAGCATCACCCCGTGGGTCCGAGAGATGCCGGGCGCGCTGCGCGGCACCCTGACCGGTTTCAATGTCACCCGCGGTAACCGTGCTTCCCTGAAACTCGAATCGGGGCGCGTAGTGCGATGCAGTTTCTCCTCCAGCGACGCCCAACGCATGGCGGACGCACTGCTGAAGTTCGTCGAGATCGAGGGCAAGGTCCGTCAGGACGGCGATGGCGTGCCCTACTGGATCAACGCAGACACCTTGCGTGTGGTCGCGGCCGCCCCCCTGCCATGGGAGTCGCTCATCGGTCTTGACCCCACGGTCACAGACGGGCTCTCCCCCGCTCAGTACTTGGCAGGTATCCGTGGCGAAGACTGAACCCACGCGAGTCGCGCTCGACGCGTGCGCATGGCTGTCCATCATCAAGGGCGAACCCAGCGCCAAACTCGTCAAACCCCTGCTGCAACAGATCGACGCCGGTTCTGTCAGGCCCGTCGGATCCACCCTCCTGCTGACAGAGATCTACAAGCCCTCGCTGGACTCGGACGTCCAGCAGAAGCAGACGATGGTTCTCCAGATGCTGCAATCTCGCGAGTTCGATCTCATCGATGTGTCCGCACCCATCGCGCGTGAAGCGGCCCAGCTGAGACTCGCCCACGGTTTCAAGACAGCCGACGCGATCCACCTGGCCACTGCCAAGGTTGCTGGCGCCGACTGGTTTGTCACCATGGACGCCGAGCTGCACCGCAAGAAGCCCCAGCTGGTGGGCGTCTCAATCTTCCTCGTCGCAGACGACTCCCCGTTGTCAGCCTTCCCGTGGAATGGGCCAGTCCAGGAGCCCTTGCTCTAGCTAGGGCACTGGAGAGAATCCTTACGGGGGACCAACAGGACGCGCGGCGCCAACGGACCTCCGACGTTGCACACTTCTCGTCCCACAAGATCGCTAGCGGGGCGCATAACCACCTTGCGGGAATCCTCTTCCAGGATCGTCACCCAGCCGTCGCCGAGAGTGAGGACATATCCCACCGTTGGCCCGCTGACCCCTTTCCAAGTGAGAACCTCGGCAGGGGCCCAAGGACGCGCCAACTGCGCCTGCAGAACATGTCCATCCTCGCCCCAAGCGCTGATGACGGTGGCGGATGCACCAGTCAGCGCAAAGATCACGGCCAGAACACCCAGACCCCTCGCACGAGCGGGAGAACTTTCGGCAAACAGCAGACCGATGATTGCCGTCAGGAGGCTCGCGAACATCCATCCGCTGCGAAGGAGCTCACCGGGAAGGAGGAGCAGCGAGAGACCGTACAGTGCACCGGCCATCAGCAGGGAGGTGAAAGCCTTCTCAGGATGTGCGCTCCCACCACCGACGCCAGCCAAGTAGATGGCGGACCTAACCACCGCAACACTCACGATCACCGGCATCACTACCGGCATGAGGTTGATCAGCGCGCCTTCCAACAGAGCCACTGGCGGAGTCCACCTGAGAAGAGCCAAGGCCACCTCGGGCTGGTAGTGGGCAACCAACAAGCAGTCCATAGCCACCAAACACATGGCCAAGAGCAGCCCCTTGTTGAGGGACTTGACCCGGCGGTGGCGGCGGCAAGTGCGTCGACAGCTCCCTCGGCCAGGAGGTGCCGTGCACCAGCAACGGCGGGTGGTGGAGTTCGGAGACGAATTGCTACCTGTATCTGCCGCCGGGCTCCATGCCGATCGACGCAGCGAACAACTACATCTGGGTGTGTCAGGGCCAGGGCTCGATCGTCCAAAAGACCGTGATTGCGCCGCTGTCGGCCGCGGGCCCCGTGGCTCCGCCTCCGCCGCCGGATCCCCGGGACGTGGCCCAGCTCGCGATCAAGAGCATGGCGCTGCATGCGATCAAGATCGGCATGGCCCCGCCCCCCGGCCAGGGCAACGTTGGAGTCATCGGTCTGCCCACGTGGATGTGGGTCGCTGATCCTGGCGCGTCGACGACAGGCCCCAACACGAAGACCGCGAGCATCCGCGGGTACTCGGTGACCGCGACCGCCCGGTTGACCGACATCACTTGGAACATGGGCGACGGCCAGACGGTCGTCTGCAACGGGCCGGGGACGCCCTACCAGGCCTCGAACGGCAAGTCGCCCTCGCCCGACTGCGGCCACACCTACAGCCGCTCCGGCAACTACACCGTGACCGCCGCCAGCCACTGGGACGTGGCGTGGAGTGGCCTCGGACAGCAGGGCAACATTCCGGTCACCCTCACCCAGACGACCCAGCTCACCGAGGTCGAGCTGCAGGCCATCGGACAGCGCTAACCCCCGTTACCTTCTAGACTCACGGGTGTGAACGAATCCGGCGTGGTGCACGACGACCTCGACGAGCACCGCCGCCGGGAGCACGGTTCATCCGACGCCGCAGCGGAGGACGCCCTCGTCGCCGAGGCCCGCGACACCGCGCTGACCGGAGCCGAGCGGCTCAACCGCACCTGGCGGGCCCTCGTCGTCACCGGCTTCTTCGGCGGGGTCGACGTGGGCCTCGGCATCATGGCGATGGTGCTCGTCAAGGACGCCACCGGTTCGACCGTGCTCGCCGGGCTCGCCTTCGGTGTCGGCCTGATCGCGCTCAAGATGGCGCACAGCGAGCTGTTCACCGAGGACTTCCTGCTGCCCATCAACGCGATCGTCGCCGGACAAGGCACGATCGTCCAACTGGTCCGGCTGTGGCTGGTCACCCTCCTTACCAACCTCGCCGGAGGCTGGCTGTTCACGTGGCTGCTCGTCGCTGCCTTTCCCCGGTATCACGATGTGTTCATCGAGACCGCCCAGGGCTACCTGGCAGAACGCCCGTGGCCCGAGGCGTTCGCCTTGGCCGTCCTCGCGGGATCGACGATCACGTTGGTGACGCGCATGCAGCAGGGCACCGACAACGATCTGGCAGGCATGGTCATGGCGCTCATCAGCGGCATGCTCGTCGTGGGGATGGGCCTGCTCCACGGTGCGCTCAACTCGATCGTGATCTTTGCAGCCTTCCACGCCGGCTGGGACGCGTCGTACGCCGACTGGCTGTTGTGGTTCGCCTGGGTGATTCCCGCCAACGCCCTGGGCGGGCTCGTCATCATCACGCTGCCGAGGCTCGTCCGCATCGGCGAACTGCTCCTGGCGATCCGTCGGGACGAACTCGCGCTTGAGCCGGAGGAAGACGAACACCCGGCAGAGGCCCGCTGACGCTGGGGCCCGGGCGATGGAACGAGCTTGTCACAGCGGTCAGCGCTGCAAGAATGGCCCCGTGGACGCCATCGGTCTGACCGCCAAGGAGCTCTCGCCGCCGCCACGCTCGTGGTGGATCCGGCTGTGGCAACCGTTCTGGGCGCTGCCGCTGGCCGTGGTGGTCGTGAGCTTCGCGGCCGCCCTCGCGCTGCCGGCCCTGGATAGGCAGCTGGGCGCGTCCCTGCCGTACGTGTTCGCCGGCGGGCCGGACGGCGCCCGGACGATGCTGAGTTCCATCGCGGGCGCCATGATCTCGGTCACAGGCCTCGTGTTCTCGATCACGATGGTCGTGCTGCAGCTGGCTTCGAGCCAGTTCACCCCCAGGGTCCTGGGCGCGTTCCTGCGGAACCGCGTCTCGCAGTTCACCCTCGGCGTGTTCACCGCGTCCTTCGTGTACAGCCTGACCGTGCTGCGTTCGGTTCGGGGCACAGATTCCGACGAGTTCGTGCCGCAGGTGTCGGTCACCGTCGCGTTCCTCCTCGTCGTGGCGAGCGTCGCCCTCTTCCTCGCTTTCATCCACCACATCACCACCTCGATCCAGGTCAGCCGGGTGATCTCCCGGGTCGGTGATGCCACGTCCAGGGTGATCGATCGGCTGTACCAGCCGGACGTCGCGACCGACGGTCCGCTGCCCGAGCTCGGCGTGCCCTCCGGTGTCGTGCGCTGCGGCCCCCGGCACGGCCGGGTCGCCACGGCCTCCTACATGCGTCTGATGGATCTCGCGACCGATCACGACGGAGTCATCGAGGTCCTGGTCCGGCACGGCGACCAGCGCACCGAGGGCCAGGCTCTCGCCCGGCTGTACGGACTCGACTCCGACATCGCCGACGATGTCGAGGACGTCATCTTCCTCGAGACCGAACGCACCATCGAGTTCGACCCCGGTTACGGCTTCCAGCAACTCGTCGACATCGCCATCCGCGCACTGTCGCCTGGTACCAACGACCCCACGACGGCCGTGGAGGGCCTCGACGAGATCCAGCGGCTGCTCCGTCCGCTCGTCCAGCGCCCGAACCCGCCGTCCGCCTTCCGTGACGAGGAGGGCATCATCCGGGTGGTGTGGCGACCGCAGCGGATCGAGGACCTAATCGAACTCGCCTTCACCGAGATCGTCCACTACGGCAAGGACGCACCTCAGGTGCGGGGCCGGCTCGTGGAGATCCTGACCGACCTGCTCGAGGTCGCCCGTCCGCCCTACCACGATGTGCTCGCCCGCCACCTCGCGGCCGTCGAGGCGGGACCGGTCCGATGACGGGGACCATCACCTGGGCGGGCGCCCTACTTGCCCTCCAGATCTTCGCCGTCGGCGCGGTGGCCGCCTACCTCATCCGGCTCGCCACCGAACGGCTCCTGCTGCGGCGCGGCCGCGGACCCAGCTCGGCCCGGGTGTTCAGCCGCGTCGCCCAGTGGGTCGTCCTGTTCGTCGCCTTCAGTGCGGCCCTGACCGTGGTGTTCCCCAGCGTCAAGCCGGTGGACATCCTGGGCGGAGTCACGATCGTGTCGATCGCCGCCGGCATCGCGTTCCAGACCGTGCTCGGGAACATGTTCGCCGGCCTCGTCCTGCTCGCCCGGGATCGGTTCCGCGTGGACGACCAGATCGCCGTTGGAGACGTCCGTGGTCAGGTCACGGCCATCGGGCTCACCTCGACCGTGGTCCGGACCTTCGATGGGCGGCTGGTGGTCGTCCCCAACACGGTTCTGCACAGCGAGATCGTCACGGTCCAGACGGGCTACGAGCAGGTGCGCACCAGCGTCGAGGTCGATCTGGACGAGACCACGGATCTGGAGCAGGCGCGGGTCGTGGCGGTGCGGGCGATGGATGCCCTGCCCAGCGTGCTGCCCGAACCTGCCCCCCAGGCACTCCTGACCCGCGTCGGGGCAGCCACCGTCACGCTGGAACTGAGGTTCTGGAGCGGGTCGCTGCAACTGGAGACACTGGAGGCCCGAAACGCGGTGATCTCGGCGGTGCTGCAGGCGTTCACCGAGGCTGGCGTCCGGACCGGTTCCGACGCCGTGGTCATCGAACCCGGCCCCGTCCTGCGGGAGGCGATCGCTCGACGCGACGAGAACCCTCGGACGGACTCCCCCTCCTGACCGGGCGCTCAGGGGCCTACCAGCTGCTGGCGCTCGTGCCGCCCCCTCCGCCTCCGCCCGAACTGCCCCCGCTGAACCCAGACGAGCCGCCGGACCCGCCGCCGGAAAAGAACGACCCGCCCGACCCCGACCCGGACGCGGTGAAGCTCGCCCGGCCCACCGTGCTGTCCAGGCGCCCGATGTCCCGCGCCACGTCCGAGGCGGTAATCCCGTCCCCCCAGAACGTGAGGTCGAGGGGCGGGATCCGGCCTGCGTCCGCGAGCTGCTGGCAGACCCGCGTCCAGCGCCGGGTCAGGCCGAAGAGGACGGCCCAGGGCAGGTAGCGGCGGAAGATGATGCTCCTATCTCGTGTCAAGCGGCTTTGAGCCATTCGCGGTAGTTGTGGGCCAGCGTGTCGTCACGGCGTTTGCCGAGTT
>NZ_BAAGQL010000039.1:0-5470 GCF_054783495.1 Luteococcus sediminum | reverse complement strand
AAATACCCCCTGCCAGGAACCCATGAAGAGTCCCGACAGGGGGTATGTATAAGTCCGGCGGCGTCCTAGTCTCCCACAGGATCCCTCCTGCAGTACCATCGGCTCTAAAAGGCTTAACTTCCGGGTTCGGAATGGGACCGGGTGTTTCCCTTTCGACATGGCCACCGAAACACTATGGAGATATCAACCAACAACCACCCCCGCCAGTGCGGGGGCCGGTTCCCGACCGTACCTCGGGAACAACACAGTGGACGCGTAACATCTTTGTAGTAAGACAAGCCCTCGGCCTATTAGTATCGGTCAGCTCCACACATTGCTGTGCTTCCACATCCGACCTATCACCCGGTGGTCTGCCGGGGGCCTTACCAGATCAACTCTGTGGGAACCCTCATCTTGAAGTGTGCTTCCCGCTTAGATGCTTTCAGCGGTTATCACTTCCGAACGTAGCCAACCAGCCGTGCCCTTGGCAGGACAACTGGCACACCAGAGGTTCGTCCGTCCCGGTCCTCTCGTACTAAGGACAGCTCTTCTCAAGATTCCTACGCGCGCAGTGGATAGGGACCGAACTGTCTCACGACGTTCTAAACCCAGCTCGCGTGCCGCTTTAATGGGCGAACAGCCCAACCCTTGGGACCGACTCCAGCCCCAGGATGCGACGAGCCGACATCGAGGTGCCAAACCATGCCGTCGCTGTGAGCGCTCGGGCAAGATCAGCCTGTTATCCCCGGGGTACCTTTTATCCGTTGAGTGACGGCGCGTCCACATGCCACCGTCAGATCACTAGTCCCGACTTTCGTCCCTGCTCGAGGTGTCCCTCTCACAGTCAAGCTCCCTTGTGCACTTACACTCAAAACCTGATTGCCAACCAGGCTGAGGGAACCTTTGGGCGCCTCCGTTACCTTTTGGGAGGCGACCGCCCCAGTCAAACTACCCATCAGGCACTGTCCCTGAACCGGATAACGGTCCTAGGTTAGATATCCAGAACAGCCAGAGTGGTATTTCAACGACGACTCCACAACCACTGGCGTGGCCGCTTCACAGTCTCCCACCTATCCTACACAAGCTGTCCCGAACACCAATACCAAACTATAGTAAAGGTCCCGGGGTCTTTCCGTCCTACTGCGCGTAACGAGCATCTTTACTCGTAATGCAATTTCGCCGAGTTCATGGTGGAGACAGCGCCCAAATCGTTACTCCATTCGTGCAGGTCGGAACTTACCCGACAAGGAATTTCGCTACCTTAGGATGGTTATAGTTACCACCGCCGTTTACTGGGGCTTAAGTTCACCGCTTCGACTTACGTCTAACAGTTCCCCTTAACCTTCCAGCACCGGGCAGGAGTCAGTCCGTATACGTCCTCTTTCAAGTTGGCACGGACCTGTGTTTTTAGTAAACAGTCGCTTGGGCCTGGTCTCTGCGACCATCAACGCTTCCCCGAGCACGTCGGTTCACGCATCAGGTCCCCCTTATCCCGAAGTTACGGGGGTATTTTGCCGAGTTCCTTCACCATGATTCTCTCGATCGCCTTGGTATTCTCTACCTATCCACCTGTGTCGGTTTGGGGTACGGGCGGCTAACAACTCGCTCACGAAGCTTTTCTCGGCAACATAGGATCACTCACTCACAGAACACAGTTCTGCTCCCCATCATGTCTCAGGCACACAAGACGCGGATTTGCCTACGTCTCACCCTACACACTTGGCCCGGGACAACCATCGCCCGGGATGAGCTACCTTCTTGCGTCCCTCCGCAGCTTGCCTACTACACACTTGGTTCACAGACTCATCACCACATCACCCGAAGGATCCGCAGCAACTTGCGTGCTTAACATCATGCGCCTCGGCATGGACGTTGTTTCGCCGGTACGGGAATATCAACCCGTTGTCCATCGACTACGCCTGTCGGCCTCGCCTTAGGTCCCGACTCACCCAGGGCAGATTAGCTTGACCCTGGAACCCTTGGATATTCGGCGGACGGGTTTCTCACCCGTCATTCGCTACTCATGCCTGCATTCTCACTCGTGTGCTCTCCACGACTGGGTCACCCCGCCGCTTCATCGCGCACACGACGCTCCCCTACCCATCCACACACCTGCCAAAAAGGAGGTTACTGTGTGAATGCCATAGCTTCGGTGGATAACTTGAGCCCCGCTAAATTGTCGGCGCGGAATCACTTGACCAGTGAGCTATTACGCACTCTTTCAAGGATGGCTGCTTCCAAGCCAACCTCCTGGTTGTCTGCGCAACTCCACATCCTTTTCCACTTAGTTATCGCTTAGGGACCTTAGCTGATGATCTGGGCTGTTTCCCTCTCGACTACGAACCTTATCGCCCGCAGTCTCACTGCCACGCTCTCACTTCCCGGCATTCGGAGTTTGGCTGATTTCGGTAAGCTGTTGGGCCCCCTAGACCATCCAGTGCTCTACCTCCGGAAAGAAACACGCGACGCTGCACCTAAATGCATTTCGGGGAGAACCAGCTATCACGTAGTTTGATTGGCCTTTCACCCCTATCCACAGCTCATCCCCTCGGTTTTCAACCCAAGTGGGTTCGGTCCTCCACGACGTCTTACCGTCGCTTCAACCTGGCCATGGATAGATCACTACGCTTCGGGTCTAGAGCGTGCGACTCAATCGCCCTGTTCGGACTCGCTTTCGCTACGGCTTCCCCACACGGGTTAACCTCGCCACACACCACTAACTCGCAGGCTCATTCTTCAAAAGGCACGCCGTCACCCCGAAGGGCTCCGACGGATTGTATGCGATCGGTTTCAGGTACTATTTCACTCCCCTCCCGGGGTACTTTTCACCTTTCCCTCACGGTACTTGTCCGCTATCGGTCACCAAGGAGTATTTAGGCTTAACGGGTGGTCCCGCCAGATTCATGCAGAATTTCAGGGGTTCCGCACTACTTGGGGTAACGCTCACAAGTGATCAACTTACGTCTACGGGACTATTACCCTCTATGGTCCACCTTCCCAGGCGGCTCAACTTCATCGATCATTTCTTACTTGTCGACCACATGACAGTATGGCCCGAACGGCCCCACAACACCGCATGTGCAACGCCTGTCAGCTATCACACACATACGGTTTGGCCTCTTCCGCTTTCGCTCGCCACTACTCACGGAATCACGGTTGTTTTCTCTTCCTACGGGTACTGAGATGTTTCACTTCCCCGCGTTCCCTCCAACTACCCTATACATTCAGGTAGAGGTTGCCGGACATGACTCCGGTATTTCAAGGTTTCCCTATTCGGAAATCCCCGGATCACAGCTCGTTTACCAGCTCCCCAGGGCTTATCGCAGGTTACAACGTCCTTCATCGGCTCTTGGTGCCTAGGCATCCACCGATCGCACTTAGTAGCTTGTCAAAAAATTTCTACAAAGATGCTCGCGTCCACTGTGCAGTTCTCAAAATACGGGCGGTACCACCACCATCAGCACAACGCTTCCGGTCCGTGGTCCAACAGAAGGCAGCTGCAACAGCAACCGAACCTTCAGGACCCAACAGCGTGTCACACCCACCCCAGACACCCACCACATTCCACTCCCCACAAGGGGCTGTACTAGCAGCGAGCACCCAGAAACAGATGCATCAGTCAATGTTCCACATTCCGGAACCCACCGGCCACACCACACTCGGATGTGAAACCAGCAGACAATGAACACCACACTGTGGTGCCACATGCTCCTTAGAAAGGAGGTGATCCAGCCGCACCTTCCGGTACGGCTACCTTGTTACGACTTAGTCCTAATTACCGGTCCCACCTTCGACAGCTCCCTCCACAAGGGTTGGGCCACTGGCTTCGGGTGTTACCGACTTTCATGACTTGACGGGCGGTGTGTACAAGCCCCGGGAACGTATTCACCGCAGCGTTGCTGATCTGCGATTACTAGCGACTCCGACTTCATGGGGTCGAGTTGCAGACCCCAATCCGAACTGAGACCGGCTTTTTGGGATTCGCTCACCCTTACAGGTTCGCAGCCCATTGTACCGGCCATTGTAGCATGCGTGAAGCCCTGGACATAAGGGGCATGATGACTTGACGTCATCCCCACCTTCCTCCGAGTTGACCCCGGCGGTCTCCAATGAGTCCCCACCATCACGTGCTGGCAACATTGGACGAGGGTTGCGCTCGTTGCGGGACTTAACCCAACATCTCACGACACGAGCTGACGACAGCCATGCACCACCTGTGAACCGACCACAAAGGGGGCACCCATCTCTGGGTGTTACCGGTCCATGTCAAACCCAGGTAAGGTTCTTCGCGTTGCATCGAATTAATCCGCATGCTCCGCCGCTTGTGCGGGGCCCCGTCAATTCCTTTGAGTTTTAGCCTTGCGGCCGTACTCCCCAGGCGGGGTACTTAATGCGTTAGCTGCGGCACGGATCACGTGGAATGTGACCCACACCTAGTACCCACCGTTTACGGCGTGGACTACCAGGGTATCTAAGCCTGTTTGCTCCCCACGCTTTCGCTTCTCAGCGTCAGGAAAGTCCCAGAGAACCGCCTTCGCCACCGGTGTTCCTCCTGATATCTGCGCATTCCACCGCTCCACCAGGAATTCCGTTCTCCCCTAACTTCCTCTAGTCGACCCGTATCGAAAGCAGGCTCAGAGTTAAGCCCTGAGTTTTCACTTTCGACGTGACCAACCGCCTACAAGCTCTTTACGCCCAATAATTCCGGACAACGCTCGCACCCTACGTATCACCGCGGCTGCTGGCACGTAGTTGGCCGGTGCTTCTTCTGTAGGTACCGTCACGTGAGCTTCGTCCCTACTGAAAGCGGTTTACAACCCGAAGGCCGTCATCCCGCACGCGGCGTTGCTGCATCAGGCTTGCGCCCATTGTGCAATATTCCCCACTGCTGCCTCCCGTAGGAGTTTGGGCCGTATCTCAGTCCCAATGTGGCCGGTCGCCCTCTCAGGCCGGCTACCCGTCGAAGCCTTGGTGAGCCACTACCTCACCAACAAGCTGATAGGCCGCGAGTCCATCCATGACCGCCGGAGCTTTCCAACCCCCACCATGCGGTAGGGGCTCATATCCGGTATTAGCAACCGTTTCCGGCTGTTATCCCAGAGTCAAGGGCAGGTTACTCACGTGTTACTCACCCGTTCGCCACTCGTGTACCCCGAAGGGCCTTACCGTTCGACTTGCATGTGTTAAGCACGCCGCCAGCGTTCGTCCTGAGCCAGGATCAAACTCTCCGTTGAAAAATATCGACACCCACCCACAGGCAGGAACATCGTCTACATCAACAAGTTCGACACTGACAAAGAAACCAAAAAACTGGCTTCCATCAATATTTCACTCAAAGAAACCATAACCACCTCAACCCCACCCCAAAAGGCAGGACATCAATGGCCACGGGTAAATCATTTGGCATTGACTTTAGACACGCTGTTGAGTTCTCAAGAATCGGGTGCGACCCGCACATCCATCCCGAAGGACATCCGCTTGGGGCAACTCG
>NZ_BAAGQL010000038.1:0-3000 GCF_054783495.1 Luteococcus sediminum | reverse complement strand
CTCATCGGGGTCGTTCCTGATCTCGCCCTGCGGAGGCGGACTTGCTATGAACCACTGGTCTCAACTCACCCTGACACGCAGGGTGGTCGCAGACTTCGCCGACCTGGACCTTCGCCCCGCCTTCGTCAGCAACGAGGCCATGGGCTACATCTTCGAAGAGCTGCTGCGGAAGTTCTCCGAAATGAGCAACGAGACCGCTGGTGAGCACTACACCCCGCGCGAGGTGATCCGTCTGGTCGCCGACCTGCTCATCAAGGGCAATGCCGCCCAGGCCCTGACCGAGAACGAGATGCCCGTCCGTTCGGTCTATGACCCCGCTGCCGGCACCGGCGGCATGCTCATGGTGACGATGGAGCGCCTCAAGCAGCTCAATGACAAGGCCATCGTTCAGGTCGCCGGCCAGGAGCTGAACGACGAGACCTGGGCCATCGCCCAGTCCGACCTGATGATGCAGGACATTGCCCCGGAGCGGATGCGCAATGGCAACACCCTCACCGCGGACGCCTTCTCCACGGAGAAGTTCGACTTCATCCTGGCCAACCCGCCCTACGGCGTGGACTGGAAGGGCTATGCCCAGCCCATCAAGGACGAGCACGAGAAGCAGGGCTTCAACGGCCGCTTCGGCGCCGGGCTCCCCCGCGTCTCGGACGGCTCGCTGCTCTTCTTGCAGCACATGCTCGGCCACATGAAGCCGGTCACCGAGTCGTCGCCGCTGGGTTCTCGGGTCGGGATCGTGTTGTCCGGATCTCCGTTGTTTTCCGGCCAGGCCGGGTCCGGCGAGAGCGAGATCCGCCGGTGGATCCTGGAGAATGACTGGCTCGAAGGGATCGTCGCCCTGCCCGACCAGATGTTCTACAACACCGGCATCTCCACCTACGTCTGGATCCTCACCAATGCCAAGTCCGATGACGAGCGGGGCTTGGTGAAGCTGATCGACGCCCGCGACATGGGTACCAAGATGCGCAAGAGCCTCGGCGACAAGCGCAAGGAACTCTCCGAAGCCGCCATCGACGAGATCGTGCAGCTCGTCGGTGGGGCGCTGGACGAGTTCGTGGATGACAAGCGCCTCAAGGTGCTGCCCCGTGAGACCTTCGGTTTCCAGCGCGTCACGGTCGAGCGCCCCCTCCACCGACGCTGGGAGGTCACCGAGGCCACCATCAAGACTCCACCCTTCGAGCAGCTCGCCCATCTGGCCGGCAAGAAGTACGACACGGAGAAGGCATTGCTCGCCGATGCTGCTGGCCTGACCACCGCGCAGAAGAAGAACTTCGCCAAGGCCTGTGCGATCAGTGATCCTGAGGCTCCTGTGGTTCTCAAGAAGGGTCAGCCCGAACCCGACCCCGACCTGCGCGACCAGGAGAACATCCCCCTCCCCGAAGGCTGGTTCGACCTCGACAAGGACGAGCGGGAGAAGGTGCAGCTGGAGGCGGCAGAGAGGCACCTCGCCGACGAGATCCGCCCCTATGTGGCGGATGCGTGGATCGATCACTCCAAGACCAAGCTCGGGTTCGAAATCCCCTTCACCCGCCAGTTCTACGTCTATACACCGCCGCGGCCCGTTGAGGAGATCGCCGCCGAGATCAAGGAGCTGGAAACTCAGATTCAGGGCTGGATGACGGGACTCGGGCTGTGAAGACGATCCGCCTACAATATTTGGCGAAGGCACCGATCACCAATGGACTGGGCCTACCCGGGGAGCACGACAACCCCGACTGGCCGCGGTACGTGCGAACGACCGACATCGCAGGTCCCCGCGCGCTTCGAACGGACGTGTTCGCTTCTCAGCCTCCTCAGATCGCACTCCAAGCTCCGTTGCAAAAGAATGACATCGTCGCTTGTGCAGCGGGTGCGACGATTGGAAAGAGTTGCCTGTACGAGAGTCAAGACCCCGCCTGTTATGCCGGCTTCCTCGTCCGATTCCGTGCAGCTGATGGTACCGACCCTCGGTTCATCTCTTACTGGATGCAATCAAAGGACTACTGGGCTCAGATCGACCAAGGGGCGGTCCGCTCCACCATCGATAATTTTTCCGCCTCCAAGTACCGGGCTCTCCGCGCACCGCATCTGCCGTTGGAAGATCAGCGGCGGATCGCGGGCTTCCTCGACGACCGCGTCGCCCGGATCGACCAGATCATCGCCGCCCGTCAGCAGCAGACATCCGACTTGGAAGAGGTCAAGGCACGACTGTCATACGAGGCGATTCGTGGGGCCGGGGCGACCGAGCGCAAGGACTCGGGATTGCCTTGGCTTGGCAGCATCCCTGTGACATGGCCCGTGATGACCGTGACTAGCCAATTTCAAGTTGAGCTGGGAAAGATGCTCGACGAAAAAAGAGAGACGGGCACCAATAGAATTCCATACCTCCGAAACACCAACGTTCAGTGGGACATGATCGACGTGAGCGATCTCAAGGAGATGGATATCTCCAGCGCAGAGCGAGATCGGTTCACGGCCATCCCAGGTGACCTCTTAATCTGCGAAGGCGGACAACCGGGGCGCGCCGCCATCTGGCAGGGCGGCGTAAAACCGTTGGGATTTCAAAAGGCTCTCCACAGAGCACGCTCACGCGGTCGCAGCCTTCCAGAATGGCTCGTTGAGTGCCTGCGGACTGCCGTGAGACTTGAGGTCTTTGCCATAGGAACTGGACAGACAACCATCGCCCATCTGCCAAACGACCAACTGCGAGGGACGAAGTTCCCCTTCCCGGATCGTTCGGTTCAGGAAAAGGTCCTCGAAACCCTTCACGCTAAGCAGGAGCAGATTTCCTTGCTCGAGAAGTCCTGCGTACGGGAGATTGTTCTGCTGCATGAGTACAAGCAATCTCTGATCACCGCCGCCGTCACCGGCGAGTTCG
Organism: Luteococcus sediminum; assembly: GCF_054783495.1. Taxonomy (NCBI): domain Bacteria; kingdom Bacillati; phylum Actinomycetota; class Actinomycetes; order Propionibacteriales; family Propionibacteriaceae; genus Luteococcus; species Luteococcus sediminum. The sequence goes on along the minus strand of NZ_BAAGQL010000038.1, from coordinate 146 downwards.
ACGTCACCACCGCATCAACGAGGATTCCGGAGTGAGCCATGTCCGTCACCACTGAGCACACCTTAGCCTCGATCTTTCATGAGGGCTGGTTGGTCAACGGTCCAGCGTTGTTGCCGGTCTCGTGGTCGTGATTTTGGCATGTGGGT
>NZ_BAAGQL010000037.1:0-2475 GCF_054783495.1 Luteococcus sediminum | reverse complement strand
TGCTGGTTGTTGTCTCGGTCATCATGACTCCTCCTGCCCTTGCGGGCGATGGAGCCACTTACACCATTTCCAGGACAGTCCCGATCAGCGCAGGATCAGCCACACGGTCAGGCGTGACATGCGACCGTGTCGGTCACCACACCCGCTGGGAATTCACGATCGGTCGCCCTGCCGACAAGCATGCGACGATGGCAGCCATGAATGTGGAGATGGTGGCGCTACCCCTCCTCGGCCCCGTCGAGGAGCACGTCGTCGATCGCTCCACGGGCACGTCCTGGACGGTGCGCGTCGAACCCTTCGAACTGGCCACCACGGTGGTCACGCGCAGCCTCTGGGCCCTAGTGACTGGGGGCACCGTTGTCCCGGAAGAGACGGCCCTGCCGCAGACGGACGTGAGCTGGCGTGACGCGATCACCTTCTGCAACACACTGTCCATGCACGAGGGGCTCACGCCGGTCTACACGATCTCGCAGCGTAAGGTCCCGACGCTGACCCAGTGGCGTCCACACAGCCAGCCTGAGGCCGACGACTGGGTGATTGAGTGGGATCACGGGGCCGATGGATACCGGCTACCCACGGACGCTGAGTGGCAACTCGCCTGCCGCGCGGGCAAGGCGGGTCCCCGTTACGCGCAGCTCGACGACATCGGTTGGTACGCGGACAACTCCGGCGGGCGGGCCCATCCCGTGCGCTTGAAGCAGCCGAATACGTGGGGGTTGTTCGACATGTTGGGCGGGGTGTGGGAGTGGTGCTGGGACCTGTACGACCCCGAGGTGTACGGGTCGTACCGCATCATCCGCGGAGGAGGATGGAGCGACCCGCACTGGAGCTGCCGCGCCGGCGTACGTCGCAAGACCAACCCCGCATCATCATTCGACGACCTCGGATTCCGCATCGCCCGCGGAACATCTACCGGGCCCGCCGTCAGACGGCGCTAAGCCGGGTCTCGCTCGGGGCAGACACGATCGTCGCCCTCCCAGGTCAACCGATTGCGGCCCAGCCGTCCACATCGCACTGACCATGATCATTCGCACCGACCGCCAGCACGCTGCCATCTGAGCGCAGCCCCAGGGTGTGGGCAGCTCCGGCCGCCACGGCCACGATGTCGCGCCAGTTGTGCGTGCCGCATTGGCCCCGGGCATTGGACCCGGAAGTGATGACGTGCCCGCTTGCGGTGAGACCGACGCTGTGGTGGCTTCCCGCCGCCACTTGCACAACGTTGGCCCATCCGGCAACGTCACGGACGCCGCTGGCCGCAGCACCACAGGCCACGACCCGACCATCAGCGCAAAGGCCCAGGGAATGCTGGTAACCGGCAGACACCTGCACGACCTCACGCCAGCCGTCCACATTGACCTGACCCGCCCGATTGTTACCCGCCGCGAGAACACGGCCATCACCACGAAGACCGAGACTGTGCCAGTCCCCACCCGCCACGGCGACGACCCCTTCCCACTCGGCCACCTCGATCTGCCCTTCCGTGGCGCGGCCAGCAGCTACCACGCGCCCTTGGGCGGTGACACCGAGCGAGAAGCGCCACCCAGCGGCAATTGCCCGAATGTGCGTCCATTCGGAGACATGGCACTGCCCGTGGGCATTCCAGCCAGTCGCCAGTACGGTGCCGTCCGAGCGCAGAGCAAGCGTGTGGGACTTGCCCGTATTGCTGAAGGCGTGCACATTGCCAGCTGCGACGGCAACCACGTCGGACCAGCCCACCACCTCACATTCGCCCGCCATGCCATTGCCGGCGGTCACGACCGTCCTGTCAGTCCGCCGAGCGACCGAATGCCGGCACCCAACAGCCATCACTGCCCCATGTGCAAGCCCCGGCTCGTTCACTTACCCAGCCTCCCCTGCCGACCTGCGCCACTCTGCTGCGGCTGACCCAGCCCGTCGGCGGGCTTGGTCCACTCGATCGTGTGGCGGAAGGCAAGGTGCCGCGTGACGATGCTGCCCGGAAGTATCGCGTGGGCTGCCTCGGTGATCCGAAGATCACCCACATATCAAGCACGGTCGGGTGCTCACGCCCCTCGCGGCAGATCCGGACCATCAATGCGCGGTGAGCCCGATCGCCAGCGTCAGGCAGCGGGCCACCGCTCAAGAGACTAGCTCCCCGCAAGGGACTTCGTGTTGATCGGTCAGATGGAGAGCCACAAACGGCTACTGGGGGGGTCCACGCGACCGTTGGTCATCACAACGACGAGCCAGACCGCGAGGCCGCAAGAGCAATAGTCGGAGCGGTGCAGGAGCAGTAGTCGGAGCGGTGCGGGATGATTTGGGTATGACCAGGATCGAGTGGAGCCAGTACAAGAGTGACGTCGAGCCGGCGGCTGCGATGTTCATTGGCAGCGACTTCCCGAGCAGAGCGGAATACATCAAGCCGTCGAAGGGTGACGGTGGGATAGACATCTTGGTCCATCTTGATGCTGGCTACGCCGTCTACCAGGTCAAGAACTTCACCCAAGGTGGGCGCAA
>NZ_BAAGQL010000036.1:0-1904 GCF_054783495.1 Luteococcus sediminum | reverse complement strand
CTGGATCAACCAACCCGCCGACAACACCGGCATCGAGCTAGCCGCCTAACACCCACCGGCCTCAACTACCTTGACAAATTCCGCAGGGGTGCGGTAACGTCGTTTCCATGCCGCTCAACGTCTTTGCCGGAGGCCGGGTGGGCGCCTGGCAGGTTGAACGCATCGAGCCGGTGACTGGTCCGTCCTTGCCGGTGGTCTCACGGTTGGCCGTGCTCGACGGGTCACGTGCAGGCGACGTCGAGGCGGCCTGGGTGCTGCGCGGGACGACGAGCTACAAGCGCTACACCCGACGCGAGGAGCAGGAGGCACTGGACGCCAAGCAGCCACAGCTCGGCCGGCCCGAAGCAACCCGGGCGGCTCTCATCCCCATCACCAAGTCCGATGCTTGGTGGCAGCTCGCTCAGGACGAACGCCGTGACCTCCTCGAGGAGAGTTCCCACCACATCGCGGTCGGGTTGGAGTACCTGCCGGCAGTCGCGCGCCAGCTCTACCACGGCCATGACCTGGGCGAGCCCTTCGACTTCCTCGCCTGGTTCGAGTACGCCCCCCAAGACGCCCCCGCGTTCGAGGAGCTCGTAGACCGACTCCGCACGACCCCCGAGTGGGGCTACGTAGAACGAGATGTCGACATCCGCCTCGCGCGGTGACCCGCCCTGCTCCCGGCTCTGCCGACAGGACAAGTGTGCTCATGGCGGGTCCACGAGCACACGGGCTATCTCAGTAGACGATGGCTCACCGGGCAAGAACGCACGCCCATCGCGGCATGACCGGGCGAGCGTCCCCGCCCCTACAGCGGCAGATGCGGGCGAGCGTCCCCGCCCTCAACGCGGCAGATGCGGGCGTGACCCCGAACGGTTCGCCACGTGTCGACGACGGCTGAAAACTGGGCCGTAATCGACGGGGCGTTGACGCCTGGCTCAATGTTCACGCCAGAACTGCCAGCCCGACGGCGGTTCTGGGAATTCTGAGCTGGGGCTCCAACCGACTGGAGGTGACCACCGCTCCGGCGGCGTTGGCCAGCTTGGCGGGACGGCGAAGATGAGGCGGGCTCGACGGCGCCGCCACCTCCGCCGGAGCAGCAGTGCCCCGGCAATCGAGAGTGACATGCACGCGACGGCAACCAGCGTCGCGATGAGCCGGAAGCGACCGAGATCGGCACCCTGGCCCGGGCCCGGATCACTCGGTGCCCCACCCAGGACCAACGCGACAAGGCCAACCAGACCAATGATGAGACACAAGACGAAGGAGCTGGCATAAGCGGTGCGTATCCGTCGGGACTCCGCCGGTCTTTCCAGGGCAGAACTCATCGGCGTCCCTCAGCCCGCCCAGACGGGCGAACGGGCCCCCGAGGGGCGTTCTTCAGGCGTTCGCACGCGCCCAAACTAGCCCGTTCACGCTCGGCCCGGAGTGGACAAGAACGGTCCGCGTCGCATGACGTGAGAGGGCGGCGGCCAAGGCAACAGTCAGCGCCCTCACGAGGCCCGGGTCGAGAACATGGAGCACACCGTCAAGGGCGCTCGCAATACATCGGCGGCGGGCCCTTACGGGACACGCTTCGCGTGCCGATGGCAGTGCGTGAGTCGGGGAGTGCGGAGGGGGCACACGTGAGCGCGACGCGACCGGGGAGCCATGCCCGCGACCCCTCCGTTCCCCCGCCGGTCGATCCTGAGCTGACACGGCTGTCGGTGCGGTGGACCCACGGCGCGTTGCGAACGGTGATCGCCGTGTGGTTGATCGCGGGCCTGGTGGGCGCCTCCTACGACGCTCTGAGTCGCTACGGGCATCTGACCTGGATCCTGGTGTGGGGTGGGCGCGGCGGTGCCCTACGGGTCAGGATGAGTTGAGGCCGGTGGTTCATAGCAAGTCCGCCAGCGTGGGGCGTGAACCAGGAGTCCAATCATCAT
>NZ_BAAGQL010000035.1:0-1892 GCF_054783495.1 Luteococcus sediminum | reverse complement strand
CTATCCCGGTCAGGGCCCACTTGAAGTGTGGCAGGTCGATGGCAGCGTTGCGGCACAGCTCTCCTGACAGCATCGAGCGAGGCGTCGAGGTCGAACTCATTCGAATCTGCGCCAAGGGCTTCACGCGAGATCAGCGGCATGTGCGCGCATTCCCGACACCAAGGACAGCGGCATAACAATGCGGTATCTGTGTGCCGTTTGGAGGCCGCCGTTCACGGAGCAACAGCCGCATAAAAGGCCGTGACGAGGAACTGGTCGATGATGTCGGCCAGCTCGTCGGTCCATGACGCGGCCAGCGCGCCGTGGTCTCCATTGCGCACTTGGATGAGTTCGACTGGCTGTGCTGCCGCGCGCAGGGCACGGAAGTGCCGCAGGCTGTGTTCCAGGGGCACGATCCGGTCCTTCGTCCCGTGCATCATGAGCAGCGGTGCCAGTGCGCGGTCCGCCACGATCCACCGGGTGGGGTTGGCCTGCTGGACCAGGTCGGGAATCGTGGCGAGGTCCACTCCTCCGAACAGCCGCCCCTCGGCGCTGCCCGAGCCCTCATGGTCGCAGGTGGTGGGTTCCTGGTTTCCGATGGACAGGTCGCTGGGGCCGTAGAAGGCAAGGTAGGCCGCGATCGGCCATGGTTGCTCGGGAGTCTCGTCGAACAGGCCCAGTCCCTCAGTTGCATGGGCCATGAGCGCAACGTGGCCGCCGGAAGAGTCGCCGGCCAAGGCTACCCGTGTCGGGTCGATGCAGAACCGCTCGTGATGCTCGATCAGCCATCGAGTGGCGGTTCGAGCATCCTCGATCTGCGCCGGGAACGGGGCCACCGAGCTGGGCCGGTGCTCGACGAGTGCGATGACGTAGCCGCGGTGGGCGAAACGGACCCAGAAGTCCATCATGGATCCCATGTCCTGCGGGCCCCACCCCGAGCCTTGGACGAAGACGATGCAGGGCAGGCGCTCGGCCACCATCTCATCCCAGGTGGCATAGGTCAGGTCGAGGCAGGACTGGATGACGTGGACATGGAGATCGACCCCCGACCTCGTGGCGTAGGGCACGTTGAGGTGAACGTGGACATGCCTTTGGCCGGGCAAGGCATCGATGGACCGCGATCCCTCCTCAACGACGCCTGAATCGGAGAACTTGTCGCGGGAGCCATCAAAGAGAATCACCCGCCCATCATCGCTGGGAACGCTCCCCGGCTGCACCCCTATTTGCTGACTCCTCGAACGTCACCTCTGGGCATTCTGCGGGTGATCGGTGTCAAGACTGTCGCGATCCCGCGGCAGAGGCGGACGTTCAGCGTGGCGGGTGTTCCATCCGTTTGGAATTCGCCACGCTCCTCGTGCGAGCCGGGGCGTCAGCCAGCCAAGAAGTCGTCAATGGTCGTGACGACGTCGGGGTGTAGCCCCTTGACGAGCGTGTTGCGGTCGTCGACGGGGTAGGACATGGCGCCGTTCCAGTCGGATGCGACGAGGTGGCCGTCCTGTTCCCAGAAGGTGTTCGCAAGCGTGCTGCCTCGGTGCAGCTCGATGCGGGTCGCTTCGACCGTGCCTGTGGGGGTCTCGACGCTCTCCTTGCCCAGGCGGATGAGGCGGGCGTCGTAGACCGTGAGGTCGCCCTCGAGGAACTCGCGGTAGGTGGTCTCCCTCTGTTTCCCGGCCAGGAAGTCAAGGAGAATGCGGACGGCGGCGTAGCTGGGCACGGCCCGCTCAAGCGCTGGCATCGCCTTCCCCGAAACGGTGACGATGCCATCGGCTGAGCAAGACGCGCTCGTCGTCTCGTGGTGGCCGATGTAGGTGAAAGACCGCCACTCAGGGCCGGTCCGGAATTTGTCAAGGTGGATGAGGCCATTGGGAGTCAGGCGGCGGGCTGGTAGGTCTGCTGGTCGTCTCGGTTGGCGG
>NZ_BAAGQL010000034.1:0-1683 GCF_054783495.1 Luteococcus sediminum | reverse complement strand
CCCGGAGATTTCATGGGGGTGTCTGGACGTGAAGGAGGGAAGTGCCCGCTGACCTGCGAAGATACCGATTGTCTAGGTCTGTATCAGCGTGGTTGAAGGAGCACTTCCCAGGTGAACAAGCGTAGCGGGATGTATCCGCGTCTCCGAGTCGACTCCGCTGCGGTGCCGGCGGTGGCCCAGGCGGGCGGGGTGCTGCTCACCCGGACCGTGGAGACCTCCGGCCTGGGAATCTTGTTGAGCCGGGCGCTGGGACCGTGGCGCAAATCCCTCGCGAGGCATGACCCGGCGAAGGTGCTGCTGGATCTGGCGATCAGCCTCGCGCTGGGTGGTGATGCCTGTCGTGACGCCGCGCTGCTGCGCAGCGAACCCGGTGTCTATGGCCGGGTGGCCTCGGATGCGACGATCTCGCGCACCATCACCGCCCTCGCGGCCGATGTCGACCGGGTGGAGAAAGCCGTGGCCCAGGCCACTGCAGCAGCTCGCCAGCACGTCTGGGGCCTGGCAGGCGAGGCGGCACCAGGCCATGGGGCGAGCGCCGGGGATCCGATCATCATTGATCTGGACGCCACTCTCGTCACGTCACATTCGGACAAGGAACTGGCCCGGCCGACGTTCAAGAAGGGCTACGGTTTCCACCCGCTGTTGGCCTTCGTCGACCACGGCCCCGACGGGACCGGCGAACCCATGGCAGGGCTGCTCAGGTCGGGCAATGCCGGCTCCAACACCGCCGCCGATCACGAGACCGTCATCAAGGCTGCGCTCAAACAGGTGCCCGGGATCAACCCCGCCAGGCCGGGCAAGAAGGTGCTGATCCGTACTGACGGGGCCGGCGGATCCAAACAGCTACTCGGCTTTCTCGCCCGGCGCGGACTGTCGTACTCGATCGGCTTCACGCTGCCGATGAGCACCCCGGAGTTGTATCACCTTGTTCCCGAGCACGCGTGGCAGGATGCCTACAACGCCGACGGCCAGGTCCGCGACGGCGCAGCCGTGGTCGAGTTCACCGACCTCCTCACCGCCAAAGACCTGTTGAAGGGCTACCCCACCGGGATGCGAGTGATCGTGCGCCGAGAACGACCCCACCCCGGCGCCCAACTCCGCTTTGATGACGTCGATGGCTACCGGCTCACCGCCTTCGTCACCAACACTGCCAGAGGCCAGTTGGCTGATTTGGAGATGCGGCACCGCCGCCGCGCCCGTTGTGAGGACCGCATCCGCACCGCAAAAGACACCGGCCTGACCAACCTGCCCTTGCAAGGCTTCAACCAGAACCGCATCTGGCTGCTCATCGTGCAACTGGCCGGCGACCTGCTCGCCTGGATGGCCATGCTCGCCCTCCAAGGCCCTGCGCGGCGATGGGAACCCAAAACCCTGCGCCACCGCCTGTTCACGATGGCCGCCACGCTGGCCCACACGGCAAGGCGCACCATCCTGCACCTCAAGCAGACCAGCCCCTGGTCCACACTGATCTTCGACGGCTGGAACCGGCTCGCAGCCCTCACACCACCCTGACCACACCGCCACCCGCCCCGACGACCAGCAGTAGCCATTCGGCAGTGGAACCGACGCCCACCCGCAACGACATGCGGGCACTTGTCACACCCACATGCCAAAATCACGACCACGAGACCGGCAACAACGCTGGACCGTTGACCAACCAGCCCTCATGAAAGATCGAGGCTA
>NZ_BAAGQL010000033.1:0-1542 GCF_054783495.1 Luteococcus sediminum | reverse complement strand
CGGAATTTGTCAAGGTAGTTGAGGCCGGTGGGTGTTAGGCGGCTAGCTCGATGCCGGTGTTGTCGGCGGGTTGGTTGATCCAGGCCGTCGGTGGGATGGCCAGGATCTTCGGATCGCGGTTGGTGGCGAATCGTTCGGGGTTGCGGGCGCGGGCGGCGGCCAGGACGAGAGCCCGCTCGCCAGCCTTCGCCGCGGCGAGGCCGTAGTGGACGTCAGCGGGGGTGTTCAGTCCGATGCCGGTGTGGTGGTGGTGATGGTTGTAGCCGGCGACGAAGTCGGCCATGAACGACCGGGCGTCAGTCAGGGAGCCGAAGCGTTCGGGGAACACGGGCGCGAACTTCAACGTCTTGAACCACGCTTCGGAGTAGGGGTTGTCGTTGCTCACCCGGGGCCGGCTGTGTGACTTGGTGACCTCCAGGTCCGCCAGGAGCGCCGCGACGGTCTTGGACGTCATGGACGTGCCCCGGTCGGCGTGCACGACCTGCGGGATGCCGTGGACCCCGAAGATCTCCTTCATCATCTCGGCCGCCAGGACGGCGGACTCGGCCGCGTGCACGTGCGCGCCGACGATGTAGCGGGAGTAGATGTCGATCATCACGTAGGCGTCGAAGTAGGTGCCCTTGATGGGCCCGGCGAGCTTGGTGATGTCCCACGAGTAGACCTGCCCGGGGGCGGTGGCGACGAGCTCGGGGATGGTCCGGGCCGGGTGGCGGGCCAACCGGCGGCGCTCCTTGATCTGCGCGTTCGCGGTCAACACCCGGTAGATCGTGGAGATCGACCCCAGATACACGCCCTCGTCGAGCAGGTGGGCGTAGATCTGGATCGGGGGCAGGTCCACGAACCTGGGGCTGTTCACGACCGCCAGGACCTCGGCCCGTTCCGCGTCGGTGAGCTTGTTCACCGGCACCCGGGCCCTGGTCACCACCGGGGTGCGGGGGCGGCGGGTCGCGGTCGCCCGCGACACCCCGACCAGGATCGCCGCGGCCCGGGTCGGGACCCCCGCACCGGTCAGCTCACGGTAGGTAGCCATCAACGCGTGGTGTGCTCGGAGTCGTCCCGCGATCTCTTGGTAAGCACGTCCAAGAGATCGTGTGCTTTTCCCATGATCACCAGCGCCGCCTCGGTCGTCACCAACCTCCGCTCGGCCTTGTCGAGCTGACGGCGCAACCGGGCGATCTCCGCCTGCTCGGCCGACAGCCGCCCGATCTTCTCCCCAGGTTGTTTCCCCGCGAGGACCCCTGCGTCACGCATCCGGCGCCACTCGCTGACCAGCGAGGAGTACAACCCGTGCTCGCGCAGGTACGCACCGCCCAGGCCGCTGGCGACGGCCACCTCGTAGGCGGCCAGGTGGTCAAGCTTCTGCGCCGAGGAGAACGACCTCCGCGAGGTCGGACCCCCCGAACGAGGTCCGGGACTGGGCATACGACCATCGTCGCGCACCGCGATCAAAGACGAACTCATGATGATTGGACTCCTGGTTCACGCCCCACGCTGGCGGACTTGCTATGAACCACCGGCCTCAACTCATCCTGACCCGTAGGG
>NZ_BAAGQL010000032.1:0-1487 GCF_054783495.1 Luteococcus sediminum | reverse complement strand
GGTCTTGAACCCACGATGCTCGCCGTCCTCGAAGACGAAGGTGGTCGGCCCCAGCGGGACAGGATCGAGATAGCGCACCGTCTGCGTCTTGCGGCCAGTCACGATGTCGTCGTAGTAGCGGCCGTTGAACCGGACGAAACGTTCTGCGGTGCCGTCCGGGAACCGGTAGGTGTAGGGCAACAGCTGGGCCACGGGCACGGAGACGACGCTGCCGTTGTCGGGGACCAGGACGCAGCAGTCGGGGTGTTGGTCGAGGATGACCTGACGGCATCGACCGCAGGGGGCGATCACCCCACGGCCACCGTCGCCGACGGCGACCATCGTGGCGAGCGGGCCGGCCTGGGCTGCAGCCGCCAGGCCGAGAACGACGAGTTCTGCGCAGGGGCCGCCGGTGAAGTGGTGGTTGTTCACCGCGGCGTGGATGTTGCCGGACAGGTCCATCGCGGCGGCCGCGACGGTGTGGTTCGCGTCGTCACCCAACGTGGCGGCCAAGCGTGTTGCCGCGTCGATGACGGCGTCGTCGTTGGCCCAGTTCATCGTGGTCATGTGCGTCTCGTCTTCCTGGTGCGAGGGGTTGGGTCTTGGCTTGGGTGTTGGTGGTGCGTCGAGTCAGGGCTTCGATGCGACGAGGGTGAACGTGGGGGGCACGGTGTCGCGGAACTTGGCGGGCATCACGTACCCGGGCGGTGACGACGTCTTCGCCCTCGTGCCGCTGCTCGTCCACGACTCTCTCGCCCTCCCTGATTCCTGGTTGCTCGTGTGTGAACGAGTATGTTCTTGATCGCTCAAGAAGGAGTGGATAAGGCAGGCAGGTGGGCGCAATGGTGGCAATGAGTGACGTCGCCCAAGTGATGGGCGTCTCCACGACGACGGTCAGCAATGCCTTCAGTCGTCCCGACCAGCTGTCGCCGGAGCTGCGTGACCGGATCCTGGTGCGGGCCGCGAAGATGGGCTACTACGGCCCCCACGTGGCTGGCCGTGTCCTCAAACATGGACACGCGAACGCCTACGGAGTGGTGTTCATGGACACGCTGAGCTCCGTCTTCGACGACCCCTTCAAGCTCCAGTGGCTGGCCGGGTTCTCAGACGAGATCCGACCCGCGGGGGCAAGCCTTGTCCTGATGGCTGTTGCCCCTGACCTGCCAGCCTCCGCGCAGGCTTTGCGGAACACGCTGGTCGACGGCATCGCGGTCACCTGGGCAACCCATCCCATCATGTCGATGGCCAGGTCCCAGGGGCTGCCCGTCGTGGCGGGAGGACCCCACGGGACTTGCTACGTGACCATCGACGAGCACGCCGCGGGGAAAGAGATAGGCGATCACTTGCGCAGCATGGGACACGACCAGGTGTGCATCGTCACCGGTCCCGTGGCCCAGGCCGTATCCGAACCCACAATCAGCGCCTGGGACCAGTACGTCGCAGATCAGGAACCCCACGGAGCGTGGCCACGGCTCACCGGTCTGGTCGAAGGCCTCCAGGTGGCAACC
>NZ_BAAGQL010000031.1:0-1380 GCF_054783495.1 Luteococcus sediminum | reverse complement strand
GGCCGCGGACCGCGCCGCGAAGGCCGGTTACGCGGGTGTCACGGTCGCCTGCGAACCGACCGGACACCGTTGGCGCGTCCTGGGGCAGCTCGCTGCCGACCGCGGCATGGCCTTCGTCTGCGTCCAGCCGATGTTGTCGTCGTGGGCCCGCAAGACCGAGGACCTGACCATCGACAAGACTGACGACAAGGACGCTGTCCTGATCGCCCGCCTGACCGCCCAGTTGCGCTGCTACTTGCCCGAACCGGTCGACGAGACCTGGTCCCGGCTGCGCCACCTCGGACAACGCCGCGAACGTCTGCTCGGACAGCGCGTCGAGGCGGTCCAGCAGATCCGTGACCTGCTCGAATGTGTCTGGCCCGCAGCGCTGTCGACCGCGAAGCAGCCGTTCAAATCAGCCACCTGGGTCGCCGCGCTGCAGGTGATCATGGTCCGTGACGGCGGTGACCTGGCTCTGACCCGGCGCCGCGGCCTGGCTCGCTTCGAGCACCAGGTCCTCCAGGAGGTCCAGCGCCGTGGCAAGACCAAGGCCTGCCACCGCATCACCACCGGCCTGTTCCAGGCCCTGACCGACCCGGCCGGTGTCATTGAGCACCGTCGCTCCGCGTTCGAACGCATCGCCTGGGTCCTCGACGACTGGGACCACGCGAAAGCCCAACAGGCCGATGTCGAGGCCCGCATGGTCACCGTCTTGGACCAGCTCGGCCTCACCTCGTTGGTGACCAGCATCGACGGATTGTCCGCAGTCGGCGCGGCCGTGATCCTGGCCGAGACCGGTGACCTGACCCGGTTCACCTCCGCCCGCGCCGTCGTCAAGCATGCTGGTCTGGCGCCGAGGGAACGGATGTCCGGCGCGTTCACCGGGAAGGCCCGGCTCACCGGGGCGGGTCGGCCGGCGTTGCGGGTCGCGGCCTGGCGGGCGGTCTGGGGCTGCCTGCAGAACAACCGTGTTTACGCGGCTCGCTACCGGTATCTGACCAGCCGTGACACGAATCGGCTCAAGCCCACTCAGGCCCAGACCATCGTCGCGGCGGCGATCCTGCGGCAGCTCTACGCGATCGTCACCACCGGCCAGGCATGGAACCCTGACATCGCCGTCCACGGTCAGGTCACCCAGTCCCATCTGGAGGTCATCGCTGCCTGACTGACTCCCTCGGACACCAGTAGTTCGAGGCGCCCACCCAAGAGCTGGGTCGGGGCGAGCCTTCCGCGGCATTGAGAACCCCATCGGTATCTCGTCGCTCATCATGGGCCGCCCCGACCCTCGTCGACCAACCCGATCACACGCTGTCGAGCACCAGCTCCATTGCCCTATGCAGGGACCGACGAAAACCCCGGGACACCCGACCCAGCCTTGACACACAACGCCTCACGCTGATG
>NZ_BAAGQL010000030.1:0-1374 GCF_054783495.1 Luteococcus sediminum | reverse complement strand
TCCTGTTGACTCATGTCAAGATGCCCGCGTGGGTCGGGTCGTTGACTCACCTCAAGATGCCCGCTTGTTGAGCTTGGTTCGTGACAGGTAGACGGCATTGCGTTTGGCTTTGCGTTCGATGTGTCCGCGGCGGCGGGCCAGTTCGAGCAGGTTGGCCTGGATCAGCGCGATCTGTTCCCTGATGGCGACGGGATCGGCGTCGGTGAGGCGTTGGTGGAGGGCCTTGCGGTCGATGTCGTCGAGCAGGTCGGGGTGGTCTCGAAGGATTCGCTGGTACGGGGTGGTGGCGGTGTCGTAGGTCTTGGTGACCTTGGCGCCCACGCGGGTCTTGGTGGCGAGTTTTTGTTGCGGGGTGAACAGGTTGGTCATGGTCGACTCCCACTGCCACAGCTGGTTGAGCAGGTCCAGCTCGCGGGCGGTGTCGTAGCGGTTGTAGCCCACGCAGCGACGCACCATGGCCCAGTTCTTCTGCTCGACGTGGGCCTGGTCGTTGGAGCGGGCCGGGCGTCCTCGGGTGTAGGTGATCTGGTGCAGGGCGCACCACTTGTGCAGGTGGTGGTTGATGAACTCGCCGCCGTTGTCGGAATGGATCCCCAGGATCGGGAACGGGAAGCGCAGCTGGAGTTGTTCCAGCCCGGCCCTGACGACGCGTTCGCCCTTGCTGTGGACGCTGATCGCTTCGGTCCAGCCGGTGGCCACATCGGTGGCATCCAGGCTCCAGTGGAACTGGCCGTTGTTGTCACCGCCCTCGTGGCCGACCAGGTCGATCTGGACGAAGCCGGGTTCGGTGTTGTCCCACTCGGCCCAGGTCTTCATCGGGATGCTGGCCTTGAGCATCGATCCGGGGCGGGTGTGACCCATGCCCCGGGAAGCGACCAGCCCGGCCCGGTGGGGCTTGAGGCGCCGGTCGATGGTCGCCGGTGACATCCGCAACAACGCCTCGATCGTCTCCTGGCTGGCCTCGAGCCGCCCATGGTGATCCAACGAGGCCACCAGCTGGGGCAGGGCAGGGTGCAGGCGCTTGCCGCTGGGGCCGTCCAGCACTGCCCAGCACCGCACCAGCAACGCGATCACGTCATCGTCATAGGTCAGTACTGGATCCCGGCGCCGGCGTGGTCCGGGTTCGATGCCCGCCACGCGCTGGCGGATCATCTTGCGGGCATGGTCACGATGCCAGCCCGTGACCTGGCAGATCGCGTCCAGGATCTCGCCCTTTTCCTGCTTGGTCGCCTTGGGCCACTTGGCCACCTGGGAGGCCAGGATCGCCTTGCGCTGGGCCAACTCCAACTCCATCCACTCACTCTGCCCCCACGCGGGCACTTTGAGATGAGTCAACGAAGCACTCCACGCGGGCATCTTCGATGAGTCAACGCG
>NZ_BAAGQL010000029.1:0-944 GCF_054783495.1 Luteococcus sediminum | reverse complement strand
GTGCTGCAGGGCAAGCAGCCCGGGCAGGCGGTCGGCCGGCCCAGCAAGGAGCAGGCCGAGATCGCCCGGTTACGGCGCGAGCTGGACCAGACCCGCCAGCGCCTGGACCGCACCGAGACCGCGCTGGAGATCATGGGAAAAGCACGCGCGCTCTTGGAGGACATCTCCGAGAGCGCGGATCTCGAGACCAAGCGCAAGAAGCGCTGATGGGCGCCTACGCCGACCTCACCGCGCAGGGGACTCCCACCCGGCAGGCATCGGTCTTGACCGGTATCTCCCGGGCGACAGCCAGTCGCCGGCAGCAGCGCCCGGGGCCACCCACGCCGCGCGAGATGGTCCCGGCCAACCGGCTGTCCTGCACCGAACGCGCGAAGGTGCTGGCGGTGCTGACCAGCGACGAGTTCGTCGATGCCACCCCGCTGCAGATCTTCGCCGAGCTGCTGGACCGCGGGATCTACCTGTGCTCGGTCTCCACGATGTATCGGGTGCTGCGGGAGAACACCCTGGTCAAAGAGCGCCGCAGGCAGGCCAGACACCCGGCCCGAACGGTCCCCGAGCTGGTCGCCACCGCACCGGGGCAGGTCTATACCTGGGACATCACCAAGCTGCCAGGCCCCATCCGGGGTGTCTACTACGACGCGTACGTGATGATCGATATCTACTCCCGCTACCTCGTCGGCGTCCACGTCCACGCCCGAGAGTCCGGGCCCCTGGCCGAAGAGATGATGCGCGAAGTGTTCGCCATCCACGGCATCCCCGAGGTGGTCCACGCCGACCGCGGCACCTCGATGACCTCGAAGTCCGTCGCCACCTTGCTCGCCGACCTGGAGGTCACCCGCTCGCACTCAAGGCCGAAGGTCTCCAATGACAACCCCTACTCCGAGGCCTGGTTCAAGACCCTGAAATACGCCCCGGTCTTCCCCGATCGGTTCGGCTCCCTCAGC
>NZ_BAAGQL010000028.1:0-875 GCF_054783495.1 Luteococcus sediminum | reverse complement strand
ATGACCCTGTTGTGACGGGTATTCACGCTACGGTTTTCGCGGCGCTGGTGAGCAGGATACGGGTCCGGTAGTTCTCGGCGTTTCGGAAGCCGCGGCCAGTGCGTTTGATGTTCTTGATGCCGGTATTCGCGGCCTCGACTCGAGCGGTGGTCGCGCCGGTGACGATGAGGACCTCGATCGCGTCCCACCAGGTCACGACGGTGTCGTAGAGCTTCGTGGCCTCGGGCATGTTCGCGATCTGGGCGAAGTAGCCCATCCGCATCCGTTCGTCCCAGGCCTGGGCGAGGGTGTCGGTGGCCAGCAGGCGTCGGAGCTGCTCCTTGATGCCCCAGGCGGCGGAGAGCTCGTCGGTGGGGTCATCGGTGCGGAACACCGTTTCCAGCCGGTCCCAGGCCCTCGGGCTCAGAGTGTCAGCGCCGCGTAGCAACAGCATCCGGTGGGCCCAGGCCGGGTCGTCCTTGCGGCCCCGATGACCGCGATGGGTGCGGGCCAGGCGCTGCCTGACGGTGGTGACCATGTCGTTCCCGAGCTTGACCAGGTGGAACTTGTCGACCGAGACCGCGGCGCGAGGCAGCCAGGTCCGCAGGGCCTTGCGGAACGCGGCCGAGGGATCGATGGCGACGATCTCGATCCGCTCCCGCCACTGCTCAGAGCGCTGAGCGAGCCAATCCCCGACGGCCCTGGAGTCCCGGCCGTCGACGATGCCGAGGACCTGTCCGGTGTCCAGGTCGACCAGGGTCGTCATCCAGGGCTCGAACCGTCTCCAAGCGCCTTCGTTGGTGCGGAACCAGCGCACTGACCGGTAGCGGTGCTCATCGACCCCCAGACGCCTGACCCGCACGTCGTCGACGTCAGGCAGGACCACTCCGGCGGCG
>NZ_BAAGQL010000027.1:0-863 GCF_054783495.1 Luteococcus sediminum | reverse complement strand
TCCGCGAGAGAATGCGGTGTGAGGCGCAGCGCCGCCCCCTCGCGGGTCTCGGTGACGCCCCCGGGGCCTGTGAAGGTCGCGTTCACCGATCCTTGGGGCAGGGTCAGGGCGGTGCCGTAGGTGACGAAGTCTAGGAAGCGTTGGTGCTCGGCGCTGCCCTTGGCCATGGTCATAGTGGTGTGCACGACAATGGGCTCGAGGGTGGTGGACATACTGGTTTTCGCGAACACTTGCAGTACTGCCACCCACCCGTCTTTGGCGATGGCTCCTGCCCATGCGGGAGTCGGCCCTTGCGAGACCAGCCCTTGGACGTAGTGGGTGACGAACTTCGACACGTCCGTGCCCTCGGGGATCGGGATGGTCGACAGGCCGTAGCGATAGTGCGGATCCTGCGCGCTCAATGCCTTGCTGGACTCGACTAGCTGTTCGAGACTGGCGGATGGCGATCCCAGATGGTCACCGTCCTGTCCAATCTTGAATGTGGCCAAGAGTTCCTCCGCTTTTGCGCGGATCGTCTCACGGCTGTCTTTGAAGTAGTAGTCGACGATCTCGGGATACTTCGCTGCCCACGCGTGGAAGGCCTCCTCACCTTTCCAAACAGGTTCCGGGATGCGTCGGTTTGCCGCCTCCTTCTTGAGCCATAGTCGGGTTTCTGGGGTTGGGTTCATCGGCGCTACGAGAAGCCACTCGCGCAGGTCATCGTGCACATCGGCCACCCGGCGGTCGGAGATAAGCGCATCCATTGACTCTCGAATCTGGTTCTTCTGACTCGTGGTGAGGTTGCGCCCACCTTGGGTGAAGTTCTTGACCTGGTAGACGGCGTAGCCAGCATCAAGATGGACCAAGATGTCTATCCCACCGTC
>NZ_BAAGQL010000026.1:0-652 GCF_054783495.1 Luteococcus sediminum | reverse complement strand
CCAGCTCCATTGCCCTATGCAGGGACCGACGAAAACCCCGGGACACCCGACCCAGCCTTGACACACAACGCCTCACGCTGATGTGCGTGCGTCCGCGAATTGCGCTGGCGCCAGAGGCGTGGTCGCCGTAGCGTCGGGCCCATGACAGCTGAACAGCCGACGATTCTGGCAACCTCGGGCGGGTACCGCACCCCCGACAACGGCGACCGCGAGTTCGGCCCCCTGCTCCACTACGCCGCCGACCTGGCCGGAGCCGGTGTCCGGCCCAAGGTGTGCCACATCGGCACCGCTGGCGGTGACCAGCGCTACATGAACGCCATGCTCGCCGAGGCCGGCCACAAGGCCGGTTTCGAGTTCTGCACCCTCAACCTGTTCACCCAGCCCACTGTGGACGACATCCCCGCCCTACTGCTGGACCAGGACGTCATCTGGGTGGGTGGTGGCTCGGTGGTGAACTTGCTCGCCGTGTGGCGCGCCCACGGCCTGCCTGACATCCTGCGCCAGGCATGGGAGGCCGGTGTCGTGCTCTCGGGCGTCAGCGCCGGCTCGATCTGCTGGTACATCGGTGGGCCGACATACATGATGGTAAGAGCCTTGGGGAGTCGTGACCCTGCCTCTGACTGGTGCCCTGCTGGGCTACCGACAAACTGAT
>NZ_BAAGQL010000025.1:0-604 GCF_054783495.1 Luteococcus sediminum | reverse complement strand
GCGCGTGCACTGGATGGCCAGAACTCGTACACCACCCACATTTCGGTGAGCCTCGGCGAAGGTCGCCACGTCGTCGACGACGTCCTGCCGGTAGTGCGTCTAATGGCTGGCGCTCATGCGCCCAACAGGCTCTTGTTGGCCCCCGTGCGAGTCCCCTACAACGCCGATGACGCAGAGGTCCTTGATCCCCCCAATCCCGATACCCAGCAGGAGCTGGACAAGGCACTTCAGGTCACGGAGGCCCTTGCAGTATTGCAACAGCTGACCCCCGTGGACCTGCACATCCCAGACCCGGACGACCGCACCACCGACTGGGAGCAAGTCATCACCGCTGGCGAGCTCGTGGCTGGCCGTCCGGTCGAACATCATTGCTCGGAGATGACCGGGCCTCCCGGCTTATTCACCGAGGCTGGCGACCGCATCCAGGTTCGCGACCATGTCGCGATCACACTTCCTGAGACCACGATCCAGCTGGGCGAGGTCACGTACACCTTCCGGGGCCATTCCTTGGGAAGCCGCGACTATCCCGGTCAGGGCCCACTTGAAGTGTGGCAGGTCGATGGCAGCGTTGCGGCACAGCTCTCCTGACAGCATCGAGCGAGGC
>NZ_BAAGQL010000024.1:0-529 GCF_054783495.1 Luteococcus sediminum | reverse complement strand
GAGGGAAACAGCCCAGAACAAGAATTAAGGTCCCTAAATACTACTAAGTGAAATTAAGGTAGTCCATGAAATTACACAACCATTCGGTGGGCTTGGAAGCAGCCATCCGTTAATGAAAGCGTAATAGCTCAATGGTCTGTATTTATAAGTTTCAAGGGCACCGACAATGTATCGGGTCTAAGTAGTATACCGAGATCTTGTCCCAACATTATAAAGAATGTTGGAGGGTAGCGGAACACTCAGGACATGGTTGAAGGATAGGGTTTCCTTATCTGGACATAACTGAGGAGAGAATGCTGACATGAGTAACGTAAAAGTGGATAAAATCCCACTCGCCGAAAGCAGAAGGGTTTCATGGCTAGGCTCAACCTCCATGAGTAAAGTAACGGCCTCTAAGATTTTTAAAATTACCCCGGTTGGCGGCTTGTACGTCCAATCGAGGACTTAATGAACTCCGATAGGAGTGATCGATGAGAAAAACTAATTTAGATAACAGTTTTAATATTAATATATATCAGTAATGGTGTCA
>NZ_BAAGQL010000023.1:0-501 GCF_054783495.1 Luteococcus sediminum | reverse complement strand
AGTCGTCCCCAATTATAAGTAATAGACTTAAATAAATTGGGGGCGACAAAGTCGCCCCACCCCCGGAGCCCTTTCACCGGTGTCGATTTAAATTAATAATTAATTTTTGAAGCTCGGGGTTAGAACCCCGGCTTTAAGTTTATTAACCCAAAGGCAAATTAATGGATCTATAATAAATAATTTATGTAATAAATTATTTATTACCAAATATATTTTTAAAATCCCGCGCTTCGCGTGGGCCTATTAGGGCTATTTTACGGTCCCCTTTGTCTGGTATTTAACATCCAGACTAGTTGTTAAGTGAGTAATGGTTTTATTCGGTGTATTAACCATGATTTTAGCGATTGCCCTATTTTCCCTTCGAATCCCTGCGATTTATTTTAATCGAATCACAATTATTCTACTACTTTTCTCTGCATTATTATCGTATAATTCACTTTATATCGATTTAATCGGTTCTGGAGTAGGAGTGTTCGGTGGATTATTTCAAGTTACAACTAT
>NZ_BAAGQL010000022.1:0-243965 GCF_054783495.1 Luteococcus sediminum | reverse complement strand
ATCCTGCTCACCAGCGCCGCGAAAACCGTAGCGTGAATACCCGTCACAACAGGGTCATCACCACGAACCGCGAAGAGCCACTTTGAGACGCCCTTGAGTCGGCTCAGGGACGGGCATCAGTTCTCCCATGACGAGATGCTGTCGCTCCTCCCGACGGCAGTACTCGATCCACTCAGCCGACTCATAAACCTAACAAAGGAGAACCTGTTTCCCCATTTGGACCGTGGAGGGTTGACCTTGGGCCCCACCTTCTCCGGTTCCACGCTGTGCACTGCTGACGCGGACCTCATCAGTGCTGGCTTGCTTGTTGACCTCAAGACGCGCCAAGGCCCAATGAACCCGCGCACTGGCATCCGCCACGACCAGGCAAAGGGTGTCGAGCTCTACCAGCTCCTCTGCTACGCCCTGTGGGACCTCGACAACGAGTATGGCATCAACGAAGTGGGGATGTACGCCGCACGCTACGGAGTCCTCCACCGTTGGCAGCTCACCGATTTCATGAGCACCATGGCACAACGCGAGGTCGACCTCGTCGAGGAACGATCCCTGATCCGGGATCTTCTCGAGAACCCTCCCGATGAGTAATGGTTGCTGAGTTCTTCTCTAGTGGATCAAGGCCTCGCTACGCTCGGCAGCCGCTGCGGTCCGTGTCCTCGCTCGCTGACGCTCGCTGCGGGCCGGTCCTACCTGCCAAGTTAGCCGTCAATCTCCGCGAGCGGAACCCATTGGAGCTCCATCATGGGCTCGTCCAAGTACCAAGCGAACGTTCCTGCGGCCAAGTCTTTCAAGCGGCGCTTGGCGGGGGCTGCGTTGCGTGACAGGAATGCCGTGAGGTAGCGAAGCTGCTGAGGGTCAATACGCTGCCCTCGTGCCCATTGTTCGAGCATCCTCTTCCTCTGCTCCGTAATTGGCCCATCAGAAGCGACAGCTTCAATGATCCAAAACGTGACGCCATCAGTCAGGTCAGCGATGAGTGCGTCCGGCAATAGGTTTGCCTTATCGATCACCAACCCCAAGCTGTCTAGGGTGTGCCGATCTCCAATGAACACCTTCTCACCCGGCTCGCTAATGGCCAGTACAACCGGATCACCCAATTTCGTGATGGCCCATTGTTCAATTACCCCCTTGAGGATTTCGGAGGATTTTCCTGATTCGAGCGACCTCACTGTCCCATCCGGCAGCGTCACGCTGACTGTCGAGAGTGCGTTTCGTCTCCGATGCGCGACGTTCGCTCGCAGCAACGATGAAGTATCCAGGTAGGTATTTTCCCACTGGGTGATGGCATCAGCCAGGGCATCATCCCTCAAGCTTGGGTCAAAGAGGTCTGCGAAATGGGGCTCCAGCGCCCAGCGGGGCTTATCGGAGGATGTTGCTATGCCCGTGCGCTTCCGGACAGCCCCCTTCTGGTGCAACTCCCGCCAGGTCTCATCCCGGAGTGATTCACGCGAGTTCTCCTTGTAACGACGAGCTCCTGTGATTCCCCAGCTCTCCAAGAGTGACCCCAATCGCTCGCTACTGCGCGCAGCAGCGTCTCTCCAAGCAGCTCGGTCATCCTCTCCGCCGTGGTTGCTGAGGACCTCGTCCCGTTGCCACAGGACTGTCGTTGGGCGCGCCCACGTCTCCGGATCCTCGTCGGCTACTGCACCTACATAGATCATCGATGCAACCGCAAAACCAGCAAGCGGACTCGACAAGGAGGTGTCAAAGGCGCCACCGAACAGCATCTTGAGACGGCGCTGTGCTTCTTCGGGGGTAATCAGGGGTCTCATCGAGCACCTCTTGGTCGGTAGGCGGCAGCCACAGCTCGTGGCAATTCACTGTCATCGAGCTCCGCCCAAGAAAGAATCGTCTCCTCATCAGGCATCGGCACAGCCATCAATTCGTAGGCGCTGAGGGCCACAGAGCCCGATATGCAGCGCACAGCGGAATCGAAGGTAGGGGTTGCGAAAATTCGTGACATAAGTTCAATAGGGATTCGGGAGTCAACTGATCGCAGCACGTTTACATGATTCTCGACGACCACTGCTCCGCCGAGATTGTCGAGCCTTGCTTCATCCAGCAGGGCCGAAACGAGCTTTCGTGGGCTCTCAGGGGCCGCGGTCCGTTGCACAAGAAGCGCAGGCTCTCGAAGCGCCAAGACGGTCTGGTCACTTCCGGAAGACAGCTGAATGAATCGCTTGTCATTGCGTCGTGCATCTCGCTGGATTGATCCGCCATCCAAGTCGCTAGACCACAAAACCGGAATACAGTCTTCTGCGGCGTCAGCGCGGAGATCCTCTTGGCGGCGGTTCCAGACCAAGGGTCCTGTCGAGACTTTCCATCCAAGTTCGCCCAGCGTGGTTGGCATTCCTGCCGCAGCAGCAGCCACCATTGCCAAGTTTGACCGGCGCGGGAGCAGCCAAGGCTCTTGCCCCCTTGGCGTAGGCACGTTGGCGATGACCCGCGCCTGGCCCTTAGAAGTGGAGGTCACCTTGGTCTTGCGCAGGCGTCGACGCGTGAAGGTGGCCAAACAGGTTTCCTGAAGGACACCGGTAAAGACGCCGGAACGATCTTCAACGAAGCGTACGGAAGCAAGACGAACGTTAGTTGAGAGCCGCTCACGGAGCGGGGCGAAGTATCGACCCGCAGTCCAAGAAGTGGGCACGAGCGCGGCCATCACCCCTTGGGCATCAAGCTGTTCTTCAGCAGCCGCCATGAACACCGCGTACAGATTCGCATGACCGTAGAGCACGTCCGCGAACCGTGCCTTGTCGGCTTCTGACAAGTGAACCCGACCGTAGGGGGGATTCAGCACCATGACTTTGGCCTGTCGTCCCCCAGGCGCCAACCCGTCACCTACCCTGGCGAGCGCGGGGAGTTGA
Organism: Luteococcus sediminum; assembly: GCF_054783495.1. Taxonomy (NCBI): domain Bacteria; kingdom Bacillati; phylum Actinomycetota; class Actinomycetes; order Propionibacteriales; family Propionibacteriaceae; genus Luteococcus; species Luteococcus sediminum. Next base: position 241,104 of record NZ_BAAGQL010000022.1, on the reverse strand, counting down.
CGCCTCCTGCTCGGCGGAATCTTTGCTTGCAGGTGGAGCAGCTCCGCAGCCAAGATCACGTTGGCGATCCAGACCCCAGCCGGGTCAAGGTCGATGCCCTCGACCAAGGAAGGCAACTGCGCCAAGACCAACCGAGGTTCACGATCGGCGGTTGCGTGGAGGTGTTCGCGGAGCGCAGGAAGTAGCAGGGCTCCCGCTCCACATGCTGGATCACGGACTAAGCCCGTCAAGGCCTGGGCGGGGCCGGTGATCCCAAGATCTTCCCGAGCCATCTCCCAAAGGGACTCCGCCAGCGCGGACGGCGTGTAGTGACGCCCGTGTCGAGCTCTAGTCGCCGAGGTCAGCGCCGAGACGTAGGCCTGCCCGACTTCCTCTCCCGTCAATTCACCCCAAGTGTCCTCCAAGGGGGGGTCCTTGGGGACGGGGCAGGGTGGCAGAGCATCGATAGCTTGCTCGACATCGAGCCACTCCCCGTCGAGTCCGGCAAAGCGCGCCTTGTGTGTCCACCATGCAGGGATGGCAGCGACAACCGCAGCGGCCGTCGGCGTAAGCTCGGCGGCTGGATCGGCAGAAGCCACGGCTCGGCGAGAACCGCGCGCCCCGAGAGCGCGGGGGGACTCTGCCAAGCTCGTCATGCCATTATCGTAGACGCCCACGGAGACACAAAAGTCATGGCCAACGGCCATCCTGTAGATCAGGTGCCCCATCAGATGTCGGATCCACCGCGAAGGGACGGGCTCGGCAGCCCACGCCAGAACTCCCATCAACGCCAAGGATCCACCAATGACGGTGGCCCGCGGAGCTGCCCGGAACCTCGGCGTCCCGATGCTTCGCGAAATGCGTCGGGCATGAACCTCTCTAGTCTCAGTTCTAGTCTCAGTTGCCCTCGCGACGAGGCGTCCAGAGCGCCCACCGGCAGCCCGGTTCACGCTCAGACGCACCTCCTCGGACACCCCTGAGGCCCTGACCTCCGACTTGGAAAGCGGGTTGGGGCAAGGCCGCCACGGGTTAAAATCCCGTATCCTCCGCGGCGCCGACCAGGGTGAACGCCCCCGGCGGGCTAGTGGCGGGGCGTTCTGCGTCGTGGTCCCAGTTCCCGTCGTGGCGGTGTGCGGATCGCCCCGCCCCGACACGTCCGCGGGGTGTGGGTCACGGCCACGGTCTTGCCGCCGGCCATCACCATGACTGCCGGGCACCGTGCCCACATCGCGGGCACCGTGCCCACATCGATGGGATGCGGCACCGCCGGCCCCTGACAGGGCCGGCCCCTCGTCGTGACGGCGAGGCGTCCTGGCTGACGAGTGCGGGGCCGCCCAGACCCAGCCCCACCCGAGGTGCCACTGACTTGGGGCAATGAACTGCTGAAGGCCGCGCTCCCACGTTGTCATTCCGGGCATCGTGGGGATTTGATGGTGGCTGGCAGACTCTGCCAGCCACCCGATCGACGAGGTCGGTGGCATGGACCAACGGGAAGACAGGGAGGTCAGGCGTGGCAGACGGCTCCCATGCCAGCCCCCGGCGCCTGTCGCTGAATCCGGGCCGCCAGCGCATCGGCTCCAATGTCGCCGCCCTGCTCCAGGGCATCCGGCACACCGCCCTGCTGCTGTGGGTTCTGCTGATCCCCGGCGCCCTCGGCCCCGTGGTGCAGCAGGTCATCGCCCAGCCCGGCCCCCTGATGATCGGCACCACACTGCTCGTGGTCCACCACGTCGGCACCGGCATCCTGCTGTGGCGCCACGACTTCACGGTGCGCGCGGTGGCCGGCAGCGGACTGGTGCTGTTGGCTGCCATCATCGTGATGATGCCGTGGCGCTCGACGATTGACCCGTCAACGTGTGGGCGCCGGGCTACTGGTCGCTGCCCTGGGTGGCCTGCCTGCTGGTCATCTTGAGCCGCCGCCGCTACTGGAGGCTGGTGCTGACCGTCTTCCCGTCGCTGATGCTGCTCGATGTGCTCACCCAGTGGGCGATGGGCGCACCCCTGGACCGTTTCGCGATCCTGCCGCTTCCCGGCTTCCTGTCGCCGGTGCTGCTGCTGGTGCTCTTCTGCGACGGCCTGGCGGTGATCGCCCAGAACAGCGACGACCACATCTGGGAGCGCGAACAGGCCGAACTGGGACACACCGCGCGGCAACTGCAGGTGGAGGCCGAGCGCGAATCGGCCCGCCTGCTGCACGACCACGTGCTGCATGCCCTGCACGCGATCAGCCGCGAGTCGCTGCAGGTGGGCGCCCAGGACGTCGCCGAGGAGTGCCGCACAGCGTCGTCCGCGCCATGGCCGACGCGACCCACGAGGCGCTGGGCAATGTGGAGCGCCATGCCGAGGCGGCCTTCACGACGCTGAACGTCACCCACCACGCCTCACAATGGCACTGCACCATCACCGACAACGGCCGCGGCTTCGACACCTCCAAGGCCCCCGCAGCGCCTGGGCATCCGTCGCTCCGTCGACGAGCGGATGGAGTCGGTGGGTGGCTGGGCACGGATCACGTCGTGGCCGGGCCATGGCACCCGTGTGCACCTGGTGTGACCGTGGCTCGACGAGCAGCATCTGGACACCGACGACGGCAGCCACACGGCCCGCCAGGTGCTCACCCGCACCGCCTGGCCGAACCTGGCGCTGGCCCCCTTCTTCACCGCACTGCTCTTGCCGCTGGTGAGCCCGCAGTGGCCGGTGGTGCTGGCGACGCTGCTGCTGGTGGCTGCTGGGGCGGCGAGCATCTGGTGGCTTCGTCGCCACCCGATGAGCCTGCTGCACGCCACGCTGCTGGCCGGCATCTCGGTGGCGGTCTGGGCCACCAACCTGTGGACCGCGCCCGACCACACCCGCGTGGTGCACTACCTGTGGCTGTGCTGGGGCTGTGCCTCACTGGCGCATCTGGTGGTGCTTCAGCAGCGGCTGTGGCAGGCCATCCTGGCGCTGGCCGGCTGGGCGGCATCGATGCTGGCCCTGCTGATGGCCCGCTTCGGCCCGGGCCTCGACCTGGCCGCTCTTCACCCGGTGGTCTCGATCGGCGTGGGCGAGGGCCTGGTCTCTCTGATGGTTTTCCACTCGGCCCGGCACATCTCGAATGTCGCGGCGATGGAGCGCCACCAGGCACGGGCCCTGCGCCGCGAGGCGGACCGGCTGCAGGCCATGACCCACCTGGACGACCACTGGTCGCACCGGGTCACCGGCGCGCCCCGGGCAGCAGGTGACGTTGAGCGGCGCCGCGGACCGGATGACGGCGGTGGTGCTGGCCCCGAGCCGCTCGCAGCGGATGCGGTGGGCACGGATCTTCGCCGTCGGGTCGATGCCGGGCGAGCAGGTGCAGGTGGATGCCGACGAGGACTCCGCCCGGATCACCGTGCAGCGGCCTGCGGCAGTCCTGGGACCCGTCCGGGGCACCAGCGCCTGGTAGAAGGCTTCGACCGCACCGACCCTGCGGGTCCGACAGCCTGTCGCACGCGCCCGCGGTTCTTGGCGGAGACTACCCTGAGAACCCCCGTCACCAATTTCGTTGCACCGGTCAGTGCAATTACATTTGGCGGTGCACGAGAGGACCACATGACCACCAGCCAGCCCAGCCCGTCACCCCACGAGCCGCAACACGCCGCCGAGGACGACCAGCCAGCGCCGATCCACGAGCGCATCGAGGCATCGCCCGGGATCACGCACGCCGCCGCGCCATCCGATGCCCCGCACGAGCCCACGCACGCCGCCGAGCCCGACCTGCTGCTCAGCGCCCGGGAGTTCCGGATGCGCGGGCGCGAGTCGATGGTCTTCGGCCCGCTCGACCTGGACTTCCCCTCCGACCGGCCCGCCGTGCTCGTCGGCCAGCAGGGCTCAGGACGCTCGTCGCTGCTGCTCGCCCTGGCCGGGCGGCTCAAGGGCGTCGAGGGCAGCCTGCAGGTGGGCGAGATCGACGGCATCGCCCAGCCCTGGAAGCTGCGCCAGCAGGTCTCGGTGGCCAGGATCAGTGGCTTCGCCGAGCTCGAGGACAACCTGACCATCGGCGAGTCCCGCGACGAGCGCGCCATCGCCGAGGGCATCGGGACCCGCCGCGGGCGCACCCGCTTCCGCGAGCTGGAGGACCTGCTGGGCCACCGCTTCGACACCGACCAGCTTGTCGACCGAATGGCCGCCCAGGAAAGGATGCTGCTCACCCTCGTGCTCGGCTGCCTGTCACCTGCCCGCTTCGTGGTGGCCGACGACGTCGACGAGTCACTGACCGACGACCAGCTCGTCTGGCTGCACGACGCGATGGCCCTGCTCACCGAGGACGGCAACCGATTCGTCATCTCGAGCCTGGAGCAGTCCCCGCTGCCGCCGCTGGCAGCCGTCGTCATCCTCCCGCCGCCGGCCCAGCGCGGCGAACCGAACTTTGCCCTGCGCCGCACCCGGCGCCGCTCCACCACCATCGAGGACGCCTGATGTTCCTGTCCCGCTTCGAACTGCGCCGCTTCCGCGGCCCGCTGCCCAAGCTCGCACTGATCTTCGCCATGCTCGTCCCGGTGATCTACGGCTCCATCTACCTGGCGGCCAACTGGGACCCCTACGGCCGCATGCGCGACCTACCGGTGGCCGTGGTCAACGACGACAGGCCCGTCACCTACAACGGCAAGAAGGTGCAGGCCGGCAAGGACTTCACCGACAACGTCGTGGAGGCGCGAAACTTCGACTGGCACGTCACCGACGCCACCGACGCCGAACAGGGGCTGCGCGAGGGCCGCTACTACCTCAGCGTCCACGTGCCCCAGAACTTCTCCGCCGACCTGGTCAGCGGCTCCACCGACCACCCGCGCCGGGCGAAGATCACCATGCACCGCAATGACGCCAACGGCTTCGTCATCGGCTCAGTGACCGGACAGGCCCAGAACAGCATCGAGAAGGCCGTCAACGAGACGGCCGTCGAGGCCTACTTCGAGGCCGTCTTCGCCAACCTGGACAAGATCCGCGACGGCATGGTGGAGGCCCGCGACGGCTCGGCAAAGCTCACCACCGGCATCACCAAGGCCAAGGACGGCTCCGCGAAGCTGGCCGACGGCGCCACCACCGCGAAGGCGGCCTCGGCCAAGCTCTCCGCCGGCGCCACAAGCCTCGACTCCGGCATGGGTGAGCTCGAAACCGGTGCCGCCAGCCTGCACAACGGTCTGGGTGAGCTGGCCAAGGGTTCGCAGCGCTTGGAGCAGGGTGCGGGGCAGGTGGCCGGCGGCACCGCCCAGCTGGCCGACACCGTCGTGCCGGTGCTGGACCGCGCCGCCGAGCTGCAGGGCACCGTGAAGTCCGACTCCGCCGAGATCAACAAGGACGTGCAGACCCTCAGCGGCCACGTGACCGGCGCCACTGACACCGTCGGCGGCCGGCTTGACCAGGCCGACCAGGCCCTGGCGACGCTGGCCACCGTGCCCGGGGTCACCGAGACCAAGGCCTACAAGGACCTGGCCACGCGCTTGGAACAGGCCCAGACCCGCAACAATGACGTGGCCGTGGCCGCCGCCCGCGCCTCCGGCCGCTCGGCGACGCTCAACGAGCGGGTGCAGCAGGCCAATGCCGCCGGCGAGCTGAAGAGCGCCTCGGCCAAGCTGACCCAGCTCAACCAGGGCGCACAGCAGGTGGCCGACGGCGCAGGCGACCTTCACGCGGGCATCGACAAGGCCTCCACCGGCGCCGGAACCCTCTCGGCCGGAGTGGTCAAGGCCCACGGCGGCGCTTCCCAGCTGAGCACCGGCATGGGCCAGCTCGACGAGGGCCTCGGCAGCCTGGACAAGGGCGCCAGCTCCCTCGACGACGGCCTGGCCCAGCTGGAGAAGGGCTCGCAGCAGCTCACCAAGGGACTCAGCGACGGCGTCAAGCGCATCCCCGCCATCTCGGGCGACAGCGCCGAGGGTGCCGCCCAGGTGCTCTCCTCGCCCGCGCACGTCGACACCCTGGTGGAGAACCCAGCCCACGTCTACGGCCGCGGCCTGGCCCCGCTGTTCTTCTCGATCGCCATGTGGGTCTTCGGCATCTCGGGCTTCCTGGTGATGCGTCCGATCTCGGGCCGCCTGCTGGCCGGGCGCATGAGCGCGTTGCGCCTGGCCCTGAGCGCCTGGATCCCCTTCGGGACGGTCGCAGTGGCTGGTGCGATCCTGATGCTGGCAACGGTCTGGGCCACCCTGGGCCTCGACCCGCTGCACGGTGTGGCGACGGTGGCGCTGACGGTGCTGGTGGCGGTGGTCTTCAGCCTGGTGGCGCACCTGATGCGCATCGCGCTGGGCCTGCCCGGATCGGCCCTGCTGCTGGTCTGGCTGATCCTGCAGCTGGCATCCACCGGCGGCACCTACCCCGCCGACGTGCTGCCGCCCTTCTTCCGCTGGATCAACCCCTTCATGCCGATCACCTATTCGATCGACGCCTTCCGGGTGGTGATTTCCGGCGGGTTGTGGAGCCACTTCGTGCACGACGTGGTGGTGCTCGCCGGCATCGGACTGGCCGCCCTGGCGCTCGACGTCCTTGCGGTGCGGGCCCGCCAGCGATTCACGCTCAGCGACCTCCATCCGGCTCTGGAGCACTGAGGCGCAGTACCGGGCGGACAGCCCCGGCCGCCCGGCACGTCGGACGACAGGCGCCGGGCGCCCCGGCCCATCCTGACGGCGAGTCAAATTGGTTCATGTTTCAATTGTAGGGCTGGGGGTATGAAGGTCTCCTCGTGGCGGACGGCGTCCGAGCCCCACGGGACATTCCCCCGACGAGCCCCTGACAACAACCAGCACGACCCTGACGAAAGATCCGTCAGGGTCGTGCTGCATCCTCACGCCCCACTCGGCCAGCGGGCGTCCACCACGGCTCAGAGCATGTCCACCAGCGAAACCAGGCCGACGGCGAAGACGGCGATCGCCGAGACCACCAGGTAGGCAGTGAACAGCATCCCGTCCTTGATCCGGCGGTCGGTCTGGGCGTGCGAGAGGTAGAGCGTGGCCACCGAGACCGCCATCAGGTACAGCGCATTGAGGATGCCGCCCAGGATCACCATCTGCAGCGGCGACTTCACCACCACCGCCAGCAGGCCCCAGATCACCGGCATGAAGACCATCAGGAAGCGCATCATCCGGCGACGGGCCGCGGTGTCGGTCCAGGTGAAGGCACCGAAGACGCTCAACGCGGCAGCGGTCTGGCGGCTCAGGCTGGGCACATTGGCCACGATCGTCTTGAACAGTGCCACCGCAGCAAAGACCAGGAAGACCACCGCCGCCCACGGGCCCATCGTGTCGCCGAAGATGCGCGAGAGCAGCTTGATGACGTCATTGCCGCTCGGGGCCAGGCCCTGCGGGTGCAGCACGGCCGCACCCAGCACGTAGAAGGCGGCGGTCGACATCGTGTAGACCACCCAGCTGAGCCAGGCATCCTTCTTCATCACGCCGATCCAGCCGCGCGCCCGCTCCACCCAGGCCTCGCTGCCGTCATGGGGCCCGGTCCAGGCGGCATAGCCCTTCTCCACGCACCAGAAGGTGTAGGAGCTGATCTCGCCCGCGCCGATCCCGGTGAGACCGAACATGCTCAATGCGATGCCCATCGTCCCGGCCGCAATCTTGAAGCCCATGCCGTGTGCCAGATCGGCACCGTCCCAGGCAAAGGGCGTGAACTGAACACCGAAGACCAGCGCGACGGCCACCGCCGTCACCAGCACCACCAGCACCGTGGAGACCTTCTCGACGATTTCGTAACGGTCGCTGACATGGATGGCGATGGCCACCGCCACCATCACCAGCACCCAGAATCCCAGCGAGGCCTTGGACATCGGATCACCGCCCACCGGCAGCAGCATCGACAGCGCCAGGCCTGCCGTGCCCAGCACGCCGGCCTGGCTGGTGAGGAACTGCAGGAACATCAGCACGGCCAGGTAGCTGATCCAGCCGCGCCGCCCGATGCGTGGCGGCACGTCGTCATAGCCGAAGGTGCCCGGACGACCCGTCGAGATCGACCAGCGGGCCAGCTCGATCTGCACCGCCACCTTCACGAAGGTGGACACGAAGACCAGCCACAGCAACAGGAAGCCGACCTTGGCGCCGAGCGTGGTGGCGGTGATCAGCTCACCACTGCCCACGACGGCGGCCGAGGTGATCATGCCGGGCCCCAGGAAGCGCATGCTGGGCCCCCAACCGGTGGGTGGATCCTGCACCTTCGCAGGATCGAGGATGTAGGGGTCGCCCTGCTCCTCTGCCTGGGCAACGGGGGTCTGGGTCATGACAGGCTCCTGGGGAGTTGCACCCACCCGGGTTGGATGGGGAGGCCCAGCCTAGGCAGCTGCACGCCCGGAACACCATGCCTGGCCAAGCTTTGCCGCGAAGGCCAGATCACGGGCGCGTAGGCTGTCAGGATGCACCCGTCCACCATCCCCCTGCCGCTGCAGGCGTGGTGGAACCCGGTCAGCTGGGAGGCGCCCTTCGTCGTCGTCGCGGCCGGACTGTTCGTCGTGGTCCTGCTGCGCGCCGGAGGCACCTACCTGCTGGGCCGGTTGCTGCGTCGCGGTTCCGAACGGGGACGCCAGGACGCGGTACGCCCCGGCCTCACCGAGCGCGTCGGCTTCATTCGCGCCGAGCAGGCCCTCAACACCTGGGGTGCCCCGGCGGTCACCCTGGGCTTCCTCACCATCGGCGTGCAGACCATGGTGAACCTGGCCGCCGGATTCACCCGGATGCCGCTGCGTCGCTACCTGCCCGCACTGCTGCTGGGCTGCCTGGCCTGGGCCGCGATCTATGCCAGCGCTGGATTCGTCGGTATCAGCGCCGTGATGGTGCTGTGGCGCATCCACCCGCTGCTGGCCATCTCACTCATGCTGGCGGCAGCCGTCGGGATCGGGCTGCTCGTGCGCAGCCAGCTCCAGCACAACTGACCCACACCGAGCACACCCAAAGGGTTCCGAGCATACGTTGGAACGTGTGCCCGGAGCCCCTTGCCTGTGCCTCGCGCGGACGAGGCGTCAGGTCACATCGCCGCGAGTGCCTTGTTCGCCAGTCCGCGCGGGTAGTGCGAGCGCATCCGCACCTTGCGCTCCAGGTCCTTGATGATCGCCGGAGTGAAGTCGACGTCGTAGATGTTCTGGGAGCTGCCCAGGCCGCCGGGGGTGAAGACGTTGATCTCCATCAGCTTGTCGCCGACAATGTCCAGGCCCACCAGGAACATGCCGTCACTGACCAGCTTGGGACGGATCACGTCGACCATCTGCAGCATCTCGTCGGTGATCGTGGCCTCCTGGATGGTGCCGCCGGCCGAGACATTGGAGCGCATGTCGGCCGACTCGTTCACCCGGCGGAAGGCGGCGTACTTGCCGTCCACCTTGAGCGGTTCGCCGTTCATCACGAACAATCGGGTGTCGCCGGCGGCAGCGGCCGGCAGGTACTCCTGCGTCACCACATAGCCGTCGCGGCTGATCGCCTCGATGATTTGGTTGAGGTTGGCCGACTCCTCCTCGTTGACCAGGAAGACGCCGGAACCACCCGAGCCCTGCAGCGGCTTCAGCACCGCCTTGCCGCCCAACTCCTTCACGAACTCGCTGATCTGCTGCTCGTCGCGGCTGATCAGGGTCTTGGGACGCACCGCCTCGGGGAAGTGCTGGAAGTAGGCCTTGCTGACCGCCGTCGCCAAGGTCTCGGGATCGTTGACCACCAGCACGCCGCTGGCGGCGATCAGCTGGCCGAAGGCGATGCCGGCGGTCGCCGCCCAGGGACGCTCGGCGTCGCTGGCCGGGTCGGAGCGCAGCATCACGACGTCGAAGTCGCTCAGCGTGGTCTGGGTGCCCTCGTCCTTCTGGACGTCCTCGAGGTAGCGCTCGTGCGAGTGGTAGCTCTTGGCCTTGCCGGCATGCACCAGGGCACCCAGGGAGCCGTCGGGCAGGTAGTTGAAGTCGCCCAGGCCGATGATGCCCACCTCGTGGCCAGCTGCACCGCGGTCAGAGCCAGACGGGTGGTGGTGTAGCCAGCCCTCTCGGTGGCGATGTCGTTGACGACGAATCCGATCTTCATGGTTCTCCTAGATGAGGCTGTGTTCAGGGGTGGTGGCGGGGGTGCCGGGCTCAGCGGCCTCGGCGCTGACCAGCTGCGACAGCGGCGTGTGCGCCGCCTCGGCCAGTCGACGCCCCGAAGCCGGATCGGACAGGTAGTGGGGCCGGATGCGCGCTGGCTCGAGCACCCCGCGCCGGTCGAGCTCGGCCACGTCGGGAAGGTCGACCAGCGAGAACTTGCCCAGGTAGAACAGGTCCAGGCTGCCGCCCTCGCGTACATGGGTGAGCAGGTCCACCAGGCCGCGCAGGTAGCAGGCGTCCTTGGGGAAACCGCCGGAGCGGTGGATGCGCATCACGGTGGTGAAGGCGCTGCCCCGCTTGAAGCCGCGGCTGACCAGCTGCTGCCAGCACTCGGCGAAGGAGCCTCCCTGCAGCATGGCGTCGACGGTCAGCACCCGGCCGGCCAGCTGGCGCAGCCGCGTGCGGGTCAGCTCACCGACGGCGATCTCACCCAGCACGGCCAGGCCCTCCTGGGTCTCGTCATAGCCGGCCAGGCCGGCACCCAGGCAGCGGATCGGCTGCACCGCGCCATTGACCTGGGTCACCAGGTGGGTGCCGATCTCGTGCTGCAGCAGGGCATTGACCCGACGCTTCTGCACCGCCGAGTCCTCCCCCACCAGCAGCGCGTCACCACTGACCAGCACGCCATTGACATCACTACGCAGCTCCGCGCGCATCACCACCTCGGGGTCCTGCTGCTGGTACCAGTCGATCTCGGCCAGCGCCAGGCGGTGGAAGTCGGCAGCCGTGACGGTCTCCTGGTCGCCGGAGTCGGGCTCCACCTCGTCCAGGATGTGCTGGGCGATGTCGTGCAGCTCGGGCGTCACCGAACCGTAGAGCTCGATCGCCAGCGGCAGGAAGTCGGCGCTGTTGCGGGCACGCAGCAACTCGGCCTGCAGCCGCAGCTCGCGGTGCTTGCCCTGCAGCAGGTGGCGGACCGTGGCGTCCTCCACCTGGTCCACGTCGATGCGCTCCAGCGTGACCAGCACCACGTCCGGGTCGGTCGACAGCTCGCGGTAGCCGAAGTCGGGCGTGGTGTGCTCACCGGCCACCCAGCGCCGACGCCAGTCCGCGGCATCCACCGGAGTCAGGTCGAGCAGGAAACGGAAGGTCTCCGACAGCTGCGCCAGCTGCTCGTCGACCTGGTGGGCCCTGGCGTCGAGGAAGTCGGTCATGGGCGACCCCCTCACGCGTGGGCGCGCAGCGTCGCGGCCAGCGGCTGCAGCGTCGCGGCCAGCGCCTGCGAAAGCTCGGCGATCCGCGCGGCATCCGGCTGGCCGGTCCACTCGTCCATGAAGCTCTTCTTGAACTCCAGCGCCAGACAGATGCCCTTGTCGGGGTAGCGCTCGTGCACCCAGCGGGCCAGCTTGGCACCCTTGAAGCGGACATTCTCGCGCACGTCGAGCGGGCCGTCCGACAACTCCTGCGCGGCCAGGGTGGAGTTGAAGACGTCCACCACATCGCCCCAGCGCTCCCGGTCCAGCGAGCCGGTGCCAACGTTCACGTCGGGATTCTCCTCCTGCGGGGAGGCAGGCTGGTCCGCGCCGTCGCGGCGGTGGTTGTAGGAGTGCACGTCGAAGACGACGAAGGGGCCGCGCTCGGCCAGCTCGTCCAGGCGGGCGGCCAGGGCCTCGTAGAAGGCGCGGTGCACCTCGAGCGAGCGTTCGGCCACGTCGGCGGGCAGCTCACCGCCGCGCCACACTTCCAGGCCCCAGCAGTCGTCGGGGGGTGCGGTAGACGGCCTCCTCCTCACCCCGGTTGAGGTCCACCTCGAAACGCGAGCGGTTCACCACCACCCGCGCCGGCACCAGCTGGGCGATCAGGTGGGTGAAGGGGTCCTCCTCACGGAAGCGGTCGTCCTCGTCGAGGTCCATCAGCTCCTGCACCTCGGCCCGCAGCGCGTGCCCGGTGTGGATGGAGGTGGCGACGACCGGCCCGTCCCAGGTGCCCAGGAACTCGAAGGGCTCCACCTCGCCCGTGTGACTGCCAGGGCTCGGGTTGCCGCCCCGTGTCGGGATCTGGGTCGGAGACTGGGCTGGGCTCGCCTGCTGAGTCATGCGCCCAACGCTGCCATGACAAGCACCGTCGCAGCACCAGAATTGCCCACAGCGAACAAGCCCACAGCGCAACCCCCCGAGCCGCGGCGGACTGTGGGTCTGCTTCAGAAGAAGCGTCCAGCGGGGCTCGGGCAGAGCCGTGGTGCAAGACTCGACTTCGGCGTCCCCCGACGCCCGTGGCCCCGAGGGCCGAAGCCGGCACCGGCCTCGCCCGCTGCGTGCCGCCCGAGCCCCGTGCCCGTGCCTCCTGACCCCGAGAAGATGGCGTGACCCAACATCAGCAGACCTCCGCACCGAGCCGTCGCGACGACGACCCGGCTGCCCGGCCTGCCACCGTGGACGGCCACGCCCTCTGGGGACGCCCACCCGCGCCGCACCAGATGCGGCGGGCCGTCACCACCGGCATCCGCACCCTGGGCCTGATGGCCTGGCTGCTCACGCTGGTGGCCAATGTGCTGCCGATCCACGACCAACCCGCCCTCTCCTCACCCAATGCCCGGCTGGCCTTCGTCCTGTTGCTGGGCCACTTCGCCACCGTGCCCCCACTGCTGCTGACCCGGCGCCGACTGCGCCTGGGCTGGCTGGTGCCCAGCGCCCTGCTGCTGGGCTTCGCCGTGGCGCTGTTGAACCAGCACCGCTACGACCTGAACCCGCACGACCTGTGGTCACCCGGCTACTGGGCGCTGCCCCTGATGGCGGCCACGATGGTGCACCTGCACCGCCAGAGCTACCTGCGCTGCACCGGACTGGTGCTCGGTCTGCTCCTGGCGGGCGCGGCCGCCGCGGCCTGGCTCGACCACCGCCTCACCACCACCCTGGCCATCGCCCCGATGGTGCTCGCCTTCTCGCCCTTGCTGCTGGTGCTGATGTTCGGCGACGGCCTGCTGCAGATGGCCAGCAGTCTGCAGGCCACCCTCGATGAACAGCACCGGGTACGGATGCTCCATGCCGAACAACGCTCCCAGGTGGAGGATCGTCGCGAGGCCGAGCGGCTGCTGCACGACCACGTGCTGCACGCCCTGCACGCCATCAGCCGCCCCGCCAGCACCGTCGACCTGGCCATGGTGCGGGCCGAGTGCCGCGACGCGGTGGCCGCCCTCTCGCGCCCCGTGGACGCCACCGCGACCACCCGCGTCGAGACCCAGTTGGAGAACAACCCGACCCGGCTGAAGCTGGGGGCGAGCCTGACCGGGCGCAGCGACCCGCTGCCCGAGAAGGTGGCCCGCACACTGGCCTCGGCCGCTCACGAGGCCCTGCGCAATGTGGAGCGCCATGCCGGCCCGAATGCCCGCTGCCAAGTGGTCGTCGCCCAGGAGGGACAGCAATGCCTGGTGCGGGTCATCGATGACGGCGCCGGCTTCGACCCCACCCACCTGCCGACCGGCCGTCTCGGGGTGCGCCGCTCAGTGCTGCAGCGCCTCGACGACATCGGCGGCGAGGCCGTGGTGGACTCGGCCAAGGGGCGGGGCACCAGGGTCAGCCTGCGCTGGCCGCGCCACGGCGACGGCCTGAGCCCGGCCCTGTTCGAAGAACCCGACGACCGGGTGCGCCGCACCACCGTCCACACCGCCCTGCCCGGACTGGTCTCGGGCCTGCTGCTGTGCCTGCTTCTGGCCGGGTACAGCACCCACCCGACGATGACCCGACTGCTGGGCCTGACCATGGCCGTGGTCTGCTCGTGGACGATGCGTGTGCTCGGGAAGCGGGCGCTGACTCGCCGCGAGGCCCTGGGCCTGTTCCTGCTGACGGTGGCCGCAGGCATCCTCAACCTGCTGCTGACACCGCGTCCGATGCCCAGCGTCCACGTGCTGTGGATGGCCTGGACAGGCACGGCGCTGGTGCAGCTGCTCGCCCTGTCCAGCCCGCTGCGCCGGGGCATCATCCTGACGGCCGCCTGGTGCGTGACGATCGCGCTGCCCTTCGTGGTGCTGTTCGACTGGACCGGGCGGGCGGCCACCTTCTCCAGTTCCATCTTCCTGGCGGTCGGGCTGCTGGCCGTCACGATGGTCTCGCTGGCGGTGGCGCGCCACATCGTCAGTAGCGAGCAGAAGCAGGCGGAGCTCACCAGCCGGATCCGCGCCGCCACCGCCCGTCTGGTGGCCGGCACCCGGATGGACCGCTTCTGGTCGCAGCGTGTCACCCGCGAGGCCCTCCCGTTGCTGCGCGACATCGCCGAGGGCCGCCGCCAGCCGCACGACCCGGTGCTGCGCCGCGAGGCCGAACGGCTGGAGACCGACCTGCGCGACGAGCTGGTGCTGGGCCCCGGAAAGGGTGAACTGCTTCAGCTGCTGGCCCTGCGCCGCCGGCAGGGCTGGGCGATCAGCACCGCCTTCGGCGCCGAGGACGACCGCGGCCAGCTCGACGACCTGGTGGTGCTGCTGGGCCACCTGGGCTCCCCCGACCACACCGGCCAGCCGGTGACGCTCAGCGCACGGGCCCTGCCCGGACAAGTGGGCACGGCCAGCGCCGTGGTGCTCGAGTCCAGCCAGGCCCAGGTGCAGGGCTGGCGGCGCCGCCTGCAGGACGGGCCAGCGCAGCTGCACCAGGACCCGGACTTCGTCAGGATGAGCATCTCGCGCGCGGCCTGAGGCCAGCCCAGAGGGTGGATGGGGTGCGCCGATCTCGTCGAGGGCGAACGACCTCCCTCCCTGGGGGTGGTGGTGCACCAGCACGAAAGACCTAGCGTGGAAGGGAAAACAGACCCACCCCCAGAGGCACGCCCCAGGGGGGAAAGAGCAACAGGAGCAAGCATGGACCAGCTGGACTTCGCCAATCCCGTCGATCGCTACCCCGACCTCGAGATCCCCGAGCAGAGCCAGCCCGAGCCGGGCCTGGACGCCGAGTTGACCCCCAAGCCCGACCGCGGCGAGCAGAGCTACCGCGGCACCGGACGGCTCAAGGGGCGCAGGGCCCTGGTCACCGGCGGCGACTCCGGCATTGGCGCCGCCGTGGCGATCGCCTTCGCCCGCGAGGGCGCCGATGTCGCGCTGGGCTACCTGCCCGCCGAGGAGGAGGACGCCCGCCTCATCATCGAGCTCATCGAGGGCGAGGGACGCAAGGCGGTCGCCCTGCCCGCGGACATCACCGACGAGGCCGCCGCCCGCGGCATCGTCACCAGGGCCGTCGAGGAGCTGGGTGGCCTGGACATCCTGGTCAACAATGCCGGACACCAGAAGTCGGTGGCGAAGTTCGAGGAGATGACCTCGGAGCAGATGCGCGAGACCTTCGACACCAACATCCTGGCGATGTTCTGGATCAGCCAGGAGGCCATCGCCCACCTGCCGGCCGGCTCGACGATCATCAACACCACCTCGATCCAGGCCTACGAGCCCAGCGAGGACAAGATCGACTACGCCTCCACCAAGGCCGCGATCAACAACTTCACCAAGGGCCTGTCGCAGTACCTGGCACCCAAGGGGATCCGCGTGAACGCCGTGGCCCCCGGACCGATCTGGACCCCGCTGCAGGTGCAGGGCGGGCAGCAGACCGAGGAGCTTCCGAAGTTCGGCAAGTCCACCCCGCTGGGGCGCGCCGGACACCCAGTGGAGCTGGCCCCCGCCTATGTCTTCCTGGCCTCGCCCGAATCCAGCTATGTGGTGGGCGAGACGCTCAACGTCAACGGCGGCATGCCCACCCCGTGACCTGACCGGGCCAGCGGCCCCCAAGACCGGATCGGCGCAGACCGGCCCTTCCCCGAGGGCAGTTTCCGCCGATCCCCATGTCCGGGGCCACAATGTCCGGGGGCAAGAGCGCGCAGCGGCCACCTCCGGGCACGCGTCACATCACCAGGCCGAGCCCCATCACCATTGGCAGCGAGACCAGCGAGGCGATCACGGTGATCATCGTCATCGTCTTGAGCGCGCCCTTGGTGGAAAGCCCCATCAGCGTCTTGAACATCCAGAAGAAGTTGCTGTTGACCTGCAGCGCGAACAGGGCGCCCGAGGCGATCGCCAGGCCAATGGTGATCGGGTTGACCTCGATCTGGCCCAGGATGGGGGCGATGATGCCCGAGGCGGTGATGGCCGCCACCGAGACCGAGCCGATGGCCAGGTGCATCAGGGCCGCGATGATCCAGGCCAGCAAGATGCTCAGCAGCACCGGGGCGCCGGCGTCGGCGGAGAAGAGCCCACCCAGCACCTTCGCCAGACCAGTGGCCTTGATGATCTCGCCCAGCGAGCCACCGATGCCGGTGATCAGCAGGATCTCGCCCGAGGTGTGGAAACCGCTGCTCATCGCCTCATTGGTCTGTTCCGTGCCGATGGTGCGGCGAGCCAGCAGGAAGGCGCCGAGCAGCCCCAGGAAGAGGGCCAGGTTGGCGTCGCTGAGGAAGCGCACCACGCTGTTCTCGTAGCCGAAGAGCTGGCAGAAGGCGCCGGAGGCGATCAGCACCAGCGGGATCAGGATCGGCATCAGGCAGACCAGCAGCGGCGGCACGCCGGAGTCGTCGTGCTCGGCCTCCAGCGAGGCCTCCTGGGCCAGCACCGCCTCGTCGTGCTCCTCGTCGGTCTCGGGATTCCAGTAGTTGCCGCGCAGCAGCTGGCGGAAGATGATCGTCGACAGACACGCCGTCAGCGGGCCCAGCACGAGGCCGAAGAGCAGCCACTTGCCCAGCGGGATCCCCAGCAGGCCACAGATCGAGATGGCCGCCAGGCCGGGGACGACGAAGACATAGCCGCAGAAGATGCCGGCGCCCATCGCAGCCGACATCCACGGCAGTCCGTGCTTTCCGATGAAGCGGGAGCTGGAACGGGCCACCGGCGCGGCCAGCACCACCTGCACGTCGACATAGATCGAGGGGAAGATCGTCGACAGCGCCAAGGTCAACGCATAGGGCATCCGCTTGGCCCCCACCCCGTTGACCAGCGCGGTCACAAGCTTGCGGAAGGCTCCCGTGGCGTGCAGCAGGCTGCCGATCAGCACGCCGAAGCCGATCAGCAGGCCCACCTCGGCCATGATCTCGCCGAAGCCCCCGGTGATGGAGGTGATCGTCTTCTCCAGCCCGATGCCCGAAGTGAGGCCGAGATAGAGCGAGGCGAGGACCAGTGAGATCACCGGGTCCACCTTGAACTTGATGATCAGCGCGATGACCAGGACGATCGCGATGGCCGTGTGCAGGGCAACCACGGGGTGCTCCTTTGCCTCGGGGGCGGTGCGGGAACGGTGCGGTTCACCAGACCCGTGCCGACACGCTACCGCCCCGGCTGCCGTGGGGCGGCGGTCGGGGCGGCGCAAAGGGCGTGCGGGGGTCGGTCAGTCCGCTGCGGGCTTCTCGTAGCGGTAGAGGACCGGCACGAAGGAGCCACCCTCGACGTCGAAGTCGACGACGGTGAAGATTCCCGAGTTCTCGTCCTGCACGTTGCCCTGGGCGAACTCCACGTCGCTGAGCTGACCGAGACGGCTCTCGGCGGGATGGTCCTTGATGTACTCGACCTCCTCGGCGGTCAGGAAGACCGGACGGCCGACCGTCTCGGCCCCCTTGGCGAACAGGTAGAGCACCTCCTCGCCGCGGTAGGCGACGGCGCTGTAGGGGCGCTCGGCGGAGGTGTCGACGATCTCCCAGCCCTCCTGGTCGAAGGTCTCGAAGAGCCGCTGGCGGGCCATCACGGTGAGCTGGCGACGGCGCGCGTCGTCGAACTCCCAGCCGGCTTCCACGGGCACCGGCACCGGGTTCTCACCCTTGACCTGCTGCTGCCACAGCTCCTCCATCTGGCTGGCCATCGGCTCGTGCAGCTCCACGCCGCCCTTCTGCGGGTTCCAGGCATAGCCCGGCACCTTCTCCAGCAGGGTCTTGCGGCTGACGGCATCATCGACGGGCAGCACGGTGTCCCAGTCGATGTCGATGTAGTTGGCGCTGCGCAGTGGGTCGTCCCAGTGCTCGCCGCTGTAGACGCGGCTGGAGACCACCCCGCTGCCGCGGACGCTGAACTCGCCGTCGCGCACGTAGACCAGGAAGATCCGGTCCCCCGGCTCGATGCCGTGGCGACGTCCACCCGACGGCCAGGTCTCACGCACCGGGGCGCCGGCGGCGGTGCGGGCGATGATCGCCTGCTCGTCCTCGGGAGTCCAGAACCAGTCGTCGGCATTCATCCGCACCAGGAAGACACGGCGCTTGCGCTCGCTGGGGGCATAGCGCTCCGCCGGCGGCATCTCGTCCTGTTCCGTGGTGTCGATGAAGCTGACCTCGTCGTCCTGGTCGATCGGGCGGCCGACCAGGGCATCGCGCACCGGGTCGCCGGCGTGCAGGACACGGCCGAGCAGGGCCTGGACCGCACGCCCGTCCTGCTGCAGGTTCTCGACCCCCTCCAGCTCGGCAACCAGGCGGATGGCGCCGTCGAAGCTGAACGTGGCGAAGCTCTCCTGGGCTGCCTGCTCCGGCAGCTCCCAGGCACCACGGTTGGCATTCCAGAGCTGGTCGTCGCCCAGCCGCGCGTCGAAGCCCGTGAAGGTGCGCGGGATCGGCTGGTCGAGGGAGTCCACCTCCTGCCGGGGGCCGAGGTTGATGTTGATCGCCACGGGGGAGCCTCCTGAAGTCTGTGGAACGTACCCGCCTGGGATGTTCGGCGGCCAGTGCCGGTCGATGGTCACGACGGGTTTCACCAGCCCCCGCCAGTCCCGCAGAATGTACCCCGCAGGGTGTGGTCCAGCCCGTCTGTACCGGCCCGGTACGCCAACAGCAGAACAGCTGCTCCCTAGAGGCCGGGCGATCACCAGCTCCTGCGCAGCCGACGCCTCAGCCGAGCACCTCCTGGGCCTGCTCGTCCTCCTGGCGCATCCGCAGCAGCAGGTCCCAGCCGAGCTCGGTGCCGGACAGCCGCGTCGAGCGCATCCACAGGCCGGCATCGTCGAAGAGCGCCAGCGCCTGCACCAGGTCCCCGCCGGCATCGTCGAGCAGGCCTGGTTCGCCCTCGGCCCCGGGGCTGGGGTCGATGCCCAGCTCCTCCAGGTCCAGCTGCACCAGCTCCACCCACTCCTGGACCAGCTCGGTGACGGTGCGCGGTTCGCCCCCGGGGCCCGCAACGCGCACCAGCACCATCTCGAGCCCGTCGATGCTGACCTGGAAGCTGGCCCACTCGACCAGGGAGGCGGCCACGTCGACCGCCAGCAGGCGCCAGCCCTGGACATCCTCGGGCTCGACGAAAACCACCTCGGCCCGGGCGTCGCGCACCGCTAGCAGTCCGCTGCGCAGCGCCACCCACCACAGCCGGTCGACAGCCAGGCAGTCGGCCTGCTCCTGCCAGTCCTCGTGCCAGGGCTCGAGGCTCCACCGCGCGCCGCGCCCCAGCCCCTCGGCCCCTTCCTTCTCCAGGGAGAGTGCCAGGTGGCGTCCGGTCCACTCATCCAGCCCTGCAGCCTGGTAGAGATCGCGCACCAGGTCGACCTCCAGCTCATGCTCGGCGTCGACCGGCCGACGATGCTCCTGGCCCTGGCGCACCCAGTCCAGCAGCAGCCCCAGCCGTCGCCACAGGGCGCTGGAACGGAAGTGGGCGACGCTGGCCGCGGCGGGCGCGGGGCTGGCCTGGCGCCGCTCCTCCTGGACGACCGACTGGAGCGCCCGGCGGGCCGCCAGTTGCTGCTCACCGGCACGCCGCAGCCGGGCCCGGGCCCCGCGGGCCTCCTGGCGCAGCGCGGCAGGACTCGCCGAGCCCGAGGCCATCCGCCCGGTGGAGCGCAGGAAGCGCCAGTAGCTGTCCAGGGTGGCCACCACGTCGTCACCGGCCGGCAGCTCCACCGGCCCCCGGGCGGGCAGGAGCTCCGCCACCAAGTGCTCGGCCGAGCAGGGCGGCCACTGCGCGTCACCGAGCCCGTCGAACTCCAGGTGCAGGTCCAGCAGGAGCTGCAAGAGCTCGACATCGAGCACCCGGCCCCGCCCCTCGGCCCAGGTGAGGGCATCGGCGAGCAGGTGCTGAAGTTCTGGATCCATGGCGCCCAGCCTAGTTGTCACCAGCACACCGAATCCTCTCACCGGGGACCGGCGGGCCTCGATTTCCTGCCGGCCCTGGGACCCTCGATCACGGGCAGCATGGTGCGGGTGGTGGTCTTGGTGCCCTGGAAGGCGGTGGCCACCACCGCAACCCCCGTCGAACCCTCCTGCAGTACCCACCCAGCGGCGGTGGACCATGCCGAGACTGTCGGATGGCTTTCATTGGCGCGTCCGGAGGGGCCTGCCCCAAGGGGGCATGACGAGCTTCATGTTGCTGAACCACCAACCGCCTTCCTCCGCCGGCGCCCCCCGACCACCGAGCAGGTACATGTCCGTCGCATCCCCCGCCCAGATCGTGCCGCGCGCCGGCCTGCTGGCCGGGCTGCACCTGCTGGGCCTGGCGGTCTTCACCCTGGTGCTGCTCACCGAGACCGTGCCCTTCGTCGTCGAAGTGCACGCCGCCGCACCCGCGACCACGCCGGGCCTGGTGATGCTGGTGGCCAACCAACTGCTCTGCCTCCCCTTCTTCTGGCTGCCGCGCGGCCGTGTGCCGATGGCCTGGACTGCCCTGCACGCCCTCTCCCGGACCGGGCAGGGGCAGTCGAGCGCGAGGCCCTGTCGAATGTCGCCAGCCACGCCCATGCCCACACGGCCCGGGTGGTCGTCGAGGAGATGGACGTGGGGGTGCGGGTCGTGGTGGCCGACGACGGCTGCGGTTTCGACCCCTCGACGATCCCCGCCGACCGGCTGGGGGTTCTGGGCTCCATCGGGCGCCGGATGACCGATGCCGGCGGCGCGGCCGTCATGCACACCAGCCCCGGCCAGGGCACCAGTGTGGTGCTCACCTGGCCGCACGCCGGACCGGAGGACCCCCGCCGGGCGTGGACCGTCGCGCCCGACGACCTGAGCCGCCCCCTGCTGGTGCGCACCGCCCTGCCCGGTCTGGCGGCGGGGCTGGTGATGACCTTGCTGATGGCGCCGCGCAGCGCCAGTCCGGCGCTGGCCCTGATGGCTGGCCTCGTGTCCGTCCTGCTGGGGCTGCAGGCCATGAGGGTGCTGCGGCGCTCCCCGATGAACCGGATGCTGTTCGCCACCCTGTGCGCCGCGGCGGTGCTGGGCTGGGCCGTGAACCTGTGGCTGGTGCCCCAGTCACCCCGCATCGACTACGCGCTGTGGATGGCCTGGATCTCCTCGACGCTGGTGCACCTGATGGTGCTCTCGCTGAGCCTGAACCTGGGGACCGTGGTGGCCTCGGGCTGGATGCTGTTGCAGGCCACCATGATGCTGCTGCGCTACCGGGACCCGGGGCTGCTGTGGGAGCTGTCCTCGTTGCTGACGGCCGGGGCCGGCGACATCGCGGTCACCCTGCTGGTGCTGCTCTCGGTGCGCACCGTCGCAGAGCAGGCCAGCGGTGCGCTGCAACGTGCCTCACGGCTGCGGATGGCCACGGGCGGGCTGGACCCGGCGGAGCCCTCGGTGCGCGAGACGGCGTGGCTGATGGACAGCAGCCTGCGAGACGAGCTGTTGCTGGGCCCGTCCCCTGCGCCGTTGCTGCGGGTGCCGGTTCCCTCCAGCACGTCTGCGCATACCGGGTCCGACATCACCGACACGGCGGCCATGCACGTGTGAGCCACAACCTGGGTCTGTCACACACCGCACTGTTTTTCCCACGATCAGGGGACAAGGACCGTTGACCATGACAGCCATCAGACTCGGAATCGACGGTCCCTCACCTGCCGGACAAACATCGGGCGACTCCGCAGTCACAGGTCTGCCATGCTGGAGATTCCGAGAGCAAACATGTCGGCACCAGCTGACCCGGACCAGCCCTCGGCCACCCCAGTCCAGGACCAGCATCAAGGCCCTCCATGCCCCCACCGATGCCGCGCGCCACAGGAAGCCGCGACGACACGCACTCCGCCCTGCGCGTCCTGGGACTGGCGGTACTGACGCTCAGCGTCGTGATGAGCCTTGCCCCATGTCCTGGCACCTGGCCACCACCGAGCCGGGCCCCTGCCCCGGGCTGGTCCTGCTGGCCGCCAGCAAGGCCATCTGCGGACTGGCCCTCCTGCGCCGCCGCGCGGCGCCCTGGTTGCCTTGGGTGCTCGCAGCACTGGCGATGGCCGGCTTCTGGCTGATGCTGCTGCGCCACGGCAGCTCGGACCCGGTGGGTGGGCCCGGGCTACTGGAGCGTCTCGCTGATGGAGCTGGCCATGGCCACCCTGCCCCGCCGGCAGTACATCGCCCACGCGGCCGGTCTGGTTGCGGCCGACTGCCTGCTGCAGAGCCTGATGGTCCCCCTGGACGACTGGCGCTCGGCAATCGACCTGGTCTGGATCGCCCAACCGATCCTGCAGGCAACCCTCTTCGTCGACGCGCTGCTGCTGATCGCCGCCCCACGCGACAAGGTGAGCCGCTCGCGCGCGCAGGCCCAGGTGACGGCAATGCAGACGCGCGAACAGAACCAGCGCCGGGGGAGACCAGCCGGCTGCTGCACGACCACGTGCTGCACGCCCTGCACGGGCTGGGGCGCCAGTCGAGCTCGAGCACCCCTGCAGCGACCGTCGAGGACTGCCGGGTGGCCGTCGCTGGCCTGTCGGCCAGGCGCAGCCAGCAACTGCTGTGGTGGCTCGAGGACGTGCTCGCGCCCGGGCTGCGGGTCACCGTCGAAGGTGGTGCGTCGACCCCCCTGCCCCACCCCGTGGCCGCCGCCCTGGCCGAGGCGGTGCACCGCATCACCCGGTCCCTGGCCCGCCGGCGCCCCGCAACCCAGCCGACGGTCGTGGTGCTGCCCCGCGACGGCGGGGTACGGGTGGTCGTCGACAGCCCCCGCAGCCAGACGGCCCACCTGGTGCAGGCCGGCAGCCCGGCCCAGGAGGTGCTCGACGAAGTGGGCGGGGCACTCGCCCACGACGGCACCGGCCTGGTGCCCGAGTGGCCGCGGCGCCACTCCAGCCCGCGCCACCGCCTGGCATGCCAGCCCGGACGACCGCACCCGCCGGGCCCTGCTGCACGCCGTCGGGCCGGCCTGCTCACCGCGCTGTCCACTGCGGTGCTGGCCGGCACGCACCTGGACGAGACCCGCTCCCCCTGCCGCTGGGCCTGCTGTGCGCCGCGGTCGGCTTCCACGGCACGCTGCGGATGGTGCAGGGGCCGCTCAGCCGGTTGCTGGTGGCCGTCCTGGTGTTCCTGTCCGTGGTCGCCTGGGGTTGGAACCTGGCTCTGGCCCCCGCAGACACCCATGAGCCCTACCACCTGTGGCTCGCCTGGGTGGTCTCCTGCCTGATCCACCTGACGGTGCTGGCCTCGACGGTGAGGGTCGGGACCCTGCTGACCATCGTCTGGACCGCGGTGCAGCCCCTGGGCCTGGTGGTCTTCTTCCCCGGTCCCCGCCAGTTGGCGAGCCTCGCCAGCACCGTCACCACCGGCGCCGGCGAGGTGGCCATCATCGTGCTAGTGCTGGCGATCGTGCGCCGCCAGGCGGTAGAGGCGGCCCACGTCGCCACCAGCGCGCGCCGGCTCAATGCCCTGTCTGCCCGCGCCCAGCAGGCCGCCCACCTGGACGACTCGTGGTCCCACCGGGTCACCGAGGAGGCGCTCCCCCTGCTCGCCGCGGAGGCCGATGGCGCCGCCAGCCCCGATGACCCGCCGCAGTCGCTGGCCGGGGCCGCCCGACTGCTGGCCCTGATGGGCGACCCCCCTTCCCGGCCAGGGGCATTGCCGTCGTCGACGAGGACTCCACGCGGCTGGTGCTGCCGCTGCCTGCCGAATCCCGTGAGGCGTCCACCGTCGAGGAGCCCGCTTCCACCTCGGACCTGTGAAGACCGGAGCAGTCGCACTGGGACGTGTGTCCACCCTGAAGACAGGGTGTCCGCCAGTGTCGTACGTTCCTTGTCGAGCTCAGATCTGGCTAGTCTGATCGGACGGCTCGGGGCCAGACCAGATGGAGTTCTCCCCATGCCAGCGCGCACCCCCTCAGCCCAGCCCGACTTCGTCACCCCTTCCGAGAAGGCGGTGCACGAGCGGATGATGGCCCAGTTCGACCAGGACAGCCTCGTGCTCGCCGGCGTGCGCGTCAGTGACCAGGCCAAGGACCACGAGGCAGACCTGGTGGTGCTGATGCCCAACTCCGGCATCGTCGTGGTGGAGACCAAGGGCAGCCACGTCTGGCACGATGGCGGGAACTGGCGCATCCGCCGCGACGGCACCGACCAGGTGGTCCACCCCGTCGACCAGGCCCGTGACGCGGCCTACGCGCTGCGCCACTATGTCGAGTCCGATCCCCGCTGGGGCAGCCGTGGACGCATCCGGTGGGGCCACCACGTGGTGCTGGCCGGAACCTGCCTGGCCGCCGACTTCGCGCTGCCCGGCTGCCCCCGCTGGATGGTCACCGGGCGCGGCGATCTGGACCGTCTGGGAGAGCGGGTCTGGGAGACCACCTGGCGTCACCGTACCGACGCCCGGGTGCCGACCCGCGACGACATCGACCTGGTGGAGGAGATCCTCACCGGCCGCGGCCTGCCGCCCCGCGCCGTTGGAGAGCTGGCCGAGGAGCGCGAGCAACGCGCCAACCGGATGACGACCCAGCAGGCGCTGCTGCTGCGCGCCACCCGCCTGCTGCACCGGGTGGAGGTCCGCGGTGGCGCCGGCTCGGGCAAGACGCAGCTGGCCATCCAGCAGGCCAGCGACTTGGCCAGCGGCCGCATCGACCGCCAGCGACGCCGGGTGGCGGTGGTCTGCTACTCCCACGGCCTGGCCCACCATCTGCGGCGCGAGCTGTGCGTCGGCTCGCGCAGCCGCCAACCCGCCTTCGTCGGCACCTTCGAGGAGCTGGGGCGCCGATGGGGGCTGCAGATCCGGGGCGACGAGCCCTCGCACTTCTGGGAGCGGGAGCTCCCAGCGCTGATGGCGGAGGCTGCGCTCACCGTGCCCGAGTCGCAGCGCTTCGATGCGGTCGTGGTCGACGAGGGGCAGGACTTCGCCACCGACTGGTGGCAGCCGCTGCTGCTGGCACTGCGCGAGCCCGACCATGGCGGGCTCCACGTCTTCTCCGACGAGCGGCAGCGGGTCTTCGACCGCCAGGGACGCCCGCCGGTGGCGCTGGTGCCGCTGCTGCTCGACGAGAACCTGCGCAACACCCGCCAGATTGCCGAGGCCTTCGCGCCCCTCGCCCCGCCGATGCGTCCCCGTGGGGAGCCCGGCGCCCAGGTCCGCTTCATCGCCTGCGCCCTCGACGAGGCCGTGACCACTGCCGACGACCAGGTGGAGGCGCTCTTCGACGAGGGCTGGTTCGCCCACGACATCGCGCTGCTGACGATGGGCCGTCGCCACCCGGTGCAGGTGGAGCGCCAGCAGCGGCTGGGACACGAGGGCTACTGGCAGGGCTTCTGGGATGACGAGGACGTCTTCTACGGCCACGTGCTGGGCTTCAAGGGGATGGAGCGACGGGCCGTGGTGCTGTGCGTCAACGTCGAGGCCGACCGCGACCGGGCCGCGGAGATGCTCTACGTGGGACTCTCCCGCGCCACCGACCAGCTGGTCGTGGTGGGCGATCCCGACGTGGTGTGGGCCATCGGCGGTGACGAGGTGGCGCGGCGGCTGGGGATCGGCTGAAGCACCCGTGCCCTGCGGCCGGAAGGGCTCCGCGTAGCCCTGGCTTTTCCTTGTACACATGACCAAGGAGATCCCCCGATGACCAAGTCCGCTGCCCGCCTCGCCGTCCTTGCACTGCTGGCCACGGCCGGCATGGTGCCCGCCCCCCAGGCCGAGGCAGCCAAGGCACCCACCCCCGTGAGGTACGCAAACTGCAAGGCCCTCAACAAGGCCTACCGCTACGGCGTGCGCGCCGAGGCCTCCACCAAGAACAAGGTCGTCTCCAAGGGACGCACCCTGAAGCCCAGCCAGGCCACCGTGAACCAGAAGGCCTACCAGCTCAATGCCAAGGAGCTTGACGCCGACAGGGACGGGATTGCCTGCGAGCATTGAGATCCAGCTCCGCGGCCGTTTCGATGACTGGTTCCCATTTGCCCTGCCACTGTGATATCGCTCACAATTGGTGCGTCATCGACGACCAAGGACCATCCATGCCAGGCACCCAACACCACACCACTCTTCGCTTCCTCGCCGCCCCCATGGAGGGCAACCAGAAGGGCCATGTCGAGGGTGGGACGGTGCTGGCCTGGATCGACAAGGCGGGCTATGCCCAGGCCGTGGCGTGGAGCGGGCGCTACTGCGTCACCGCCTATGTGGGCAATGTGCGCTTCAAGCGGCCCGTGCACGTCGGCGAGCTCGTCGAGGTGCAGGCCCGCATGGTGCACACCGGACGTTCGTCGATGCACATCGTGTGCACCGTCAGCTCCGGCAACCCCCGCACCGGCGAACTCGAGGTCACCTGCCAGTGCCTGATCATCTTCGTGGCCACCGACGGCCACGGGAAGTCGGTGGAGGTGCCCACCTTCGAGGCCCACGACGACTGGGAGCGCGAGCAGCAGCAGGTGGCGATCCGTCGCATCGAGGGCCGCAAGCTGATCGAGAAGGACATGGCCGAGCAGGTCTACACCGACAAGACCGAGGCGCTGCAGACCACGCTGCGATTCCTGGCCAAGCCCGGTGACGTGAACTGGGGCGGCAAGGTGCACGGCGGCATCGTGATGGAGTGGATCGACGAGGCGGCGAACCTGGTGGGCGAGACCTGGCACCAGGACCCGGTGATCGCGGTCTTCGCCGGCGGTGTGCGCTTCTACCGCCCCATCCAGATCGGACACCTGGTGGAGGTGCAGGCGCGCCTGATCCACACCGGGCACTCCTCGATGCACGTCAGTGTGCATGTGCGCTCGGGCGACCCGATGAAGCGCGAGATGGAGCTGACCACACACTGCCTGATGGTGTTGGTGGGGCTGGATCCCGACGGGCGCCACAAGACCTATGTGCGCTCCTGGAACCCGCGTCTGCTGGAGGACATCCACCTGCAGGAACATGCCAAGCGCCTGGTGGACATCCGCGAGGGGCTGGCCCGCACCGCCCCCAAGGAAGTGCCCTACGGGAGTGGCGAATGACCTCCCGGGGCCGCAAGGCGAAGCTGGGGCTGGCGGGCAGCCTGAGCCGTCGCGGGGCGCTGCGCCTGGGCGGGCTGTCGGTGGCGGCGGCCGTCACGGCCAGCGGCTGTGGCACGAGGGGCCCGGCAACCGAGGTGGCGGCGGCCGACGTCCCCGTCGGCAAGGGGCTGGTGCTGCACGAGCAGGGACTGGTGGTCACCCAGCCCGAGGCGGGTCATTTCGAGGCCTTCGACGCCCATTGCACCCACGCGGGCTGCCAGGTGAGCGAGTTCGACGAGCGGGGCATCGTGTGCGTCTGCCATGACAGCGTCTTCTCCACCACCGACGGCTCCGTGCTGCACGGGCCAGCCAAGGAGCCGCTGGCACGCGCACAGGTCACCACCGACGGCGACCGTCTGGTCGTACGGGCCTGAGACCGGCCAGGCGGGGCCTGTGGGACCATGGCCGCAGTGCGGCCCGCAAGGTGCAGGATGGTGCGATGCCGTCCACCCCGCCCCATGGTCCCAGCACACCGCCCGCCACCACCCGCGGGCTGACGAACCTCTCGCCCGCCGAGCAGCTGCGAGCCGGCCGGATGGGGCGACGCATCGTCCAGCTGATGGTGGGGCTGTGGCTCTTCGGCTCCTCGACGGCGATCCTGCTGCGTAGCGGACTGGGGCTGGCTCCCTGGGACGTGCTGCACCAGGGGATCAGCCGCCACGTGCCATTGAGCATCGGCACCGTGGCGATCGTCACCGGAGCCGTGGTGCTGCTGCTGTGGATCCCGCTGCGGGAGTGGCCGGGGCTGGGAACGGTGCTCAACATCGTCGTGATCGAACTCGCCATGGACGCCACCTTGGCGATGCTGCCCCGACACCTGACGCTTCACCGGCCGGCTGGGCGATGCTGCTGGCAGGCATCGCCATCAATGCCCTGGGCGGGGCTCTCTACATCGGCGCCCAGCTTGGCCCGGGGCCGCGCGACGGCCTGATGACGGCGCTGGCGCGGATCACCGGCCGGGGCGTCGGCCCCATCCGCACCGGCATCGAGGTGTCGGTGCTGGCGATCGGCTGGCTGCTCGGCGGCACGGTGGGGGTGGCGACAGTGGTCTTCGCCATCGGCATCGGCCCCTTGGTGCAGCGTTGGCTGCCGGCCTGCACCGTCGAGCTCGACCGCTGAGGGCCGGCACCCGCACCAGCGCCGGCCCCATCCGCGCTCCTCAACGACTCAGGGCTTGAGGACCACCTTCAGGCAGCCGTCGGACTTGGTCTGGAAGGTCTTGTAGGCCTCGGCCGCCTGGTCCAGCGGCAGGTGGTGGGTGGCCAGCGACTCCAGCCCCAGCACGTCCTCGGCCTGGTTGGCGATCTCGAAGAGCTCATCGGTCCAGCGCTGCACGTGGCACTGGCCCATCCGCAGGGTGAGGCCCTTGTCAAACATCTGCAGCAGCGGCATCGGGTCGGCGGCTCCGCCGTAGACGCCGCTGATCGAGACGGTGCCGCCACGACGAGCCAGCTCCAGGCTCAGGTGCAGCGCGGCCAGACGGTCGATGCCGACCTTCTCGAAGGCGAGGCGGGCCGCCGGGCCCGGCAGGTGGCTGGTCGCGGTGACGATCTTCTCCGAGACGGGATTGCCGTGGGCCTCCATGCCGACCGCGTCGAGCACGCTGTCGGCGCCGCGCCCGTCGGTGAGGTCCTTCACAGCGGCGACGACGTCCTTGGTCTGCGCGGAGTTGATGACCACGGCACCAGCCTGCTCGGCCTTGGCCAGCCGCTCGGGCACCAGGTCGATGCCGATCACCTGCTTCACGCCGCGATGCAGGGCGCTGCGCACCGCCAGCTGGCCCACCGGGCCGAGCCCGACCACGGCCAGCGTGCCGCCCTCGGGGACGTCGGCGTAGACCACACCCTGCCAGGCGGTGGGCAGGATGTCGGACAGGTAGAGGTAGCGCTCGTCGGGGTGACCGTCGTGGGGAACCTTGACGGGTCCGAAGTCGGCGTGCGGCACCCTGACCATCTCGGCCTGGCCGCCGGGCACGCGCCCATAGAGGCTGGTGTAGCCGAACAGGCTGGCGCCCATGCCCTGGTCGACATTCTGGGTGGTCTCGCACTGCGCGAACAGGCCGCGCCGGCACATCCAGCAGTGGCCGCAGGAGATGGTGAAGGGCACGACGACCCGGTCGCCGACCGCGAGATTCTGCACCCCGCTGCCGACCTCTTCGACGATGCCCATGAATTCGTGGCCCAGCACGTCGCCGGGTGTCAGGTACGGGGCGAGCACCTTGTAGAGGTGGAGGTCGGAGCCACAGATCGCGGTGGACGTGACGCGCACGATCGCATCAGTGGGCTCCTGGATGACCGGATCGGCCACCTCGCGCACCTGGACGTCCTCGATTCCCTGCCATGTGAGTGCCTTCATGGCCCCTACCCTAGGCAGGCCGGTCCGTCGGGGCGTCCCCCTCGAGGGGTGGTTGCCTACGCCACGGGCGAATCCGGGGGATGGAGCGTCCGGAGACCCGGCTTGGACGCCCGGGCCCCACGGCGGGAGACTGAGGGGATGAACACGCCTCGTCCCCGCGCACCCCAGCCCCGGGTCATGGCGGCCGCCGACGACCGCACCGTCTCGCGCCAGCTGGCCCGCCACCTGCGCGTCATCTCCGAGCTGCTCGACGAACGGGGCCGCCCCATCCAGGCCGACGAGCTGGCCGAACGGATCGGCGTCTCGTTGCGCACCATGGAGCGTGACATCGAGCAGATCCGTGCTGCGGGAATCCCCCTGCACGGCCGTGGGGGACGCCAGGGCGGCATCTGGCTGGACATCTCGCGCGAGCATCCCGAGGTGCGCCTCGACGTGGAACAGGTCCTCGGGCTGTTGCTGGCCCTGGGCGCCCACCCGAACTCCCTGTCGGGTCCGATGTCCGGCACCATCGGGGCACTGCATGCGCAGTTGGAGGGACCGCGCCTGTTCTGAGCCTCCACACGGCGCGGTGCACTCCGCTGTGACCGCCCCGCCACGGAGGGTTCCGCCGATGCCGGGAACCCGCCCCGTGAGCTCCCCCCGTCCAGCTGCCGGCCCTGCTGGACGCGCCGACCGGCCACTCCCCGAGAAGGTTTCGGTGTCCCACCCCATGACCCCCGATACGCCGGCCCACGCCAGGCGCGACTGGCGCGATGACGTAGGCCAGGGGTTCCGGGTGGGGGCGCTGGCCACCCTGGTCTTCGAGCTGCTCTTCGCCCTCGCACCGTTGGTGCCCTCCATGGCCTGTTCACGCCGGGACACATGGTGGGCGTCGCCCTCTGGGTGACCAGCTGGGTGGTGACCGCGGCCGGTCTGCTGCGGCGTCGCTGCCCCACGTCCTGGCTGGTGGTGTAGCGGGGACTGCTGACCGCGGGCCATGCGATCCTGCTCACCGCGCGGCTCATCGACGAGTTCCTGGTGGCCTATCCCACCGCGATCATCATGGTCTACACCGTCGGGCTGCTGCTGATGGCCGAGCAGTACGACGAGCGCAGCACCATGGCCCGCGAGGCCAGCCGGGCCCATGCCGGCCAGCGCACCGAGCACGACGGCCGGCGCGAGGCGGCGCGGCTGCTGCACGACCCCGTGCTGCACGCCCTGCACGCCATCGGCAGCCCCGCGAGCACGTCAGCGTGCAGGACGCCATCGAGGAGTGCGTGGTGGCCATCGAGGCGATCGACCAGCCCGCCGAGGGGGCGGGGATGATGGACCTCAGGGCCCTGCTGCTGTCCGATCCTGCCACCGAACGGCTCGCGGCCCCCGTCCTGGGGCAGGTGGAGCCGATCCCTCCAGGTGTGGCGGCCGCGATCGCCTCGGCAGCCCACGAGGCCCTGGTGAACGTGGAGCGCCATGCCCGTGCCCGCTCCTGGCGCGTCGAGCTGAGCTCGCTGGGACAGAAGGGCTGTGAGGTGCGCGTTGTCGACGACGGCAGGGGCTTCGACACCACCCAGAACTTCCGTGGCCGGCTGGGCCTGAGGCGCTCGGTGGTAGAGCGTCTCGACGACATCGGCGGCCAGGCCGTGGTGCGCTCCAGCCCCGGCACCGGCACCGTCGTGACGCTGGTCTGGCCGCGACCCGAGGCCAGCACCTCGCTCGGCCTGCCGGCCATGGGCCCCGGCCTCCAGGCCGATTGGGGCAGCCGCCGGATGATGGCCCTGATGGTGACCCCGGGACTGGTGCTCACCACCGTGATGTGTGTGCTGGCCGGACCGCAGATGCTGCACTTCCATCTCAGCGGTGCGGTGACCATGGTGTGCATGGCCGTGGGTGCCTGGTGCTGTATGCATCTGGCGCGCCGTCCCCTGTCGCGCCCGGGGTTGTGGGCGCTGCTGGTCCTGACTCTCGGGACCTGGCTGGTGAACCTGCTGACCACGCCCCACGACGTGACCGATGTGTACATGCTGTGGATGTCCTGGGGGCTGCCCCGATGACGTAGCTGGTGATGATGACCCGCCCGCCCCGCGCCGCGGCCCGCATCGGCATGGTGGTGGTGCTGCACGTCAGCGTCCTGGCCCACTTCGGCCTGCGCTACAGCTTCCTGCACTTCGTCAGCGGCGGCAACCTGGTGACCAGCATCATCGTGCTGATCGCCTACCAGTCGCTGTACCTCGCGCAGAGGATCGCGACGGCGGCCGCGAGCCAGCAGCAGCTGGCGGAATTGACCCGCCGCGACACCGCCAGGCTGGGCCAAAGGGCCTGACTGGAACAGTTCTGGTCGGCAAGGGTCACGCAGGAAGTGCTGCCCCTGTTGCGTTCCATTGCTACTGGCGAGCTTTGTGCCGGCGACGAACAGGTCCGCCAGACGGCCCGGAAAATGGAGTCCTCGCTGCGTGACGAACTGCTGCTGAACCCCGGTGAGCACGGCCTGGGCGAGCACCTGGCACGGCTGCGCGGCCAGGGCTGGCAGGTGCACTCGACGCTCACCTCGGAGGAACCACCGGGAGTGCTGGGTGCTGCGGCACGCATCGTCGCCCTGCTCGGGCCCGCCACCGGCCCGGGTCAGGTGCTCACCATCAGCTCCAATGGCACCAACGCGACGGCCGTCATGGTGGGCACCGATGAGGAACAGGCCTCCTTGTGGAGGACGAAGTTGGACGAAGTCGGTGGGATTATGGGCTCAGACCACGATTTTCTCAGAATGACGGTGGAGGCACGATGAACAATCCCCTTCGGCTTGCAGCCCTGGACGACCACCCGGTCGTCCTGGCAGGACTCAAGGCCGTCGAACAGGTGAGCGCGGGGGAGCTGAAGATCGTCCATTCAGTCACCGAGCCGGAAGAGCTCTATCGACTGGTGGTGGAGATGCCCGTTGACGTGGCCCTGGTGGACCTGCAGCTCAAGGACGGGCTGAAGGGTCCCGAGGTGGTGGAGCGGCTCGACGAGCTGGGCGTGCCCAGCGTCGTCTACACCGCAGAGCTGCGGCCGCTGCCGATCCGTCGCGCGATGGCAGCCGGCGCCCTCGGCCTGGCGCTCAAGAATGACCCCTTGGACGGCCTGATCCGCACCATCCAGGGCGCCGCGGCCCGGGAGTTCGCCGTCAGCAGCCAGCTGGCCGACGTGCTGATCAAGGATCCGAGCCTGACGCCGAAGCTGGCACCGCGCGAGATCGAGGCGCTGGAGCTGCTGCACCAGGGCATTCCGCGCAAGTCGGTGGGGCGCCTGATGAATCCTCCGGCCTCCGAGTCGACGGTGGCCACCTACCTGCGGCGCGTCTCGGGCAAGTACCGCCAGCTGGGCCGCACCGTGCACGGGGTTCCCGACGCACTGAGCCACGCCGAGCGGGACGGCTACTTCGAGGGCTGAGCCCCGCGAGTGGCCCTGGCGCCCCGGGTCAGGGTGTGGGTCTGGGCAGGAGCTGACCGACGCGGTGGGCTTGGGGGGGCTCCCCCGAGCCCGCTCACGTGGTGCGGTGCTGTCGCCAAGCGACCAAACTCCCCCGAGTTCTGCTCCACCCCCACGATCACGCCCACTGTCGGCACAGATCTCGTCACGATGGGCACTTGCCCCTCGTGGCCTCCCCCGAAGTCGATCCGCGTCCAGACCAGCGGGCATCCCACCGCGCCGGTGCTGCAAGCATAGATCGGGCTTTCACTTCACACATGTCCCCTGAACGCGTGACACCTGTCCGCGCGCCCGCGACCCCACTGGGTCGGCCCCTCGCGCGAAAGATCACTCCCGAAAGGTCTCAGACCAGGTCCGGCAGGCCCATCCCGTCCGCCATCCGGACGAAGTCGGCACGCTCCAGCGCACCGGCCCCCTGCGGCAGCACGCCCAGCAGCGGCACCCCACAGACCACGGGCAGTTCGTCGGCATTGAGCCGGGTGGCGAGGCCCGGCTCCTGCGGCCAGCTGCCGCCCAACAGGCCCAGCATCTGCAGCCCGCGGCTCCTGCCAGTCTCGACGGTGAACTCGGCCAGGTTCAGCGATCCCAGCCCGGTGGAGGTGACCACCAGCAGCGGTGCGGCCAGCTCGAGCGCCAGGTCGGCGAGCGTCCAGTCGTCCGCCAGTCGGACCAGCAGGCCCCCCGCGCCCTCGACGAGCACCACGTCGTACTGCCGTTCGAGCTCGCGCACCCAGTCCACCACCTCGGCGAGCACCGCCTGGGGCATGCCGGCCCGTCGCGCCGACAGGTTCGGGGCCAAGGGCTCGGGATAGCGCACGAACTCGGCCGTGGGCAACCCGGTCAACCGGGTGATGGTGACGGCATCCCCGCTGCCGTCCGGCTCACCGGTCTGCAGCGGCTTGGCGCACACCACGTCGAGCCCGCGCGAGGCCAGCACGCTGGCGACGGCGGCGGTGGCGATGGTCTTGCCCACGTCGGTGTTGGTGCCGGTGACCACGATGACGGCCATGTCAGTCCTCTCCCTGTCGTGTCGTGCCCTGGCCTGTCGGGACATGCCCCGGGTTGGCCTGGCGGG
Source organism: Luteococcus sediminum (assembly GCF_054783495.1). Classification (NCBI taxonomy): domain Bacteria; kingdom Bacillati; phylum Actinomycetota; class Actinomycetes; order Propionibacteriales; family Propionibacteriaceae; genus Luteococcus; species Luteococcus sediminum. Next base: position 207,140 of record NZ_BAAGQL010000022.1, on the reverse strand, counting down.
CCTGTCCGGCCCGGACGGCCGCCCTCATGCCGCGGCAGATCTGGTCCACCTCCTCGGTGGTGCTGGTGAAGGGCGGCATGCAGTAGACCAGCCGCCCGAAGGGCCGCAACCACACGCCCTGGGCGACGGCGGCGTCGGTGGCTGCGGCCATGTCCACCGGCCGGTCCAGTTCCACCACCCCGATGGCCCCGAGCACTCGGACATCGGCCACGCCGGGCAGGCCGTCCAGCTCGTCGAGCCCGGCGCGCAGCTCTGTTTCGATCCGCGGCACGGTGCTGCACCAGTAGCCGTCGGCCACTAGCTCCAGCGAGGCCGCGGCGACGCGACAGGCCAGCGGGTTGGCCATGAAGGTGGGGCCATGCATGAGCACGCCACCACCGTCGGCGCTGCAGATGGCGGCGGCCACGCGCTCGGTGGTGATGGTGGCGGCCAGGCTCATGAATCCGCCGGTCAGCCCCTTGCCGACGCACAGCACGTCCGGCGTGATGCCGGCGGCGCTGGTGGCGAACAGCTCGCCGGTGCGACCAAAGCCGGTGGCGATCTCGTCGGCCACCAGCAGCAGGCCGTGGCGGTCGCACAGCTCGCGCACCCCCACCAGGAGCTCGTGGTCGTGGAAGCGCATGCCGCCCGCCCCCTGCACCACCGGTTCGATGATGATGGCGGCGATCGTCTCGTCCACCAGCGCCTCCAGCTGGCGCAGGTAGGCCGCGCGCTCGTCGGGGCTGGAGCCGCGCACCGGCGGCGGTGGCGCGAAGACCTGCTGGGCGAGGGTCCCCCGCCACAGGGAGTGCATCCCGCCGTCGGGGTCGCAGACACTCATCGCGGCGAAGGTGTCGCCGTGGTAGCCGCTGCGCCAGGTGAGCAGCCGGGAGCGCTCGGGATGCCCGATGCCGCGCTGGTACTGCAGCGCCATCTTGATCGCCACCTCGACGCTCACCGAGCCGGAGTCGGACAGGAAGACCTTGGTGAGGGGCTCGTCGGTGAGCTCCACCAGCGCGCGGGCCAACAGGGCGGCGGGCTCGTGGGTGAGCCCGCCGAACATGACATGGCTCATCGCGTCCACCTGGTCGTGGGCGGCGGCCACCAGGTGCGGGTGCGAATGGCCGTGGCAGGCGGCCCACCAGGAGCTCATGCCGTCGATGAGGCTGCGGCCGTCGGCCAGGTGCAGGCGCGCTCCCTCGGTCGAGGCGACGGGCAGGTTGTCCATCGCCAGCGCCTGGCCCCCGGTGGCAGTGGCGGCGTAGGGGTGCCACAGGTGCTCTCGGTCCAGTGCGACGACGGTCTCGGCATCCAGTCCCATGGGCACTCCTGGTCAGCTCGACTTGAACAGTGTTCAAGATATACCACCCCCGGCGATCCGCACTGGCGGGGCCCCCTCCATACTGGGGCCCATGGACACAGTTGAACGCCGTTCAAGTGGGGTGGGGCAGCCAGTGGCGATGCCTGCACTGGTGGGCATCGAGATGTGGGAGCGGTTCAGCTTCTACGGCATGCAGGCCATCATGGTCTTCTTCCTCTACCACCAGGCCAGCGACGGCGGACTGGGCCTCGACCGCGCCCAGGCCACCGCCCTGATGGGCGCCTACGGCGGGGCCGTCTACCTGTGCACCATTGCCGGTGGCTGGGTGGCCGACCGCGTGATGGGCGCCGAACGCACCCTGCTGGCCGGGGCACTGTGCCTGGTCGCAGGACACCTGGCCCTGTCCGTCCTGGACGGAGGGCGCGGCGTGGCCACCGGCATGGCGCTGGTGGCCGTCGGGTCGGGGGCGCTGAAGACGGCCGCGATCACCGTGCTCGGCCACGTCTACCCCCGCGAGGACGACGCCCGCCGCGACACCGGCTTCCAGTTCTTCTACCTGGGCATCAACATCGGCGCCCTGCTCGGCCCGCTGCTCACCGGCTGGCTGGCCGCCCGCCACGGCTACCACGTCGGCTTCGGTGCCGCGGCCGCCCTGATGATGCTCGGCCTGGCCCACTACCTGCTGCTGCGGCCCCGGCTGCTGGCCAGCCTGGAGCCGTCGGTGCGCACCGCGGTGCAGCGCCCCGACAGCCCACTGCCGCGTCGCCGGGCCACCGCCACCGTCGCCCTCGCACTGGCCTTCGTCGCCCTGCTGGTGCTGGCCATGGCCACCGGCCGACTGCCGTTGGGCAGCCTGGCCACGCTCCTGCTCGCGCTCACCGCGGGCGCCGCCGTCGCGCTCTTCCTGCGGATCTTCACCTCGCCGCGGGTCAGCGCACCGGAGCGGCGCCGGGCCGCTGCCTTCATCCCGCTCTTCCTGGCATCAAGCGCCTTCTGGTCGGTGCTCAACCAGACCTATGGCGTCTTCGCCGTCTACTCCGATGTGCGGCTGGACCGCCACGTCGGCGGCTTCGAGATGCCCGCCGCCTGGACGCAGTCCTTCAACCCGGCCTACATCCTGCTGCTCTCGGCGCCGATGGCGATGGTGTGGACGCGCCTTGGGCAGCGCGGCCCCGGCTCGGCCACCAAGATGTCGCTCGGGGTGTCGATCTCGGGCTGCGGGATGCTCTGCCTGCTGCCCTTCACCGGCGGCGGCGCGGGGTCGATCCCGGTGCTGGCGCTGGCCCTGGCGGTACTGGTGATCACCCTGGGCGAGCTGCTGGTGGGCCCGGTGGGCATGTCGGCCACCGCCTCCCACGCCCCGACGGCCTTCCGCGCCCGCTTCTCGGCGCTCTACTTCCTGTCCATGGCGCTGGGCACCTCGTTGGCCGGCGTGCTGAGCCGCTGGTACGACCCGGAGCAGGCGGCGGTGGAGGAGCGCTACTTCCTGGCCTGCGGCCTGGGCGCGATCGGCATCGGCCTGGCGACGGCCGTGCTCACCCGCATCCTTGCCCGGCCCCGGCAGACGCCCTCGTCGCCCGCACCGACGGCACCGCTGGCCGGGACGGCCTCCCCTGCCGCCTGAGCAGGCTCGGCTCAGGCAGGTGGCTGCATCGGGCGGTCGTGCTCCCCATCGGGGCCGACCAGTGCCCAGTCGACGACCTTGGTCGCCAGCGCGCCCAGCACCGCCTGACGACGCACCGTCACTGCCCCGTCGGGCAGCTGCAGCATCTCGCGGGCCCAGGCGGGCAGCAGCGCCTTGCCGCCGGCGATCACCATCCGGTAGCCGGGCCTGGCCACCAGCGGCAGTGGGGCGCGGTGGGTGAGGAAGTCCACCACCTCGAGGGCGTCGCGGGTGCAGGCCAGTTCGGGACGGAAGGCCTCAAGCTGGGCGTCGAGCTCGGCGACCGTGCGCGGCAGTCCGGTGGCGCCCAGGCCCTCCCCGGCCCCGGCGGACTGGGCGACGTAGAGGTCGGCCTCGGCGGGGGTCAACGGGTTGCTGCCCCACCGCTGGTGGGCCGTCAGGAAGCTCCAGGTCTCGGCGACGTGCACCCAGCGCAGCAGGTCGGGATCGTCGGCCCGGTAGGCATTGCCGAAGTCGTCGGTGCCGGCCACGCTGCGGTGCACGGCGCGCACCAGGGCCAGCTGGGCCTCCACCTCGGGCAGCGGCGCATAGGTGGTGACGGCGATGTGGTGGCTGATGCGCTGCAGTCGCCCCCAGGGGTCGGACTGGTAGTTGTCGTGCTGGGCGACGGCGGCCATCGGCCCGGGGTGCAGGGACTGCAGGAAGAGTGCACAGACTCCGCCGGGGTACATCGCACCATCCTGGTTGACCCGCCAGATCGGGTCCTCGGCACTGAATCGTCGCTCGCCCTCGGCGCCCCAGATGCGCCAGGCGCGTTCGGCCGCGTCGGGGCCGGCCACCTTGGAGCGCAGGAAGGCGGAGACATGGGAGCGCAGCAGGTCGGGTCGTGGCATGCACCCAGCATGCCCTGCCCGATGCGGATTTCGGTACGAAGACGGGGCGCGGCGATCATCGCCGCGCCCCTGGATGGTGCATGTCCATCATGTGCCCGCTGTTCTCGTGCCGAACGCGGATGCACGTGTCGAACCCGCATGGGTCCGTCCCCGTCACGATCGGGGCGTGGGTGACACCCTGCCGACCGTGCCCGACCTCGGCGACGTGACGACCTGGAGGGTCGCAGTTCCTCACTGTCACGTCCTGCATTGGTGCGAGCCACAGGCCTGCCGTCCCCCTACCATCCGTAGGGCGGACCGCTCCTTCGATGACGAGCCACGACGAGCAGTGGGGAATGTCCTCACATGCCGTGGTGCGTTCCCCGATCTGCCGGCACCCCCTGGTGCCGCAGGCCAGAAGCCTCCAAGAGCTCCCGCCATCGTCCTGCGTGAACATTCAAGCACCTGCAATCCCTTCCGTCATGGAGGACCACGGCTTCCTCAGCTGTCCTGCAGGAATGGGTCACACGTCCAACAAGGCGCCTCGGTCCTTCCCGGACCTACCACTGGGTAGGATTTCTGCACCGTCATCCTCCGAGCCGAAGAAGCCCGCCCTCCATGACCACCGTCACCGCTGCCCGGCAGCCCTCCCTCCAGGCACGCCGCGCCCGCGCGGCCGTCGCCACCCTCTTCTGGCTCAACGGCGCGACGATCGCCTCCCTGGTCCCCCGCTACCCAGAGCTGCGCGACCACCTGGAGCTGTCCAACACCTTCTTCGGCCTGGCGATCGCCCTGGGGCCGCTCGGCGGCCTGGTCGCCGGACTGCTCACCTCGCGGGTGATGCGCGCCACCAGCTCGGCCGCGGTGGCCTCCTGGGCCCAGGTGGGCCAGATCGCGCTCTTCTGCATCGTGCTCAACTCCCCCACCGCCTGGGTCTTCGCCCTGGCCGTCATGCTGATGAGCGCCACCGACGTCTACACCGACATCGCGATGAATGCCCACGGCATGCGCGTGCAGAACCTCTACGGGCGCTCGATCAACAACTCCTTCCACGCCTGGTGGAGCCTCGGTGCGGTCAGCGGTGGCCTGCTGGGCTCCTCCTTCGCCGGCATCGGGCTCTCCCTGCCGATGCATGCCCTGGCCAGCGGCAGCCTGATGCTGGCCATCAACCTGGGCCTTCGCCCCTTCCTGCTCAAGGGCCCCGACCCGGACGTCGTCGAGGATTCCCAGACCCCCGCGCACGGCGTGCGGATCCCGCGCAACCTGATGGTGCAACTGGTGGCGCTGGGACTGGTGGGTGCCTTCTCGGCCAGCATCGAGGACTCCGGCTTCACCTGGAGCGCCCTCTACCTGCGCGACTCACTGGGAGCCGAGCCCGCCGTGGCCGGCATGGGACTGGTGGCCCTGGTCGGCGCCCAGACCATCGGACGCTTCACCGGCGACCGGCTCGTCGACCGGCTGGGCGACCGAGGAGCCGCCCGCCTGGGCTGCACCGTCGCCACCCTGGGCATGGGGCTGGCACTGCTGGTGGGCACCATCCCGCTGACCCTGTTCGGCTTCGCCTGCGCCGGCTGGGGCGTGGCCACGATCGTGCCGGCGGTCTACTACACCGCCCACCACATGCCCGGCCTGCCCGCTGGCTCCGGGTTGAGCATCGTCAACTGGCTGTTGCGCCTGGCCTTCTTCGTCGGCCCTCCCCTGGTCGGCCGACTCTCCGACGTGGTGGGCTTCCGCACCGCCCTGACGGTGATGCCGCTGGCCACGGGCATGGCCCTGCTGCTGTCCGGGGTGCTGGCCGCGCACAGGCGTGACGACGACGTGGAGCTGCCGGCACAGCCCGCCACCACCCAGTGACAGCTTCCACGCCGGCACGACGGGTGGGATTCACCGGGCCGTCGCCACTCGTTCACCTCGACGTGGCGCCGGCGGCATGTGGGACGCGTTCACTCTTCAGTGAACCCACAAGGAGAACACCATGAGCGTCCTGACCCTCCCCCGCATCAGCCCGCGCATCACCAACCGCCAGCAGTCCTCGACGGTGGCCCCCAGCTCCACCTTCGACCTGGCGCTCCAGGGGGCCACGATCGTCGCGCGCCTGCACAACCGCGACCAGCGCGCCCTCGACGTGCACGCCCGGTCCTTCACCCTCGAGCACACCCCCGCGGTGCACGTCGTCGAGCCCGGCGCCGAGATGACCGCCTGCTGGCAGGCCAGCGGCCGCTACGACCTGGGCCTGCACTCGGTCCACGGCACCTACCGCCGCATCAGCGGCACCACCGGCGCCCCGCAGGCCGAGGCCAAGCTGCGGGTGCGCGGCGGCCAGGTCGTGCTCTCGGTGCGCAACCCCGGCTGCGAGAGCATCGAGGTCGAGGTCTGCGACGGAACTTCCAGCCGCCGGGTGCACCTGTGCCCCTTCGCCCGCCGCCGCCTGTCCGTCGCCACCCTCGACGGCGCCTACGAGGTGCGCCTGCAGGTCGTCGACCAGGACGCCAGCCAGGTCCTCGCAGGCCACCTGTGAGCCCACACCCCCGACCGGGAGGGCCGGCACGTACGAGGGCCCCGTCGATGACGGGGCCCTCGTGCGTGGCGGGATGTCTCAGCCCATGGCAAAGAAGCGCTGGATGCCGTCGAAGACCATCTGCGTGCTGATCATCACCAGCACCATGCCCATCAGGCGCTCGATCGCGAGCAGCACCCGCTCACCGAGGATGCGCTCCAGGTAGCCCGAGAGGAACAGGATCGTGGCCGAGGCGGCCCAGGCCATCAGGACCGCGGCCAGCCAGACGGGCCAGCGCCCCGGGTCCTGGCTCACCAGCAACACCTCGACGGCGAGCAGCGACGGCCCGGCGGTGTAGGGCACGGCCAGCGGCACGATGAAGGGCTCGTCGGACAGGCTCACCTCCTCCAGCGTCGTCTCCGGGGAGGGGAAGACCATCCGCACGGCGATCAGCATCAGGATGATGCCGCCGGCCGCAGTCAAGGCTTCAGGAGAGACCTGGATGAGGCCGAGCAGGCCCTGGCCTGCGAACAGGAAGGCCACCATGATGGCGAGGGCGACCAGCAGTTCACGGGCGATCACCCACTGCCGGCGCTGCGGCGCCACCTTCTTGACGGCGGTCATGAAGAAGGGGATGTTGCCCAAGGGGTCCATGACGATGAAGAGCAGCGTCACCGCCTGCATCAGAGACATGCAACCTCCACACTTCTTCTCGCTCACCTGGCAACCGAAGGGTAATCCACCACACAAGCCCGCACCAAAGCCGAAATATTTCACTCACAGTCCCTCCCACGACCAAGTCATCCTCCCACCCCGGCATCGGGGGCCACGGTGATCGGGCGCGTATCGCGTGGCGCAGGCGCTGTGCGGAGCACTCCATGCCACGATGACGTGGTGGAGGGTTTCGGTCAGGCGCTGCGACGCCAGCGACAGGCACACGGCCTGCGCCAGAAGGACCTGGTGGAGGCTCTCGACCACGTCATCGCCGGCTCCACCCTGGCCAATGTCGAGGTGGGGCGCGAGCGGCCCTCGGCACGGCTGTGGACGGCGATCTGCCAGGACCTGCCCGAGTGGGTCGAGCCGCTGCAGCCGTGGTTCGATGCCGCCCACCACGTACAGGGCGGACCCCTCTTCGAGCTCAGCGGCCCCTTCGAGATCCTCGAGGCCACCTACGCCTACACCTTCCGCGACCAGCGTGCCCCCGAGGAGATCATCCAGGTCCACCGGGTCAGGGCGCCGGCCGACGGCGCCGACGGCGCCGACGGCGCCGACGGCTGCGGGCTGCAGCTGCGCAATGACAGCGGCCACCTCGGGCTGGAGACCGAGGCGCTGTGGGGAGGCGGGATCGAAGGCCACGGCCGCACCGTCCACGAGGGGCGCAGCCGCCACCTGACCCGATTCCACTTCGACAGGGCCCTTCGTCGTGGGCAGGTGCACGAGTTCGCCACCCGCGCCTGGGTGGACCACGAGGAACAGGCCGCCCGGATCGCCGTGCAGTTCACCCGCCCCACCGAGCAGGTGGTGCTGGCCGTCCACTTCCTGGGGCCACGCCCCACGGCAGCTAGACCGCCCGGCTCGAACGGCGCCCGCTGGGAGCCGTGCAGGGAATATCGTGGACCTGGTGACCACCCAGCGACGAAGGATCCTGCAGATCGGCGGCGGGCTCGCTGTCGCCGCCCTGGCCGGCTGCACCCGCCCCGCCGACGGTCCCACCCCCCCACCCTCCCGCACGGCACCGTCCTCTTCCGGCGGTCCGAACCCGACACCGTCAATGGTGAGCCCCGACCCGAGTGGTCCCGTCCGGCTGCTGATCGGCAAGGACATCACCACTGAGGACTGGTTCCGCACCGCCGACTCCCAGCTGCGCACCCGCCGGGTGGAGCTGCGCCCCACCAGCACGGCAACCATGGCCAGCGACCTGGCCGCGGCACTGGGGGACGACGAGGACCGCCCCGATCTGGTCCTCGACGATGCCGCCTCCCCGCTGCCCGTTGCGCGGTTGGCCACCGGTCTGGACGACCTGCCCGACCTGCCCGCAGACCTGCCGAGCCACCTGCGGCCGGAGGCCTGGGCCGGGTCCCGCATCCAGGGCCCGGCCGGACGGCCCGCCCGCCGGGTGGCCCTTCCTGCTACCTGGCTGGTGCACGGCCTGTGGTTCTCGCGCAGCCTGTTCGCGCGGCACGGCTGGCAACCACCCACCACCTGGCCCGAGCTGCTCGCGCTGGGACGCCAGGGCCGCGAACAGGGCCTGCAGCTGCTGTGCTGGGGGCAGGACCACGCCACCGACTACCTGGACCTGGTCGTCGCCAGCGCCGCCAAGCAGGCAGGGCCCGAGCCGCTCCGCGCGATCGACCAGCTGACGGCCGGCTGCTGGTCCCACCCCGCCCTCCAGTCGGCGCTTCACCAGCTCGACGAGGCCCTCACCGCCGGCCTGGTGCGCCCCGGTGGCGCGCAGCGCACCTGGAAGCAGGCCATCGGGGCCTTCTCCCAGGACCAGGAGGTGCTCATGGTGGCTGCTGATGCCCGGACCATGGCCCTGGCCAGGACCACGGAGGAATTCCAGCTCGACCTGGTGCCCTGCCCGTCGCTCACGGCCACCCCGACGATGGGAGCAGCCGCGCTGCAGACCAGCCCTGCCGATGCCTTCATCCTGCCCAGCGGCTCGACCAATCCCGCCGGGGCCCGGCAGGCGTTGCTGGCCGCCTTCTCGGCGGAGGCCGCCCGCGCCCACTGCGCCGAGACGCAGCTTCCCAGCACCCGCACCGATGCCCTCCCGGCGCGGCCCTCGCGCCTGCTGGAACGGCAGGACGAGCTGCTGCGGGCAGCAGGCCGCCGGCAGGTGACCTGGCGTGCCCTGGACCACTACGGCATCCGGGGCGACCACCAGCTGCTGTGGAATGCCTTCCTGTCTCGCCGTATCGACGTGGCCACCCTCACCGCAGAGATGCAGCGCATCACCGACGCGCTGGCCGAGGACCCCTCCCTGGCCCGCCTGTCCAACCTGTGAAGCCCCGGTGGCCGCTTGGGATGAGCATCGTCCCGCAGGCCGGTGACTTCGGCATTTTCTGCCCCCATTCCACCCTTTCGGGGATAGCTTTGGGGTGAGGGCGTAGCCCCGGACACGCCCCGTCACAGGACAGGAGCGAGCCATGAGCACCACCACCTCCCCCACCTCCCCCACCTTCGAGACCGCCGGCCGCATCGTGGTCGGGGTCGACGGCTCCTCGCAGTCGGCCGTGGCCACCGAGTGGGCCGCCCGACGCGCCGAGGCCCTCGACGTCGGGCTCACCCTGGTCCTGGCCCTGCCGCCCCTGCAGGTGCCCAGCCCCGGCTCCCTGAGCCAGATGCTGCGCCAGGACGCCCGTGACTTCACCACCCGTGTCGCCCGCTCCGCCCGGGAGCGGCTGGACAGGGCCACCAGCGAGGCCCGTGCGCAACATCCCGACCTCGACATTTCCTCCGCGCTGCTGGAGGACTCCGAACCGGCGCTGGCGCTGGTCCAGGCCAGCAAGGATGCCGAGATGGTCGTCGCGGGAACCCGCGGCCTCGGAGCGGTGCGGGCGATGGCGCTGGGCTCGGTCTCGCGCCACCTCGTCTCCCACGCCCACGGCCCGGTCGCCGTGGTGCCCGAGACGGGCACCGCCCACGACGACCGATCGGCCGGAACCGTGCTGGTGGGCGTCGAGGATGCCGAGCGATCCCATGCACTGCCGGTGGCGATCCGGGAGGCCGCGCGCATGGGCGGCCGCTTGCTGGTGGTGCACTCCTGGGAGTACACCCCCGGCACGGTGGAGGGCCTTCCGGTGATGGACCCTGACCTGTTCAGCCGGGTGCAGGAGACCTTCTCCACCCAGCTCGAGGAGCAGGTGCGGGCCCAGCTCGACCAGGCCCCCGAGCTGGATGTCGAAGTTCGGGTGGGCCTGGGACATGCCGGAGAGGTGCTGGTCAACGCCTCGCACGAGGCGGAGCTTCTGGTGGTCGGCTCGCGGGCCCGCTCGGGCCTGGCCGGCGCCGTGCTGGGCTCCACCGCCGCCCACGTGGTGCGCCAGTCGATCTGCCCCGTGATCGTGGTGCCCACCCGCCGCTGAGCAGCCCACCCCTCACACCGCGAGGACGGGGGGGTGACGGCCCGGACCGGCTGGCTGCCGGTCCGGGCCTGGCCACTGGTCAGCGTCGGCGGGTCCCGAAGATCGAGCGTGCGATCTCGCGCCCGGCCGAGCGGGCGAACTGCTTGAAAGCGCTGGAGCCGACCACCTGCTCGACGATGCCCCTGTCCTGCGCGGCGCGCCCGCGCGGGGCGGGGGTGCGCTGCTGGGCACGCTCGGCCCGGTCCAGTTCGGCCTGCTGGCGGGCCAGCTCCTTGTCCCGCGCAGCGGACTCCTTCTCGCGCTCGGTGGCCGCCTCGACCTCGGCGCTGGCCTGCAGCCGGGCGGCCAGGATCTCCTGCGCCGACTCCCGGTTGACCGAGTGGCCGTACTTGGCCTGCAGCGGGCTGGCGGCGACGGCAGCCGCCACCTGCTCGGCGGGGGTCGGGGCCATCAGTGACTGCGGGGCGCGCATCCGGGTCCAGGCGACCGGGGTGGGGGCCCCGTCGGGATCCATCACGGTGACGATCGCCTCGCCGATCCCCAACTGCTGCAGGGCCTCGCCCAGGTCGTAGTGGCTCCTGGGGAAGGTGGCGACGGTCTGCTTGAGAGCCCTGGCGTCATTCGGGGTGTGGGCACGCAGCTGGTGCTGTACCCGCGAGCCGAGCTGGGCCAGTACCGCGTCAGGCACGTCCTTGGGGCTCTGGGTGACGAAGAAGACGCCCACGCCCTTGGAACGGATCAGCCGCACCGTCTGGGCAATGGCCTCCAGGAAGGCCTTGGAGGCGCCGTTGAAGAGCAGGTGGGCTTCGTCGAAGAAGAAGACCAGGCGGGGCTTGTCGACATCGCCCACCTCGGGCAGGTCGTGGAAGAGCTCGGCCAGCAGCCACATCAGGAAGGTGCTGAACAGGGCTGGCCGGTCGGCAAGGTTGGGCAGCTCCAGCAGGCTGATGGTGCCGCGGCCGTCCTCGGCGGTGCGCAGCAGGTCCGCGGTCTCGAACTCGGGCTCGCCGAAGAAGGCGTCGGCCCCTTGCGCCTGCAGGGCGGTGATCTCGCGCAGGATCACCCCGGCGGTGGCGGTGGACAGCCCGCCGATGCCCTTGAGCTCCGGCTTGCCCTCGTCGCTGGTCAGCCACAGCAACAGCTCACGCAGGTCGGCCAGGTCGAGCAGCGGCAGGCCGTGGCCGTCGGCGTAGTGGAAGACCAGGCCCAGCGAGCTCTCCTGGGTCTCGTTGAGGCCCAGCACCTTGGCCAGCAGCAGCGGCCCGAAGCTGGTGACGGTGGCGCGCAGCGGGATGCCCTGGCCGCCCTGCTCGTCACCCAGCTGGAAGTACTCGACGGGGCTGGCCAGGCCCTGCCACTGCTGGCCGATCGCCGCGGTGCGCGCCTGAAGCTTCTCGGAGGACTCCCCGGCGCTGCCGAGCCCCGACAGGTCGCCCTTGACATCGGCCGCGAAGACCGGCACCCCGGCAGCGCTGATCTGCTCGGCCATCAGCTGCAGGGTCTTGGTCTTGCCGGTGCCGGTGGCCCCGGCCACCAGGCCGTGCCGGTTCAGCATGCCCAGCGGGATGCGGATGACGGCCTCGGGAACCGGCTGGTCGGCCTCCACCAGGACCCCCAGCTCGATGGCGGGCTCGTCGAAGGTGTAACCGGTGGTGATCGCCTTGACAGGCGTGGCAGCTTGGTCACTCATGCCCCAAGCGTGTCACAGCCACGCCGTTCCCCGTCGGTGGTGACACACACGATCTGCACCACCCCATGCCGTGGGACCTTCTGCCCGCTAGGCTCGAGACGTGATCTTCAAGCGTGTGGGTGAGTCCCGGCCCTACCCGGACCATGGCTATGTGCAGAAGCAGTGGGCCGCCATCGCACCCCACCAGGTACGCCTCGACGAGCTGGTCACCACCAAGCGGATGCTCGACCTGGAGGCACTGCTCGAGGACGACTCCACCTTCTACGGCGACCTGTTCGCCCACGTGGTGAAGTACCGCGGGGAGCTCTACCTGGAAGACGGCCTGCACCGGGCCCTGCGCGCTGCGCTGCAGCAACGCCAGACCGTGCACGCCCGCGTGCTGGAACTGAAGTAGGCTTCCCCCAGCTCGACCCACCCGACGAAGGAGGCTCCCGTGCAGCGGTATGCGCGCATGCTCGCCACGCCCGTCACCCTGCTCGCGCTGCTCGCCTTCCTGGTCCTGGGCGCCCGCTGGGGATACAGGAATGTGATGGCCCCGCCACCCCCGCCCCCGCTGGTCCCCTGCGTCGAGCAGAGCGTCGGCAAGGCGCTGACCGCCAAACAGGTGGGCGTCAAGGTCTACAACGGCGGCAGCACCCACGGCTTGGCCACCAAGGTCGCCGCGCAGCTGCGCGATGCCGGCTTCACGGTCACCAAGACCGGAAACACCGAGGTCGAGGTCAACCACACCCAGGTAATCGGTGCCGACGTGAACAATCCCGAGGTCAAGCTCGTGGCCGGCTTCTTCAAGGACGCCACGGTCAAGGCCGACGGCCGCGCCGACCACAGCGTCGAGGTGCTGGTGGGCAACAAGAACACCGGCTTCACCGCCTCGGCCCCCAAGCAGGTCGCCGTCGACGGCCCCACCGTCTGCCTGCCTCCGGCCGTCGCCACTCCCGAGGCCTGATCCTGCCGGGCTCACTGCCCGGTCGGTGCGCACTGCCCGGTCAGTGCAAGGAGCCCGTTCAGTGCGACTGGGGATCGCGTTCGGTCCACAGCGCCAGACGTCCACCACGTCCGATGCCGGTGATCCGGTTCTCCACCTCGCGACGGTGCCGCTCTGGGGTCACCACCAGCAGTTCGTCGCCCACCACCAGCCGGCTCTGGCCGTGCGGGGCGAAGGAGCGGTCACAACGGATCACCAGCGAGACCACCGCATTGCGCGGCAGCCGCAGCTCGCGCACCGTCACCCCCGCCAGGCGTGAACCCTCGGGGATGCGCACCTGCAGCAGCTCGGCATTGATCTTGTCCAGCGGCGCCGCCTCGATGTCCACGTCGCTGGCGGTATTGGGGTCGGCCAGCCGCAGCTTGCGCGCCACCCAGGGCAGGGTCGGCCCCTGCAGGGCGGTGAAGACGATCACGAAGACCACCACGATGTCGAAGAGGTCGTCGGCCTGCGGCACCCGCTCCGACAGGGGCACCGTGGCCAGGATGATCGGGACCGCGCCGCGCAGGCCCGCCCACGAGACGAAGACCTGTTCGGCCAGCGGGACGCGGAACCAGGACAGGCTCGCGAAGACCGTCAGCGGGCGGGCCACCAGGGTCAGGAAGAGCCCGATCATCACCCCGACCACCACCTCCCGCAGGCTGATGCGTCCCGGGTCGGCCAACAGGCCGAGCATCACGAACAGCCCGATCTGGGCGATCCAGCCCACCCCCTCGGCGAAGGAGCGGGTGGCGTGGCGGTGCGGCAGCTGTCCATTGCCCAGCACCACCGCACACACGTAGACGGCCGCGAATCCCGAGACGTGCACGCTCACGCCCCCGCCATAGGTGACCACCGCCCAAGCCATCGCCGCCAGCGGGTACAGGCCCGAGGAGGGCAGCGCCAGCCGCCGCAGCACCCAGACGCCGGCAGCGCCCAGGGCCAGCCCCAGCAGGATGCCACCGAGCAGCTCGAAGACCACCACCCCCAGCAGGCCCCAGTAGCCGCCGTGCGGGGCATTGCCCAGGGCCAGCTGGGAAGCAGCCGCGACGAGCAGCACCGTGGGGGCGTCATTGAGCCCGGACTCGGCCTCCAGCATGGCCCGCACCCGGCTGGGCAGCGGCACCCCCCGCAGCACCGCGAAGACGGCAGCGGAGTCGGTGGGTGCGGTGATCGCCCCCAGCAGCACGGCAACCGCCCAGGGCACACCGAGCACGAAGTGGCCGAACAGCGCCACCAGGGCGATGCTCACCCCGATGCCAAGGCTGGCCAGGACGCCGGCGGCACCGACGGCCGGCCGGATGGTCTCCCACCTGGTCGAGAAACCGCCCTCGATCAGGATGAAGACCAGCGCCGCAAAACCCAGGCCATGGGCCAGGTCTGCGTCGTCGAAGTTGATCGGGGCCGGACCACTGCCCAGGGCCATGCCCAGGAAGAGGAAGAGCAGTAGCGCGGGCAGTCCGAGCCGGGAACCCGTCCTGGCTGCGACGACCGCCACCAGGGTAATGACACCGCCAACCAGCAGGGCGAGGTCGATGGGGGGCATGGCTTCCATTGTTCCAGAAGGCGCCCCCGGACCCGGCCCATCGCCAACCTGCTCGGCTCGCGCGCCACCGCACAGCTGCTGTGCCGACCCGCGCATCGGGCTGGCCGTCTTGGGGGGCCCGTCCGCAAACCACATCACAGCAGCCATCAATGCCGCCTGGGCAGCGAGGACCGCTGTGGATGTGGTTCCTGGACACCAGCCGGGGATCCCTCGTCGCCCAGACATGCCAGAAGGGGCTCACGGAATCCGGGAGCCCCTTCTCATTGGCGGAGACACTGAAGGCCTACTCCAGGTACTCCTACGATCTGCCCGCGCTCCAGCGAGCGCTGAACGCCGCACGAACCGCCTCACCGCGAGGCCCCGCCCGCGACATCAAGGTCAAACGCAAGCTGGCGGTGGTCATCGGGCCAGACCGAGTAGCCCAGATGGTTCAGGACTGCAAAGACGGCATGAGCCAGAGCGCCGTTGCCCAGAAGTACGGTGTCTCGCAGAGTTCGGTGTCGAAGTACGTGCTGAAGCATCGGCGGTCGCGATCCTCACTGTCCAGCATGTAGGGTACGCTTGCCACCCTCGTCTGCGCGCCTCCGTTGGATCCTGGTGGCCTTGGGTACAGTTGCCCATGTCTAGTCTTGTCAGACCTGCCGGGTAGCGTCCCTGACAAGCTCAGACAGACAGGAAGGGAAGCCGTGACGATCAGCAAGTTGGTACCAGCAAAGCCCCAGGACGAGAGCCCGAAGGTCCGCGTGGCTAGCTTCTTTGCCGGTATCGGTGGCTTCGACCTGGGCTTTGAGAATGCAGACATGGAGACCGTCTGGCAGTGCGAGAAGAAGGAGTTCTGTCTCGACATTCTCCACAAGCACTGGCCCGAGGTTCCCCGAGTCTCAGACATCCAGGAGGTAAACGCCGATGACATCCCCGACGCCGAAATCTGGGCGGGAGGATTCCCGTGCCAAGACGTCAGTCTCGCTCGCATGGGTCCAAGAAGCGGTCTTAGAGGAAAGCAATCAGGACTCTTCTATGACTTTGCTGGACTCATTGCAGAGCGTCGCCCCCAAGTTGTCGTCCTCGAAAACGTTGCGGCACTCCTCTCTTCCCACGATGGACGAGATTTCGCGATCATCCTACGGACGCTGGCCGACATCGGGTATGGCCTCGCATGGCGAGTACTTGACAGTCGACACTTCGGCATCCCCCAAAGCCGATCAAGAGTCTTCGTTGTCGGATCTCTTGGAGACCCAGTCGGTGCCGGACAGGTACTTTTTGAGCCAGAATGCGGCGACCGGGATTCTGAGAAGAGCCGATCGAATGGGAAGAAATCTGTTTCCCCCTTTGCGATCAGCGTTGGAGATTCTGAGCGAGGATACGTAAAGAAGCTTGCGCACTGCCTCTATGCCGAGTCAGCACGACACACTGGCACGGACTGGTCCCGCAACTATGTTTCATACCCGGAAGGCCGTGTCCGGCGATTGACTCCGCTCGAGACGGAGCGCCTCCAGGGGTTCCCGGACAACTGGACTATGCCGACTCACGAGATGGGCAACGAAAACACCCTCGACTCTGCGCGCTATCACGCATGTGGTAATGCCGTATCAGTTCCAGTGGCTGAGTGGATCGGCAAACGCATCATGAGTGTGATGGGTGAGCGGCTACTGTCTCAGCGGAACTCCTCCCTGAACGAGACACCCAAGTCTGCATAGAGTAGCTGCAAATATTTCGCGCTCGGTCGGTGGGCCGGATCAGCAGGAAGCCACTCGTCCTTGATGAGCATTCCCTCGTCGCCTAGGCGCGCCAAGCTGAAGCTATCAAGGCGATCCGCCAGCGTGGTGAACTGCACAGAGTAGCGTCCATTATCCTGCACGGGCATCATGATGCTGGCATCGAACGCCCAGTGGTGAAGCTTGCAAAGTGCGATTCCGTTCGAGACCACGTCAAGGTCATGCTTACTCCATGCCAAGATGTGGGCGGCATCGATACCCGCAGGAATGCCATCGAGTCCACTCAGCCGCGCCCCGCAGAAGGCACAACGATGTCCATAGGCAGTGCGCACCTCAAGACTGAACGCCTTACCAGTTGCCCCTCGGATCTTGCTCAGCCGATACTGAAACGCTGCTCTAGTACTGATCTCCGGCTCATCCTCTGACAGCTCATTCGGGGGCGGGAGCGACGGGCCATCATACACAGGAATGCCGAGAAGTTGCTCCAGCGCTGGAAGCGGATCGTAGTCCCGGCCATAGCCAAGGCCTCGAACTTCAGCGAGAGCACCACGAAGTCTCGTCACGATTGAGGTCAGACTGCTATCAATCGGCTGGCCACTCGACAGCTTTGCCTGGTGGTTGGCCATACAAGCGGCCACATCGACAGGCAACTTACCCAGGTCGGCATAGACCGCCTGGATCCGGCGCCAACGCGACTCCACACCGATGGCTTCTGTTCCGGCTGGGTTGGCCACCTCAATCCAAGACGGCTTGAAGGTGACTCGGTCTGCAGCCCCTGCGAAGTCACTCTCCGGGCTGAACCCCACTTGAGTGACCGCAAAGTTCTTGGCGCGAATGATTGGAACTTCAGCACGAGCGGAGTCACGCGACCTCGTGGGGTCAGGCAGAAGGAGCATCGGTGCCACGATCCGCCCGATCTGGATGGGTGGCTTCACTAATGAGCGCAGTCGAGGCTTCCCACTACCGGCAGGATCCAACCACAGGTTCGTATCGCGCGCCACCCCGTCGGGCCAAAGCATGAAGAAGGACCAGCCCTCAAGGCTCGCTGCCGTGTAGCCACTGTGAGTACCGACGACCTCGTACTCCCCTCGACCCTGAGAGGTGCGGAACCCAATGTGCATGATGCCTCACTGTTGATAGCTGCTAACAACAGTCTGGCACAACCTCGCATGGCTACCGCCTGGACACACCGAACCTTCGGGGCACCGGACTTCTGTCTTGGCGAGCGAGCGAATGTGTAACAGCTAGACCTTAGTGTTGCTGCTGCGAGATTGGGAGCACTACTCCGCACAAATCAACGAGGCCATCAGGAAGTGAACCGAAACAAAAAGATACTGAGCGGCGCAATCCCAACAACGCCGCCCAGTATCACTTCATCGACTGGCTTGCTAACTCTTGTTCGTCAGAAGCATCCGACGCTAGACGCCGCCTCGCCTTGATGAGCGCTGAACTTTCTTCGACGATTTCGAAGTTCTTCGGCGGAAAACCAAGCTTGCTCGACAGGATATCGAGTTCTGCTCTAAGACCCTCAATCCCTGACGAAAGTCGATTCTCAGCACCGTCAATCGCGTTCACTATAGCTTCAAGGTCATCTCGAGTCATATGCTTCTATATTACACCTGCGCACGGTTGGCGTCAATCTCTAGAGATGCCTCCAAGCATCCGAAATAGCACGATTGACATCGTTCCCATTAGGATTCCTGAGCGTAGTTTGCCAGACGTGTCTACCATCCTTGTCTGTGGCAACGATATCTACAAAACCCCCTCCACGGTGAGTTACATGCGCGTGTGGCCGGTACATCGTCGGACGCCCACTCCGATCCGCGAAATACTCGATCTTCCCTCCCTTATTCATCTGGGAGTAGAACTGATCCAAGCCGTTGGTCTTTTCCATTTTGTTCACCTCCTCTCAAGAGCCGCTGCTGGACTTCATCCAGCCGAGGAGAATGTTTCTATCATCCACTTCGCTTCGTCGATGCGGGACTGGATATTTCCCAGGACAAATTCCCGCACACCCGGAGCAGCGTCGGCCATCTTTATGACTGCTGCCGAGTATTCGGCCTCCGCTTCTGCGAGTGCTTGTTCGGCGCGTATCACATGCTCATCATACTTACCCACAGCGGATCTCCTCGTAAATAGTGCGCTGTGCGCCTAAGTACGTTCGCTCGACAGTTTCCCCCACGTCACCATCCTCCTCCGGATCGTGTTCTCGCTGTACTTCCTCCGCCTAAGCAGTGCGCAGTACTGCCGGATGTCTCGCTCAGTCAAAGCCAGAACATCCTTGTCCCTCGCCACAGCCCACTCGAAGATGTCTTGGAGGTCAGCGTAGTAGGCACGCGCCGTGTTGTAGCTGTAATCCAGCAAAATGCTCTCGCACGTGTCGTAGAACCGCTGCCAGGACCCCGGGATCGCATCGACCACCAGGCCTTCGCTGAGGACATGCGGCTCAGTGGGGAGGTCTCGTTCACTGAGATTCCGGAGGGAGGGGTGTGGGTGTTCCGATCAAACCAGTGAGATACCTGACGAGTCCGATAAAACTGGGCCATGCTGTACATCACGGGTTCTGTTGTCTGTCAGAGGGGGCGCCGTGCGACAGCATATTGACAGCATTAGCGATTGGATTGAGGATCAGGTCCGTGATCGTCATCTCCGATGGATTGGTACAGGCGGGACAGTCCTGACTGTCGTGCTGGCCGTACTGGGGCTGAGCAATGTACTCCCGTTCGGGTTGTGGCCGAGCCTGCTGCTCGCCCTTGTTGTTGCAGTCTTCGCCGTTGTAGCCCTTGGCCTGAGCCGTCGGTACATGCGTCGAGAGCTAAGTGAGGCGAAGAGAGTCCTAGCTGGGTACGGGAAAAGAGCTAAAGACATGCAGGAGAATGACCGCCTGCTATTCCACATCGTGAGTTGGCATGAGAATGTCATGATCACCAAACACGGGGACACAGAGATCCAACGCGACCTTACTGTGCGTGCCGGCTCAGAGGCAGTACCAGCGATCTGGAACCTGACTTACAGGAATTCGGATAGTCACCTCAGCAGCTCAGTGCATGGCCGCGTAAGAGTCTCCGCCTACCATCTCAATGAGGACGGATCTGAGGGTGTCCGAATTGTGACCATTCCCGAATGGTCAGGGCAACAACTGCGCGTCTTCCTCCACTTCTCACCAGACCTAGCTCCGAACTCGCAAGTTTCATTGCGTCTCTCCATCACTTGGCCGAAGTTTTCAGCAGACATTCTGGATGGGCTTCCCGAGGAGATGCGGTGGACTTTTCGGCGCCAGATGGAGGAGTTCTCGTCGACGATTCTGATGGATCACACCTTCTTGACGCGAGATGTTCGTGTGACCGGATTTCAAGATAGTCCGAAGCCGGATGTGACGCGTCGCGGAGAACGAAAAAAGCTCACAAAAATCCACCTCGGCATCAAGAATGCTGAGGTGGATAAGGTCTATGGGTATTCAGTATCCCGTGACATCGGGTGAATCCCTCGCTATTAGATTAGCCTTCTGCGCCGCCAAATCGTGCCATTCCGTCCTCCTTTCATGCTGCTAGTATGCGCCGCCCCTCGGGGCACGTCAATAGGAATCGCTGAGGATCTCTAAGTCTACTACGGACCCAGATCCCCTCCCAAGTGCTCCCCGGGAGCCAGTAGCCGCACCCTCGAACCCATTCAGCGGTTCGGCGGCTACTCCACCCCGAGGAGGTGGCCCAGCGCTCCCCGCACGGGAGCAGCTGGGGCAAGCCCAGAAAGGAAGGTGTGTCATGAAGACACTCGCCATCCGCCTCGATGACGACGTGCACGCACGTCTGGTCATCTTGGCGAAGCTCGCCGACGTCTCGCTCACTGATGCCATCCGGCAGGCGATCGAGACCCAGATCCAGGTCATGTCGAGCGACCAGAATCTCTCCGCCAAGGCCGACGCCCTGCGCGAAGGGATCGACCGGGAAGCCCTCGAGCAACAGGGAGCACTGTCCCTGCTGTTCGGAGCCACCGCCGAGGCCACCCCGGCCAAGGCACCCAGCTCCACGACCACCACCCGCCCGCGCAAGTCGTAGGACGAGAGGAGATCACGGCGAGACATGGGTGGGATCGGGAGCGACTCCACGACGAGAAGCGAGACACTGACGAACGACTCGCGGTCGGGATGGACGTGCTGCGCACCGGCATCGAGCTGCTGCGGGAGAGCAATGATCAGAACCTGTGGATGGCTCTCGGCGAGGTGACGTAGAGGAGACGTACCTCCCGAGCAAGATCGAAGCCCATGCTCAAGTTCGGATCGTGGTCGGCGTTGACGCGCCGGCTCGGGAAGGTACGTCCATGTTCAAGATAGTCCACGAGGAGAACGGGTCCCAGGAGCACGTCCCGGCGGCCGTCGGTGGGTCGTTGCTCGACGAGCTCGCCCGCGACGGTGCGCGGCAGATGCTCGCGGCGGCGCTTCTGGCCGAGGTTGCCGCCTACGTCGAGGCACACCAGCACCAGGTCGATGAGGACGGGCACCGGCTGGTGGTCCGCAACGGCTTCCACGACCCGCGGGAGGTCGCGACCGCGGCTGGGGCGGTGCCGGTGCGTGCGCCGCGGGTCAACGACAAGCGCATCGACGAGGCCACCGGGGAGCGGAAGCGGTTCTCCTCGGCGATCCTGCCCGCATGGGCGAGGAAGTCCCCAGGCGTGGCCGAGGTGCTCCCGCTGCTCTACTTGCACGGCCTGTCCTCCGGCGACTTCGTGCCCGCGCTGGAGCAGTTCCTCGGCTCCGCCGCAGGCCTGTCTGCGGCCACCATCACCCGCCTCACCGTCCAGTGGCAAGACGACGCCAAGGCGTTCGGCAACCGGTCGCTCGCCGAGAGCGACTACGTCTACCTGTGGGTCGACGGCATCCACCTCACGGTCCGCCTCGAGCAGGACAAGGTGTGTCTGCTGGTGATGATCGGCGTCCGCCTCGACGGCACCAAGGAGCTCGTCGCCCTGTCCGATGGATTCCGCGAGTCCTCGGAGTCGTGGGCCGACCTACTCCGCGACTGCAAGCGCCGCGGGATGCGCGCACCGGTGCTGGCCGTCGGGGACGGTGCATTGGGGTTCTGGAAGGCGCTGCGCGAGGTGTTCCCCGACACCAAGGAGCAGCGCTGCTGGTGGCACAAGCTCGGCAACGTTCTCGCCGCCCTGCCGAAGTCGGCGCACCCCGGGGCGAAGGCCGCCCTGGCGGAGATCTACAACGCCGAGGACAAGGACCACGCGCGGGCCGCAGCCAAGGCGTTCGCGGCCAACTACGGCGCGAAGTGGCCCAAGGCCGTCGCGAAGGTCGTCGACGACCTCGACGTCCTACTCGCCTTCTTCGACTTCCCCACCGAGCACTGGATCCACCTACGAACGACGAACCCGATCGAGTCGACCTTCGCCACCGTCCGGCTCCGGCAGCGGGTCACCAAAGGCCCCGGCTCCCGCGCCGCCGGCATCGCCATGGCGTTCAAGCTCATCGAGTCCGCCCAGGCCCGCTGGCGCGCCGTCAACGCACCCCACCTCGTTGCGCTCGTCCGTGCCGGCGCGGAGTTCAGCAACGGCAAGCTCGTCGAACGACCCGACGAACCAGGAGGCCACGCTCACGCCGCCTGACACATCAATCCACAGGTCTTGACTATTCCTCGCTGCGGGAAATCGGTGATCTCTACGCTGATGTCCCTGACAAGGTCCGGGGCTTGCTGTGTCAGGCGCTCTTCGAGGCGCTCTACCTCGACGAGGTCTCTGCCACCGGCTCAGACCTCAAGGAGCCGTTCCGGAGCGTCCAAGAGCCAGAATGTGAACGAACCCCCGGTATTTCTACAGAGGGTTCGAGTAACACTAACTTGGCGGTGACGGAGGGATTTGAACCCTCGGTGGCTTTCACCACACTCGCTTTCGAGGCGAGCTCTTTCGGCCGCTCAGACACGTCACCGCGAAGAAGTGTGCCACAGTCGGTGGATCGCGCGCCACTCGGGGCCCGACGGATCCCGGGATCGGTTGCCCTGAGCTGATTGCCAGGGCTGGCGCAGGCTGGGGCTCAGCGCCCGAAGAAGTCGCGCAGCAGGCGGCCACACTCCTCGGCCCTGATTCCGCTGCGCACATCGGGCCGGTGGTTGAGCCGCGGGTCGCGGACCACGTCGAAGAGCGAGCTGACCGCCCCCGCCTTCTCGTCGAAGGCGCCGAAGACCAGCCGCTCCACCCGGGAGAGCACGATCGCCCCGGCGCACATGGTGCAGGGCTCCAGGGTCACCACCAAGGTGCAGCCCTCCAGCCGCCACCCGCCCCGCACCTCGGCGGCGCGGCGCAGCGCCAACACCTCCGCGTGCCCGGTGGGGTCGCCGGTCAGCTCCCGCTCATTGCCGGCCGATGCCAGCACCTCGCCATCGGGACCCAGCACGACGGCCCCGATGGGGATGTCGTCGTGACTGGCGGCCAGACGTGCCTGGCCGAGGGCCAGGCCCATGGCCCAGTCCCAGCGGCTGGCCACGCTCAGCGCTGAGGCGTGGCGTGGCTGGCGTGCTCGAACTGCGGCCCGAAACCCAGCCGGACGGCCAGGCGGCGCAGCAGTTCGTCGGAGTCCTCCTCCAAGTCGTCGGCAATCGCCTCCAGGTCGAACTCGGAGACCCCCAGGTCCACCAGGAGCTCCGCATCGCCCATCGGCTCGGAGTCGTCGTCCGGGTCGGGGATGTCCTCACCCAGGTAGTCGGCCACGTCGCGGGCGATCGGCCAGTCATTCGCGGCGACGGTATCGCTCAGCAGCACCTGGACGGTGCGTCCGCGCACCCGGCACAGGACGAAGAACTCACCCGCCACCGAGACCATGCCGATCGCCCCACCGTCACCGGGGATGCGCCTCAGCTGGGTGATGAACTCGTCGAGGTCATTGGCCAGGTCGACCGCCAGCGGCACGCCGACCGGCTGGCCGTCCTCACGGTAGAGGGCAAGCACCAGGTCGATCTCGTCCGCAGTGGCGTCGTCGAGGTCGTCGAAGTCGTCGTCATCATCATCGTCGGAGTCGTCGTCCTCGTCATCATCATCGTCGGAGTCGTCGTCCTCGTCCGAGTCGTCCTCGTCGAGATCATCGTCATCCTCGTCGAGATCATCGACGTCGAAGTCGTCGACGTCCTCCTCCAGATAGTGCGACGGCGTTGCGTCCCTGGTCTCGAAGGGATCCACCTCATCGTCGAATGCGGTCACGACTCCTCCTTCGCCAACGTGCTCCACGACCATCCTCCCAGACCAGTCAACCCCAAATCGCCCGCCGACGCAGCCCGCACACGCGCACCCCATCAGCACCCACTCCCGACTGTCGGCGACCGGGCCCGTGTGGGACAGTAGGGGCGTGGAACTGCGCGTACTCGACCATCCCCTGGTGACCCACAAGCTCACCCTGCTGCGGGACAAGAAGACCGACTCACCAACCTTCCGCCACCTGGTGGAGGAACTGGTGACCCTGCTCAGCTACGAGGCCACCCGCGAGGTGCGCGTCAGCCCCGTCGACGTGGAGACCCCCGTCGCCGTGACCAGCGGCCTGACACTGAGCAACCCCAAGCCCCTGGTGGTGCCGATCCTGCGCGCCGGGCTAGGCATGCTCGAGGGCATAATGCGCATGATGCCCACCGCCGAGGTCGGCTTCGTCGGCATGGTGCGCAACGAGGAGACCCTGCAGCCGGTCACCTATGCCGAACGCCTCCCCCAGGACCTGTCGGGACGCCAGTGCTACGTGCTCGACCCGATGCTGGCCACCGGCGGCTCGCTGGGCGGCTGCGTGAAGTTCCTGGTGGACCGCGGCGCCGACCACATCACCTGCATCTGCATCCTCGCCGCCCCCGAGGGCATCGAGAACTTCCGCAAGCTCGTCGCCGACCTGGAGGTGCCCTGCACCTTGGTCATCGCCGGCGTCGACGAGAAACTCAACGAGCACGGCTACATCGTCCCCGGACTGGGCGACGCCGGCGACCGCCTCTACGGACTGGCCGACTGACCCCCCTCCAGCACACGACCAGGGCCCCGCGATCCATCGCGGGGCCCGAGTCGTCATTCACCCGGCACGTGCCGGGACTGGCTCACAGACGGTGCTCGTCCGGCTCCTCCATGTCGCTGACCGCGAGCTTGGGTTCGATCCGCGAGGGGTTCTGGGTGCCGGTGATGGTGGGCTGGAAGTCACTGCCCAGCTGCTTGAGCGCCAGGCGCCCCACCAGCTGCTGACGGGTGGTGATCCGCTCGCTGCGATCGGTGCTCAAGAAGGCGATCGCCCAGTGCACCAGGGTGGTGAAGCGGGCCTTGAAGCCGACGATGTAGAGCAGGTGCAGCCCCAGCCATGCCACGAAGGCGGGGAAGCCCGTCAGCTCCAGCCTGCCGGACTTCATCACGGCGCTGTACTTGCTGATCACGGCCATCGATCCCTTGTCGCGGTAGCGGAAGGGGGCCGTCACGGGCTTGCCCTCCACCTGGCCACGGATCTTGTCGGCCACATAGCGGCCCGACTGGATCGCAACCTGGGCCACGCCCGGCAGCTTGTCCAGGCTCATCATGTCGCCCACGACGAAGACCTCGGGATGCCCGGGCACCGCGCAGTCCTTGTCCACCTCGACGCGGCCAGCGCGGTCGATCGTCGCCTCGGACTGGTCGGCGATCATCTTGCCCAGCGGGCTGGCCTGCACACCGGCGGCCCACACCTTGCAGCCGCACTCGATGCGCTCGGAGGTGCCATCGGAGTACTTGAGCTCCACCCCGTCGGCGTCGACCCCGGTGACCATGGCCCCGAGCTTCACCTCGACGCCGATCTTCTCCAGCTGCTCCTGCGCCTTGGCCGACAGGTTCCCCCCGAAGGGCGGCAGCACCTTGTCGGCGGCATCCACCAGCAGCACCCGTGAGCTCGCCGGGTCGAAGTTCTTGTAGTCGTCCTTGACGGTGTGGCTGGTCAACTCGCGGATCTGGCCGGCCATCTCCACACCGGTGGGGCCGGCGCCGACCACGACGAAGGTGGTCAGACGCCCGCGCTCGGTGGCGTCCTCGGTGAGCTCGGCCACCTCCAGCGAGCCGAAGATGCGGGCGCGCAGCTCCAGGGCGTCGTCGATGGACTTCATGCCGGGCGCGAAGATGGCGAAGTGGTCGTTGCCGAAGTAGGACTGGCCAGCGCCGGCTGCGACGACCAGGTAGTCGTAGCTGATGGTGCTGGTCTTGCCCAGCGCCTCGGCCACCACCTCGCGGGCGTCCATGTCGATGGCGGTCACCTCGCTCATCAGCACCCGGGCGTTCTTCTGGTGTCGCAGGATCTCGCGTGTGGGCGGGGCGATCTCGCCGGGCGACAGGATTCCGGTGGCCACCTGGTAGAGCAGGGGCTGGAAGAGGTGGTGGGTGGTCTTGGCCACGATGGTCACGTCGACCTCGGCGTCGGCCAGCTGCTGGGCCGCGAAGAGCCCGCCGAATCCGGATCCGATGATGACGACGTGCGGGCGGGACTTGCTCATGGTGCTCCTGTCGTGGCCCGCAGCTGCACGGGCCATTGAACTCTTGATCGTTCCAGAGGCTAGCTCGCAATTGTGGCAATGGTCACATTCTTCGCTCTCAGCCCACAGGTCGCCCGCGCGCTCCCCACAGATTCCCCGCGGGCCTCGGCGCGAGCGGCTGCGCGTGCGGGCGAGGGGCCGTGTGCAGCATGCTGTGCTGGTGCCATCCCGCCAGAACGTTCCCCTGCCCCCACCCACCGTCCCGGTCAGCTGCGGCGCGATCCTGCTCGACGGCTGCGGCCGGCTGCTGGTGGTCAAGCCCACCCACAAGAGCGGGTGGAGCATCCCCGGCGGGGCGATGAAGCATGACGGGGAGTCCCCTTGGCAG
Source organism: Luteococcus sediminum (assembly GCF_054783495.1). Classification (NCBI taxonomy): domain Bacteria; kingdom Bacillati; phylum Actinomycetota; class Actinomycetes; order Propionibacteriales; family Propionibacteriaceae; genus Luteococcus; species Luteococcus sediminum. Next base: position 181,010 of record NZ_BAAGQL010000022.1, on the reverse strand, counting down.
GCCTGCCGCCGGGAGGTGCACGAGGAGACCAACCTGCTCGTGCGGCGGGGGCGGCTCGTGGCCGTCGACACCCGTCCCCACGTCGGGCGCCAGCTGGGCCTACGCTTCCTCTTCCACTGCGGAACCCTGTCGCCCGCCGCCCTCGGACGCATCCGCGTGCAGCCCGAGGAGATCAGCGGGTTCCGCTTCGCACCGGTTCCCGAGGCACTGGAGATGCTGCGCCCGGCGATCAGCCGCCGCGTCGCCGTGGGGCTCGAGGCCCGCAGCTGCGTCTACCTGGAGGACGGCCACCGCGTCGGGGGCGTCGTGGGCTGAAGCTCGCCCCGAGCCGGCCGTGCGCGGTCATGGTCAGAGTTGTGTGGCATCGGTGCAGCACAATCCTGACCAGCCGTCACGCCAGCCTCAGGCGACGCCGTCCAACAGGGCCTCGGACTCCACGCAGCCCCGGCGGCATGAGTGCCAGTCGACGCCGTGGCCCATCCTGCGCAGAACTGCCACCACCATCGCCGCGCACGCACAGGGCCGGGTGTCGGTGTCATGGAAGCCGAAGCGCAGCGTGGGCTCTCCCTGGAGGAGATGGAGGTTGTCCCGGTGCATGTCCCTGAAGGCTCCGGCTCCCGTGTGGCCGAGCCTGCCGTCGAGCTCCACCACCAGCCGACCGTAGGTGATGTCGCGCAGGCCGACCCGGTTACTGCTCTGGCGTTGGCCGCGCGGCAGGCCATGGGCACGTTCCACCTCGCGCAGCCACATCAGCTCCAGCACACTGAGCGCGCCGTCCCCAACGTCTCCCAGGATGGCGCGCACCACATCACGGCGAGGGAAGGTGCCGAAGGCCTCGAGCTCCTGCAGGATCCGGGTGGCGGTGGTGCGACGCGAGTTCACGGCATCGGCGAGGATTGCACTGGCATTCGACGGATCGGCCCGGACCAGGTCGAGAGCGGTGCGTTCCACGGTGGTACGGGGCGGATCACCGACGGCGCGGAAGGGAATGCGGGTGGCGTGGCTCAGCCACGGACCGGGCTGGACCACGCGGCGACTCCAGGGCACCACGACGTGAACCGTGCGGGAGGGCTGACGCCAACCCTGCAAGGCGGCCGCGGTCTCCATGCCCAGCGCTGCGGCCTCGCCGCCAGCCAGCAGGGCGAGCCACTGGCGGGTGGACTCGCCCCATTCCAGCGGATGCGTCACGTACAGCCCTCGGCCAGCGCGCACCCACAGAGCCTCGGCAACCAGGCGCGAGAGGCCAGTTCGAGGCAGGCCCGCCATCCGGCACTGCTCGAGAGTCACGGCACCGGCCTGGGCCCGCGCCAACTGGAGCAGCGACTCGGGGATGGGTGCACGTGGGGCCATGCACTGATCGTTCCCGTACCCCCACGGCTCACGGAAGGGCTGCCGGGGCACGGACAACACCTGGCCAACACCCGAACCACCGCATGTTGGTCAGACATGTGTTGCACCGGCTCCACACATGTCTGACCAACTGAGCCCGCGGGGCAGGTCAGGGGTTGGCGATCAGTAGTAGTACGGGAAGCTGGACCAGTCGGGATCGCGCTTCTCCAGGAAGGAGTCGCGCCCCTCGACGGCCTCGTCGGTCATGTAGGCCAGGCGGGTGGTCTCACCGGCGAAGATCTGCTGGCCCACCAGCCCGTCGTCGATGGCGTTGAAGGCGTACTTGAGCATGCGCTGCGCCGTCGGGGACTTGCCGCAGATGATGCGGGCCCACTCCAGGCCCTCGTCCTCGAGCTGGGCGTGCGGCACCACCTTGTTGACAGTGCCCATCTCGTAGGCGCGCTGGGCGTCGTAGGTCTGGCCCAGGAAGAAGATCTCGCGCGCCACCTTCTGCCCCACCTGCCGGGCCAGATAGGCCGAACCGTAGCCGGCGTCGAAGGATCCGACGTCGGCATCGGTCTGCTTGAAGCGGGCATGCTCGGCGCTGGCCAGGCTCATGTCGCTGACCACGTGCAGGGAGTGGCCGCCGCCGGCCGCCCAGCCGTTGACCAGGGCGATCACGGGCTTGGGCATGAAGCGGATCAGGCGCTGCACCTCGAGGATGTGCAGGCGGCCGAGCTTGGCCTGGTCGATCGGCGAGGGCTTGGCGGAACCGTCGTTGGCGGCGGCACCCTCGTGCGACGAGGGCAGGCCGGAGCCTGCGGAGGCCGGCGCGCTCGAGTCCGTCGGGGGGTTCGAGGGGGGTCGCCCCCCCTCGCTCTCGTACTGGTAGCCGGCCTTGCCGCGGATGCGCTGGTCGCCGCCGGAGCAGAAGGCCCATCCACCGTCCTTGGCGCTGGGGCCATTGCCGGTGAGCAGCACGCAGCCGATGTCGGCGCTGGTGCGGGCGTGCTCCAGGGCGGTGTACAGCTCGTCGACGGTGTGCGGCCGGAAGGCATTGCGCACCTCGGGGCGATTGATCGCCACGCGCACGGCGGGCACGTTCTTGGCACGGTGGTAGGTGATGTCGGTGAAGCCGAAGCCGGGCACCTCGTCCCACAGCTCGGGCTTGAAGGGATTGCCGCTCTGCTCGCTCATGCCCGGGAGCCTATCGGGCCACCCCGGCCGGCTCAGTGCCCGTCGCGCAGTTCCAGGGCCAGGGCCACCTCGTCGGTGATGATCCCGTCGACACCAAGCGCCAGCATCGCCTCGATGTCGGCGCGCTCGTTGACGGTCCAGGCGTTGATCGCGATCGCCTCGGCGCGCAGCCGCTCCAGCAGCCCGGGCTCGGCGAGGGTGCGGAAGTCGGGGTGGACGGCGGCCGCGCCGAAGCGGGCGGCATAGTCCTCCACCGCCCACAGCGGCTCCACATAGAGCAGGCCGAGGGGGAGCCCCAGGGCGCGGGAGCCGTGGAACTGCACGTGGTTGAAGGAGCTGAGGATCACCCGGTCGGTCATCCGTGCCACGCGCACGGCCTGCACCACCTGGGCATCCATGCCCGGATAGGGCTCCAGGCCGTCCTTGAGCTCGATGTTGAGTTCCAGGCCGGCGGGGGCGACGAGCTCCAGCACCTCCTCCAGCAGGGGCAGCCGCTCGTCGGGAAGTTCCCGGCCGTCCTCGACGATGCGCAGCGGCTCGATCTGCTCCCAGGTCATCTCGACGAGCCGGCCGCTGCCGGTGGTGGTGCGGTCGACGGTCTCGTCGTGGATGACCACCAGGCGCCCGTCGGCGCTGCGCTGCACGTCGAGCTCGATGCCGTCGGCCCCCAGTTCGATGGCACGCCGGAAGGCCGCCATCGTGTTCTCGGGTGCCTCGGCGCTTGCGCCGCGGTGGGCCCAGATCTTGCTCGTCATTGCTGCCTCCAGACTCGGACGGGATCACTCCCAGCCTAGGGTGGGGCCATGGACGCGATCGGCGGTCTCCGACGAACTCTGGGTGAAGGTCTGCGACGCAGCTGGCGGGCGACGGGGGCGGAGCTGCCCGGCGGCGACCTGGTGGCGGCCCGTGGCGTCAGCATGGACGGCTGGTTCTGGCGCATCAGCGACCCGGCCTCGGGGCGCGTGGCGCTGGCGCTGGCCGGTCTGAACACGCCCCGGCAGGGCGAGCCCTGGGGCATCGTCGGGATCGCCGCCGACCCGGCACGTTCGCTGACCACGGCGACGCTGTCGTCGGTGGCCGGCGACGAGCGAGGCCTGCGGATCTCGATGCGGGGCGACGAGGGCCACTTCCGCGCCACCCGCGAGTCCCTCCAGGCTCGCCTGGGCTCGACCTCACTGGAGTTGCGCTTCGACCGTCTCGACGAGTGGCAGGGACGGCTGGGCGGCTCCGACGTCTTCGGCATGGTGCCCCGGCTCAACCAGTACTGGCATCCGTGGGTGCTGGGCGGCAGCGCCTCGGGGGTCTTCGACGACGGCAGCACCCGCTGGGAGTTCGACGACGCCCAGGTCTATGCGGAGAAGAACTGGGGGCGGGGCGGCTTCCCGGTGCAGTGGTGGTGGGGCCAGGCGCAGGGCTTCGCCGAGCCGACGGCCTGTGTTGCCTTCGGTGGCGGCCGGATCCACCTGGGGCGCCCGGGACGTGACGCGCGGCTGTCGACGACGGTGACGGCGCTGGTGGTGCGCACCCCCGACGGCGAGCAGCTGCGCTTCGGCAATCCGGGGACGAGCCCGGTCGTGGCGACGGTGGGCGACGGCCACTGGCGGCTGCGTGGGCGCCGTCGCGGCTGGCGGGTCGAGGTGGACGCCGCCGCGCCACTGGAGGAGGCCTTCGTGCTGCCGGTGCCCCTGGTGGAGGAGCGTGCCCTGGCGCCGGGCGCGGTGGAGGCACAGCTCGGCCACCTGGAGGTGCGTCTGTTCCGTGACGGGCGTCCGTACTGGCAGGGAATCAGCAACCTGGCCGCGCTGGAGGATGGTGGACGGGAGCTGGCCGAGGCACAGCTGGCCCAGCGAGCCGGGAACCCGCTGCCGCGCCGCGACTGAGGCCGTGGCCGGCCCCGGGAGGGAGCCCGGGCCGCCTCAGTGCATCTTGAGCGAGCCCTTGAAGTCGTCGACCTTCAGCGAATCGACCAGTGCCTGCCAGGTCTTCTGGTCCAGGGTGCCCTTCTTGCAGCCGTAGACCATCTGGAAGCCCTGCAGCGAGTCATTGCTGATCCGTCCGGCGGCGCGCAGGTCCAGATCCTTCGACGATCCGCTCACCGACAGCGCCGGGACCGGTCCGGGCTCACCGGGCAGCATGTGGCCGTTGGTGGTGAAGTCCTGCACCCCGGAGGACTCCATGATGGCGCCGAGCATGTTGTAGGTGGCGTCCTGGTCCTCGGTGCCGTCGCCCTTGGGCAGCTTCATGCGAACCACGCGCAGCTCGCAGTCGTTCTTGCCGGTGAACAGCTTGATGTCGTACTGCATGCCGGCGGTGGGGGTGGCCGAGGGGATCGCCACCTCCTTCATGCCTGCGGGCAGTGCGTAGCCCAGCTCCACCTGGCCGGGGGCGGTCGGTTCCTCGGTCTGGTCGCCGTCGCTGCAGGCACTGGCGGCCAGGATCAGTGGCAGGGCCACCAGACAGGCGCCGAGTCGGGCTCTCACAGCATCTTCCTCAGGACCAGAGCCAGGGCGGCGGCAGCGCCACCCATGGCGAACTTGTAGGGCACCTTGGGGCGGAATCCGGTCTCGATCGGGTCCTCACCCTCGGGCATCGTGACGCTCCCGCGGTCGGCGTCGACGGTGACAAGCATGCCATTGCGGATGCGGCGAGTGGCGATGCCGGTGCCGAGCACGGCGGGGATGCCGTGTTCGCGGGCGACGATCGAGGAATGCGAGAGCGGCCCGCCGACGTCGGTGACCAGGGCGGCGGCCGTGGCGAACAAGGGGGTCCAGGCGGGCGTGGTGGCCGGGGAGACGATCACCTCGCCGGGTCGCATGGTCTCGAAGTCCTGGGGGCCGCGAATGATGCGGGCGGGGCCGGTGATGCGGCCCTGGCTGACGCCGAAGCCCTTGATGACGGGGCCGCGCTGGTGGCTCTCCATGGCGGGCACGAAGCGGGTGAACATCCGGTTCCAGGCGTGACGCGGCAGCAGGGCGGGGGCCTCGGCGCTGCGTTGGCCGCGCCAGGTGGTGCGTCGCTGCTGCACCAGGTCGTTGCGGCTGTGGGTGTGGCCACCGAAGGCGTCGAGGTGGTCGGCGAGTTCGCGTGCCTCGTCCAGGTGGAGCCAGAAGACGTCGCCGGCCTGCTGCAGGGCGCCGACGTCGACCAGGCGACGGCCGAGCTCCAGCATCATGCGGCGCATCAGGGGCCAACCGGCCACCACTCCTACCAGGGCATCCTCGCGGGCAGGGGTGGCGGCCTGCGCCTTCTCCAGCAGGGGCTGCAGGATGGCGCGACGGGCCGGGTCGAGGCGCTGGAAGAGGTCCTGGGTGGCCTGTTCGCGTTCCTCGGCGCGGCGGGCGAGCTCCTCGTCGGGATCGGGCGCCTCGCCGTCGAGGTGTGGCTGCAGGGCCTGCACGGACCGCGTCGGGTCCTCCGAGTCCAGCGGGACGCACAGGTCCAGGTTGCGCCCGGGGCGGGGATGCTCGGCGAGGTGGCGAGCGAAGGCCTCCCGCGCCTGCTCCAGGCCCTCCATTCCTTCCAGCTCGTCGGCTTCGCGCCCCTCGAGGATGGCGGCGGTCAGTTCGGGGTACTGGCCGCACCTGTTCGGCCAGCGCGCGCAGTGAGCGGGCACGACGCACGCGGTGGGTCTCGTAGCCGCGCAGGAAGGTGTTCACCGAGGGGCCGCCGATCTGCTTGGCCAGTCCGGTGTAGAGCCGGGCGAAGGGCAGTTCGGAGCTGCTGGCCAGCGGCAGGCAGGCCTGCAGCCAGCTGTAGTGCTCGCAGGCGGCACCCAGCAGCTCCTGGGTTCCCCGCAGCAGCTCGTGGCTGGGCATGGTGGCGACCTCGCGTCCACGCCAGGCGTCCAGGACCGCGTGATGGGCGGGTTCTGCGACGGTGGCCAGCGTCTCGGGGTCGTGGGGGCTGCGGCCGCGCAGGGCGGTCAGGGTGCGGCTGCCGTGGGTGAGCAGGCGTCGCAGTCCCTTGTGGCTGTGGTGGTAGTAGGCGTAGCCGTTGACCAGCACCATCTCGACCTCGCCCTCGCGCAGCACGTCCTCGTCGAGGTGGCGGCGCAGGACCCGGCACATGGCCTCGGGCATCTGGGGCAGCAGCAGGTCGGCGAACAAGGGGCTGAGCGGGTCGGGCAGCAGGTCGGTGAAGGCGCTGCGGGCGTACATGCCCTTCTCGTCGGGCACCTCCCAGTCGTCAGGCACCTCCCCGATCGGCTCGGGCAGGACGGTGACGGGCCGGGCCTGGACGACCACGGGCTGGCCGTCGGTGATCACCCACTCGATGTCCTGCGGGCTGCCGAAGAAGTCGGCGACGCGGGCGCCCAGCTCGGCCAGGGCGAGCACCTGCCCGTCATCGATGGCCTGCCCGGTGGCCTGTTCCCCGCGCACGCGCACCTCGATGGTGCCCTGCCCCTCGGGGTCGCTGACGGTGCGGGTGCGCTTGGTGACCAGGCGACGCTCGCTCACCTGCCGGTCGCGCACGACGAAGGTGTCGGCGGCGTCGCCTTCGGCGGTGTGCTCCCCCAGCCCCAGGTTCGCGGTGACCAGCGTCTCCTCACGCCGTCCGGTGAGGGGGTTGGCGGTGAACATCACGCCGGCGGCCTCGGCGGGTGCCATCAGCTGCACGAGGACGGCCACCCGGGCCTCGGCGTCGTCGAGCTGGTGCTGGCGACGGTAGGCGACGGCCCGGTCGCTCCACAGCGAGGCATAGCAGCCGCGCACGGCGGCGAGCAGCTCGTCGGCGCCGTGGACGTTGAGGAAGCTGTCGAGCTGGCCGGCGGCGCTGAACTGGGGCAGGTCCTCGACCGTGGATGAGCTGCGCACGGCGACCGGCCCTCCCCCGAGCTGCCGCCAGGCCTCGAGCACTTGCGCGGCAAGCTCCTCGGGCAGGGTGACGTCGAGGGCGCGACGCACCACCCGTGCCCCGCCGGACGCCTCCAGTGGGCCGAGGCGTTCGGCCAGGCCGTGGTGCTGCAGGTGCTGCAGCCATCCGTCGACGGTGATGACGAAGCCGTTCGGGACGGGGAAGCCGGCGCGCAGCAGGGCCGAGAGGGTCGCCGCCTTGCCGCCGACGTCCTGGCGTCCGCGGTCCTGGTCGAGCCAGCTGATGGTGTGCATGGTGCTCCTCCACTGCCCGGGGCCGGGCACTGTCCGGTGTGCGCTACTGCCCTGTCGGCCTTGATGTCCCTGGCGACCTTGATGTGCCTGTCGGACCTGGTGTGCCTGTCGGACCTGGTGTCCTGGTCATGCCATCGCGGTGGCCGCCCGCCACCGGCCGTTCGGGCGCTGTGGTGCGGGTGGTCGCGGTGCTGGGCCGGGACTGTCGTGAGGTGCCCTCGCGGCTGCCCTGGCCAGCCCCCATCCTAGGTCTGCGCCGGGCGTCGGCTGGCGGGGCGTCGGCCTCCAACAGGGGGTGGATGCGGTAGGAGACGACCTCGCGCAGGAAGACGCTGGTGGAGGTGCGCAGGATCCCGGGGCACAGCCGGATCTCCTCGCTGACTCGGTAGAGGTCGTCGGGGTCGCGGGCCACGACGCGCACCAGAAGGTCGGTGGAGCCGGCCGGGGCGAAGCACTCCAGCACCTCGGGAATCCGTTGCAGGGAAGTGACTGCGTCGTCGAGCAGGTGCTGGTCCAGCTCCACCGAGACGGTTCCGGTGAGCCCCCTGCCCAGGGCCGATGGGGGGATGCGGGTGCTGGCCAGTCGCAGCAGGCCCAGTTCCCGGTAGCGCTCCAGGCGCGACTGGACGGTGCCCCGGGCCAGGCCGGTCTTCTGGGCCAGCAGCAGCACGCTCATTCGCGGGTCCTCGTCCAGCACCCGCAGCAGCAGGCGGTCGGTGGTGTCGAGGCGGTAGGCCGCCTGCTCGTCCTGCACCTGTCCATCCATCCCGATCCCTTCCTCCACTGCCTTCCAGCCCATGCCGTTCCGCGATACGGCACGCGATCGGCCCGGCGTCGAGCAGTCGCTGGACCATCTGACCAGAATTGCCGGTTCCCATCGCCCGAGATTGATCATTTTGCCCAAATCTTTGAATGATCATTGCGCACATTGCCCGCGCTGGCGAATGATTGCAGACATCGAGGAGCACACCCCGCCGATCGACACGACACCCGAAGGAAGCCCACAAGGCACCGGAGGGCAGGAGAGGCCACCACCCCGGCACCCCAGGTCATTCGACGCCCCCAGCAGGCCCCCAGGAATCCTCCTGGGGCTCGCTGGGGGCGTCGTCGTGTGCGGCTGCCGAGCCGGCGACCACCCAGCAGAGCTGCAGTGTGAGAATTCTCACGATCCCCCAGGGGTCGCAGAATTGCAGCGCTCGCCACCCCTCCACTGGACACACCACCAAGGACTGCCGCAGGGCCACACAGGAGCCCCGGACACGCAGGAAGGCCCTGAGCTTCCTCGGGGCCTTCCTGTCCTGCGCACTCGGAGGGACTCGAACCCCCAACCTTCTGATCCGTAGTCAGATGCTCTATCCATTGAGCCACGAGTGCAATGCCTTGCGGGCGAGATTGAACACTACCCCCACCCCAGACAGAACACAAATCGAGCCCCCCGGGGGCCGTTTCACCGAGCGGCCCATGGGTGGACAAGCGCTTGTGGGCTGCAGGATGATACAACCCATTCAAGTGGTATTTTTTGGGACCAGTAACCGTACTGGTCACATCGATCGACGGATCCCCTCGCAGGCCGGGGTCGCCGGCGATCGTCCAGATGCCAGCAGTACGTCGACGTACAGGAGCAGCCGTGAGCATGCACATCCCGAATCCCGAGCCCGTCAATCCCTTGGACGACGAGCCGTGCAAGGACTTCGAACGCAAGGACGTCAAGGACATCCCTGTCGTCGGCAGGGTCCCGGAGCTGGCCTCGGTCACCGACTGGGTGAACGAGGTCGCGGCCCTCACCCAGCCCGACCAGATCCGCTACTGCGACGGATCCGATGCCGAGTGGAATGAACTGGTCGATGAGCTGGTGGCCTCCGGCACCGCCATTCGCCTCAACGACGACGTGATGCCCAACTCCATCTACTTCCGCTCCGATCCCGAGGACGTCGCGCGCGTCGAGGACCAGACCTTCATCTGCTCCAAGAAGGAAGCCGACGCCGGCCCCACCAACAACTGGATGCACCCTGACGAGATGAAGGGCATCATGAACCGTCTGTACGACGGTTGCATGCGCGGACGCACCATGTACGTCATCCCCTTCTGCATGGGCCCACTCGATGCCGAGGACCCCAAGTTCGGCGTAGAGCTGTCCGACTCCGCCTATGTCGTGCTGAGCATGAAGATCATGGCCCGCATGGGACAGGCCGCGCTGGACGAGATGACCAAGCGCAATGCCCCCTACGTGCCCTGCCTGCACTCGGTCGGCATGCCGCTCGAGCCCGGCCAGAAGGACGTGCCGTGGCCCTGCAATGACATCAAGTACATCGTGCACTTCCCCGAGGAGCGCGCGATCTGGAGCTTCGGCTCCGGCTACGGCGGCAACGCCCTGCTGGGCAAGAAGTGCTACGCGCTGCGCATCGCCTCGGTGATGGGCCGCGACGAGGGCTGGCTGGCCGAGCACATGCTGATCCTCAAGCTGACCAGCCCCGAGGGCAAGAGCTACCACCTGGCCGCGGCCTACCCCAGCGCCTGTGGCAAGACCAACCTGGCCATGCTGGAGCCCACCATCCCCGGCTGGACGGTCGAGACCCTGGGCGACGACATCGCCTGGATCCGCCCGGGCAAGGACGGCCGCCTCTACGCCACCAACCCGGAGAACGGCTTCTTCGGCGTGGCCCCCGGCACGGGTGTCTCCACCAACCCGAATGCCATGCGCACCATCGAGCAGGGCAACTCGGTCTTCACCAATGTGGCCCTGACCGACCACGGTGGCGTCTGGTGGGAGGGGATGACCGAGGTCAAGCCTCCGCACCTGACCGACTGGAAGGGCCGTTCCTGGACGCCCGAGAACGGCCCGGAGGGTGGCCGCTTCAACGAGAAGGCCGCCCACCCGAACAGCCGCTTCTGCACCCCGATCGAGCAGTGCCCGATCCTGTCGGAGGACTTCAACAACCCCAACGGCGTCCCGCTCGACATCATCGTCTTCGGCGGTCGTCGCGAGAACACCATTCCGCTGGTCACCCAGGCCCGCGACTGGAACCACGGTGTCTACATGGGTGCCACCTGCTCCTCGGAGACCACCGCGGCCGCCAAGGGTGCCGTCGGCGTCCTGCGCCGCGACCCGATGGCCATGCTGCCCTTCATCGGCTACCACGTCTGTGACTACCTGCAGCACTGGATCGACATGGGCAACAAGACCGACGAGGACAAGCTGCCCAAGATCTTCTACACCAACTGGTTCCGCAAGAGCGCCGATGGTGACTTCCTGTGGCCCGGATTCGGCGAGAACAGCCGCGTCCTGAAGTGGATGATCGACCGTATCGAGGGCAAGGTCGAGGGCGTGGAGAGCCCGATCGGCATCCTGCCCGGCGACGGTGAGCTCGACGTCGAGGGCCTCGAGCTGGACGAGGCCGGCGTCAAGGAGTGCACCCAGTTCGTCCCCCACGAGTGGGCCGACGAGCTGCCGCGCCTGGAGAGCTGGCTGGGAAGCTTCGGCAACAAGCTGCCGAAGCCGATCGCCGACGAGCTCGACAAGGTGCGCGAGGCCGTCAAGTAACACACCGTCCCTGGACGAGGAGGGGGCCGGCAACCATCTGCTTGCCGGCCCCTGCGTCATTCCCGGAGCCATCCCGCACCGTCCTTCACTGGACGGGCCGTGGACAGCTCAGACCGTCGTGAACAGCGGATCGCCCTGCTCCACCTCGGTGTCGACGCCCTCCGGCGTGATGGCACCGGGCGCGGTCTCCATCTGGCAGACCAGCACGACGGTGTCCATCTCGTGGTCGACGGCCACCTGCGGTTCCCAGCCGACGACGGGCTGGCCGGCAGTCACCTGCTGCTTCTCCTCCACCAGGACGTCGAAGCCCTCGCCGCGCAGCGTCACCGTGTTGATGCCGATGTGCACCAGGACGCCGGCAGTGCCGTCGTGGACGATGAAGGCATGCGGCAGCACCTTGACCAGCGTGCCGTCCATCGGGCTGGTCACCTGCTGCTTCTCTAGGCGCGGCTCGACGGCGGCACCGGAGCCGACCATCTCGGCGGCGAAGACGGGGTCGCTGACGCCTGGCAGGGCACGCACGGTACCGGCCACGGGGGCTTGGACGGTGCTCACATCAAGTCCTCGATGTCCTCGGCAAGGGTGTCGGCCTCGGGCCCGACGACCACCTGCACGGCGCTGCCGGAGCGCATCACGCCGTGGGCGCCGGCAGCCTTGAGGGCGGCCTCGTCCACCAGGGAGGCGTCGTTCACCTCGGTGCGCAGCCGGGTGATGCACGGCTCCATCTCGATGATGTTGTCGGCGCCACCGAGGGCGGCCAGGATCTTCTCTGCCTTGCTCATCTGAGGTCCTCTCGTGATCGTCAGCCAGACCCTTCCGGTCTGCGGCGAGCCTACTTCGCCACCGCCCGGGCCGCCCCGCGTGGCGGTGTTGACACGACCGCGCGCGACGCTGCACGCTCATCTGGTACCAACTGGGCCGTACCAGTCAGTACCGAGGGGTGTCGATGGGGTCACCCCGACCAGACCAGGAGACACCAGTGCCGCGCTCCGCCTCCGCCGCGCCCGTCCAGGCCCCGGCGCCGTTGACAGACTCGATGGTCCCCAAGCACGTCCAGCTGCGCGAGGGCCTGCTGCGCCTGGTCCGCGAGGAACTCTCCCCCGGCGACGCCCTGCCCTCGGAGCGGGCACTGATGGCCCGCCACGGCGTCTCGCGCGCGACGGTGCGACGGGCCGTCGGCGAGCTGGTGAGCAATGGGCTGCTGGTGAGCACCCCCGGCAAGGGCACCTTCGTCACCCGCACCCGGGTGGAGTCGCAGCTGCACCTGGCCTCCTTCACCGAGGACATGCGACGCCGCGGCTACGAGCCCACCTCCCAGTTGCTGGGCTGCCGGCTGCTCGAGGCGTCCGCACCCGTCGCCGCCTTCCTCGGGGCGGGAGCGCACTGGCTCGTCGAGCGGGTCCGGCTGGCCGACGGCATCCCGATGGCCCTGGAGACCAGCTGGTACAACGCGCGCCTGCTGCCCGGGCTCGACCAGCACGACTTGGGCCAGCTCTACCTGCTGCTGCGCGACCAGGGGCTTGGGATCGACGCGGCCGAGCAGAGCGTGCGCACCGAACTGGCCGACGCCGCCACGTGCCGGGCGCTGCACGTCGAGCCGCCGGCGCCGGTGATGGTCTTCGTGCGCCAGTCCACCTCGGCCGGACGTCCCGTCGAGTACGCCCGCAGCGACTACCGCGGCGACCGCTACAGCCTGTCCATGTGCCTCGACGGCACCATGGCCGCGACTTCCCCCAAACCCACGACCTTCCCCACCACATCCTGAGAGGAACAATGTCCACCACCACAGACAAGACCGCCAAGCAGGGCGGCTCCCGCATGGCGGGAATCCAGAAGTTCGGGCGCAGCCTGATGCTCCCGATCGCCACCCTGCCCGCCGCCGGGCTGCTGCTGCGCCTGGGCCAGGACGACCTGCTGGGCAAGGACGGCCTGGGCTGGACCCATGTGGCGCCGATCATCGCCGCGGCCGGCAACGGCATCTTCGGCTGGCTCCCCCTGCTCTTCGCCATCGGCATCGCGATCGGCATGGCCAAGAAGTCCGACGGCTCCACGGCCCTGGCCGCCGCCGTCGGCTACATGGTCTTCAAGGGCGTCACCGACGCCATGAGCCCCTTCGTACTGGGCCTGCCCGAGAAGGGCAAGGAGCAGCAGCTGGTGAACTTCGGCGTGCTGGGCGGCATCCTGATCGGCCTGATCGCCGGCTACCTGTACCAGCGCTTCTACCGCACCAAGCTGCCCGACTACCTGGCCTTCTTCGGCGGTCGTCGCCTGGTGCCGATCCTCACCTCCTTCTCGGCGCTGCTGCTCGGCGTCGCCATGAGCTTCCTCTATCCGGCATTCGACCAGGTGCTCACCGCCGTGGGCAACTGGGTGGCCGGCAATGCCGTGGTCGGTGGCTTCGTCTACGGCACCTTGAACCGGCTGCTGATCCCCACCGGCATGCACCACATCCTCAACTCCGTGCCGTGGTTCATCCTGGGTGACTTCACCGACGCCTCCGGCCAGGTCTGGCACGGCGACATCCAGCGCTTCATCCACAAGGACCCCACCGCCGGTGCCTTCATGACCGGCTTCTTCCCGATCATGATGTTCGCGCTGCCCGGTGCCGCCATCGCCATCTGGCAGGAGGCCAAGCCGCAGATGAAGAAGGTGACCGGCGGCATCATGCTCTCCTCGGCCCTGACCGCCTTCCTCACCGGCGTCACCGAGCCGCTTGAGTTCGCCTTCATGTTCGTCGCCTGGCCGCTCTACGTGGTGCACGCCGTGCTCACCGGCGTCTCCGTCGCCCTGTGCAATGCCCTGGGCATCAAGGCCGGCTTCACCTTCTCCGCGGGCCTGTTCGACCTGGCCCTGAACTGGAACATCTCCACCAAGCCGCTGCTGCTGGTGGGGATCGGGCTGGTCTACTTCGTCGTCTACTACGTGCTCTTCCGCATCATCATCCGCAAGTGGAACCTGCGCACCCCCGGACGTGAGGAGGAGGGCACGGTCAGCATCGCCGACGACCAGGTGAACACCTGAGCGTCCTTCCCGCACAGCACATGACTGAAGGCCCCCGGGATCTCCCGGGGGCCTTCGGTGTTGGCGGAGGTGGCGAGATTTGAACTCGCGATGGGGTTGTAGCCCCAAACCCGCTTAGCAGGCGGGCGCCATAGACCTGACTAGGCGACACCTCCAACGAATGACAAGCCTAACGGGTGAGCGCGGACTCGGCAAAGCGGCCGCGCCCGGGCTGACCGGGCACCCCCTGGTGGGTGGGCGGCGATGGACGCCACTATGATCCCCAGAGACCACTGGAGGACGAGGATGCACCAGGACGGGGGCAGCGGCCGGCGCCACGCGGCGGCAGCGACCCCACGTCGGGCCAGCAGCCAGCCGGCAGGGCCCAGCAGCCGTCCCGCTGCCCTGGGTCGGCACGCCGCCACAGCCCGCCACAGCCACTACCTCGACGGCCGTGAGCACAGCCTGCGCGCCTCGCTGTTCTGGACCACGGCCGGGGCGATCCTGCCCGGCCTCGGCCTCTGGCCCACCAAGGCCCGTCGCGCCGGCCAGTTCGTGCTGCTGCTCTTCCTGGCCGCCGTCCTCGCGGTCGTCGCGGTGGGCGTGGTGGACCTGTCCTGGCTGCTGTCAGCCGTGGTGCGTCCGCGTGCCCTGCGGCTGCTCGGCGTCGGCTCACTGGGCGTCGGCATCGTGCTGGCCACCATGATCACCTGGACCCACCTGCTCACCCGACCGCGCACGCCGGCGGTGATGCAGCGCCTGGTCGGCTCGACCCTCGTGGGCCTGCTCACCTTCGTGGTCACCGCCCCGCTGATCGTGGGCGCGAGCCACGCGCGCAGCCAGGCCTTCCTCGTCAACGGCGTCTTCAAGGTGGGCACCCGCTCCATCACCCGACCCGACCTGGGCGGCGGCGACGTGTGGAAGAACAAGGCACGGCTCAACGTGCTGCTGCTCGGCGCCGACTCGACGGCCGACCGCGACCGGCTCGACCCCGAGGCAGGGGTGCGCACCGACACGGTGATGCTGGCCTCCATCGACACCGCCACCGGCGACATGGCCCTGGTCCAGCTGCCGCGCAACATGTCCACCTTCACCTTCCCGGCCGCCAGCAGCCTCGCCAAGGCCTACCCCGACGGCTACTGGGACGGGCAGAGCCGGGAGAACCCGGAATACGAGCTCAACTCGGTCTACAAGAACGTCCCCGCGACCCACCCCGACCTGTTCACCGGCACCGACTATCCCGGCGCTGATGCCCTCAAGATCGCGGTGGAGGGGATCACCGGGCTCAAGCCCGACTACTTCGTCATGCTCAGCATCGACGGCCTCACCGAGCTGATCGATGCGATGGGCGGCGTGGACCTCAACGTCAACACCCGCATCCCCGTCGGCGGCAACAATGACGGCAAGGCCGCCACCGGGTGGATCGAGCCCGGGCCCCACCGGCACCTCAACGGGTACTACGCCATGTGGTACGCCCGCTCACGGCAGAACGTCACCGACTCCGACCGGATGGCGCGCCAGGGCTGCGTCGTCAAGGCCGTCATCGAGCAGGCCAACCCGCAGAACATCCTCACCCGCTACGAGGCCATCGCCCAGGCCAGCACCAATGCCTTCGTCACCGACATCCCACAGGATGTCGCGCCCGCCATGGTGGACCTGGCGCTGCGGATGAAGGACGGCCAGCGCCAGCGAGTGCTGTTCGCCTACCCGCGCACCAAGTACCTGGACGGCAGCCCCTTCGAACCGTGGGACCCCGACCAGGCCAAGATGCAGCAGCTGGTGCAACAGGGAATCGAGAAGTCCACAGCCCGAGCCAGCGCGACGCCCCAGCCCGCGCAGGAGACTGGACCCGCCGGGCAGCCCACGGCACCGGCCAATCCCGGCACGAACCCGGCCGCTACCGCACCGGAAAACCCCACACCAGACGAGGCCACGCCGTCGTCCAGCAGCAGCGCCCGGGCGGCCGAGGTCAGCCTCGACGACGCCTGCGCCTACGACCCCTCGGCGGTCGAAGGCTGAGCGCCGGGGCACTGGTGCGAGGCCAGGGGGCCTACTGGTGCGAGACCACCTGCGGATCCTCGGGGCCGTGCGGGTTGATCAGGGGCACGTTGATCGTCTCCCCGTAACCGCGGTCGGCATCCAGGTGCTGGGCGACGGCCTGCACCAGCTCCTTCATCTCGGGGTCCTCGCCGCCGCCCGGGCAGATGACGTGTGTGCGGCCCACCTCGCCGTGGTACAGCGTCAGGTGGGCGCCGTGGGCACTGGTGGTCACCTTGGTGACATCGGACCACACGCCCGACTTGTCCACGTCCGGGCCATGGATGCGGTAGCCGGACTGGTTGAGCTCGACGAAGGTGCGCATGGTGCGCATCGACCAGGCACCCATCGCCGCCAGCACGAGACCGGCCACAAGCAGCAGGCCGGCCAGCACGTCCAGCACCGTCGAGGCGGCCGCCACCAGCAGCACCGCCCCCACCAGGACCAGCACCGCGGCGATCCCGAAGGCGCGCAGCGGCGGGCGCGGGTTCAGCACGTGGGTGCTGCTCGCGGGGTGCGACACACGTGAGCCGTCGGGCTGGGTGACCTCGGGCTGGGAGTGCTCGGGCTGGGACGGACCTGGACTGGACGGCGCGGGGGTGGTGGACACGGCACTCCTTGGGATGTGGCGGCGGTGGAGCGGGGGACGGTCGTCGGCGACGACGGCCGGGCCTGGCGGCGAGGGTGGGATTCGAACCCACGGTGAGTTGCCCCACGGCCGCTTTCAAGGCGGCTGCACTAGTCCACTATGCGACCTCGCCACGCCCCGTGCAGACGGGACACATCGATCCTACTCGACTGGCAGGGCTGGCCGTCGCCGAGCACACCCGGACCCCTGTCGGAGCCGGGATCGCTGTGGCAGGGTGGGTCCATGCATGCGATCACCGTGACCGAGGCCGGCGGACCCGAGCAGATCCAGTGGAGCGAGGTGCCCACCCCCACCCCCGCATCCGGTGAGGTGCTGGTGCGCACCGTTGCGGCCGGCGTGAACCGTGCCGACGTGCTGCAGCGGATGGGCCACTACCCGCCACCGAAGGGCATCAGCGATGTGCTGGGACTCGAGGCCTCCGGCGTCGTCGTCGAGCTCGGCGAGGGCGTCACGGGCCTGGCCGAGGGCGACGAGGTCGTCTGCCTACTGGCCGGTGGCGGCCAGGCCGAGTACTTCGTCGCGCCCCAGGGGCAGTGCATCGCGGTACCGCAGGGCATCGATGCCGTCACCGCCGCCGGCACCATCGAGGTGGCCGCGACCGTGGTGAGCAACATGGACCACGTCGGGCTGCAGCCCGGCGAGGTCTTCCTGGTGCACGGCGGCGCCGGGGGTATCGGCAGCTTCGCCATCCAGTACGCCAAGGCACTGGGCTGCACCGTCATCACCACCGCCGGCAGCGAGCGCAAGCTGGAGCACTGCCGCGCCATGGGAGCCGACGTCGCCATCGACTACCACGAGGACTGGGTGGCGGCCGTCAAGGAGGCCACCCGCGAGAATCGCGGTGTGGACGTCATCCTCGACGTGATGGGGGCCAAGTACCTGGAGATGAACCTCGACGTGCTCGCAACCGACGGCCGCCAGGTGACCATCGGCCTGCAGGGCGGCCGCAAGGGCACCCTCGACATGGCCAAGCTGCTCAACAAGCGCGCCACCATCACCGCCACCAGCCTGCGCTTCCGCCCCCTGGAGCAGAAGGCGGAGATCTGCCAGCGGGTGGCCGAGGTGGTGTGGCCGATGATCGCCGACGGCCGGATCAAGCCCTCCCCCGAGACCCGGATGCCGATCCAGGAGACCCGCCGCGCCCACGAGCAGCTCGAGGGCGGGGACAACATGGGCAAGATCATCCTGACTCTCTGATCGCCGCAGACCGGCCCCGGCCGGGGAGCATTGCGCCCGCAGGACACCGTGATTGCAGCACATACGGCCACCGAGGGAATTTGAACGTGTCGTGCGCCGCCGGTGCTGCAATTTCGGCGTTGGCCCTGCGGCACCGGCCCCTTCAGCGCAGCCAGAACCACCAGGCGAACCAGAATCCCCACACCGCCAGCAGGAGCAGCAGCACCGAGGCGATGGTGAGGGGCCACTCGCGGCCGGGGACGGCATCGGGACTGTCGGAGACCTCCCCGCGCATGCGAGCCATGGCCGGGAGCGCGTAGTACAGGTCGAGCGTGTCGTCCTCGGGGAGTTCGATGGCGGCTGCGGCACTGCCCGTGCGTCCGGTGGGCACGCGGCCCGCGAACTCCACCTCGTGGCGACCCGGGGCCAGGGCGATCTCGTGCACGACGGCCGGGTCCCCCGCGGCCAGGCGGTGCTCGGTCCCGTCGATCCAGACCTGCACGTCGCCGCGGGCATTGGCGGCGAACAGGTGGAGCCTGAGTGTCGAGTCCATCGCCCCAGTGTGGCCCACGGGCGGCCGCGACGATCCATGGAATAAGTATTCGGCGTTTGGAATAGATATGCGCTAGGCTCTTCGCGTGTCCAAAGTTCTGACTTCCCTGCCCGCCGGCGAAAAGCTCGGCATCGCCTTCTCCGGAGGCCTCGACACCTCCGTGGCCGTCGCCTGGATGCGCGAGAAGGGTGCAGTTCCCTGCACCTACACCGCGCACATCGGCCAGTACGACGAGCCCGACATCGAGTCGGTCCCCGGCCGCGCCGGCCAGTACGGCGCCGAGATCAGCCGCCTGGTCGACTGCCGCGAGCAGCTCGTCGAGGAGGGCCTGTCCGCCCTGGCCTGTGGCGCCTTCCACATCACCAGCGCAGGCCGCGCCTACTACAACACCACGCCGATCGGCCGCGCCGTCACCGGCACCCTGCTGGTGCGGGCCATGGCCGATGACGACGTGCACATCTGGGGCGACGGCAGCACCTACAAGGGCAACGACATCGAGCGCTTCTACCGCTACGGGCTGATGGCCAACCCCTCGCTGCGCATCTACAAGCCCTGGCTCGACGAGGACTTCGTGCGGGAGCTGGGCGGGCGCGACGAGATGAGCGTCTGGCTCACCGAGCGCAACCTGCCCTACCGCGACTCCAAGGAGAAGGCCTACTCCACCGACGCCAACATCTGGGGCGCCACCCACGAGGCCAAGACCCTGGAGAGCCTGGACGTCTCGCTCGAGAGCGTCGAGCCGATCATGGGCGTGAAGTTCTGGGACCCGTCGGTGCAGATCGACACCGAGGACGTCAAGATCACCTTCCACCAGGGACGGCCCGTCGAGATCAACGGCGAGAGCTTCTCCTCACCCGTCGACCTGGTGATGAAGGCCAATGGGATCGGTGGCCGTCACGGTCTGGGCATGAGCGACCAGATCGAGAACCGCATCATCGAGGCCAAGAGCCGCGGCATCTACGAGGCCCCCGGCATGGCGCTGTTGCGCATCGCCTACGAGCGGCTGCTCAATGCCATCCACAACGAGGACACCCTGGCCAACTACCACTCGCAGGGCCTGCGCCTGGGCCGGCTGATGTACGAGGGCCGCTGGCTCGACCCGCAGAGCCTGATGCTGCGCGAGTCGATCACCCGCTGGGTGGCCAGCGCGGTCACCGGCTCGGTGACGCTGCGCCTGCGCCGGGGCGAGGACTACACGATCCTCGACACCGACGGCCCGAACCTGAGCTACCACGCCGAGAAGCTGTCGATGGAGCGGGTGCACGACGCCGCCTTCGGCCCCACCGACCGCATCGGCCAGCTCACCATGCGCAACCTGGACATCGCCGACTCGCGCGAGAAGCTCGAGATCTACGCCAGCCAGGGCGTGCTGGGCGGCGCCTCCGCCGAACTGGTCGGCGAGCTCAAGGCCGGCGAGGGACGCACCATCCCGTCGCTGGGCCGCCTGTCCGGTGAGGCCGAGGCCTCGCTCGACTCGGCCGCGATGGACTTCGGTTTCGACTGATCCACCCCGACGCCCGCTGCCCGGGGTGCCGGGCGGCGCGTCACCCCGCACCCGCCCGCGTCCACCACCCCCGGACACCTATGGCACGCACGAGGGCCCCGATGAATGGTCGGGGCCCTCGGGCGTGTCAGGAATGGTGCGGATCAGCGATCGTCGTCCTTGTCATCCTTGTCGCCATCACGATCATCCTTGTCGCCATCACGATTGTCCTTGTCGCCATCGCGATCGTCCTTGTCGCCATCGCGATCGTCGACATCCGGGGTGCCGTCGTCATCGTCGTCCTTGGCATCGACGTCCGGCGTGCCGTCATCCGCATCCGGCGTCGCGTCATCGTCCTGGTAGCGCACCGAACCCTCACTGGTGGCACCCCCGGCAGGCTGCTGCAGGCTGGCGGTGGGCTCGGGCTCCGGGTCGCTGGAGTCATTGCAGCCACCCAGCACGAGGGTGAGGCCACACAGGGCCGCGACGCCGAGCCGGCGGTGGATGTCGGTCATGGGAGCTCCTCTGGATCGATGTGGTCTTGTCTCCACCCAAGCCAACTGGGGCAACCGGCGCCAAGTCAATGGCTCCGGTTGCCCCCCTGCGCTGAACCGGTCCTCCGCCGGCCGGTGCGTCAGCTGCGCGGGATGTTGCGCAGGTTCGAGCGGGCCATCCGCACGACCTCGCCCGCGCCACCGTTGAGCACGGTACGGCTCATCGCCGTCGCGAAGCCGTAGACCTGATCGAGGGTGACCTCCGGCGGGATCGACAGCGCATTCGGGTCGGTGATGACCTCGACCAGCGCCGGGCCCTTGTGGGCGAAGGCCTCGCGGTACGCCTTCTCGATGTCGCCGCCCTTCTCGACACGGATGCCCTTGATGCCCATCGCATTCGCCACTGCCGAGTAGTCGGCCACCGGCACGTCGGTGCCGAAGGTGGGCAGCGCGTTCACCAGCATTTCGAGCTTGACCATGCCCAGCGTCGAGTTGTTGAACACGATGACCTTCACCGGCAGTTGGTAGGTGGCGATGGTCAGCAGCTCACCCAGCAGCATCGACAGGCCGCCGTCGCCGCTGACGCTGATGACCTGGCGCTCGGGGTGGGCGAACTGGGCGCCGATCGCGTGCGGCAGGGCATTGGCCATCGAGCCGTGCAGGAAGGAACCGATCAGGCGACGGCGGCCGTTCGGGGTGATGTAGCGCGCGGTCCACACATTGCACATGCCGGTGTCGGCGGTGAAGATCGCGTCCTCAGCGGCCATGTCGTCCAGGATCGCCGCCGCGTACTCGGGATGGATCGGCGTCAGCTTCTTGGCATTGCGGGTGTAGGCATTGGTGCCCTTGTCGACGATGCGGTGGTGCTTCTTCAGCATCTCCTTGAGGAACTTGTCCTTGCGCTTCTTCTTCACCAGCGGCATCACGGCCTGCAGCGTGGGCAGCACCTCACCGTGCACCGCCACGTCGACGTCGGTGCGACGGCCGAGCTTCTCGGCCGAACGGTCCACCTGGGCGGTGCGCACGTCGGGCAGGAACTGGTCATAGGGGAAGTCGGTACCCAGCAGCACCAGCAGGTCGGCATCCTCCATGCCCGCGGCCGCGGCGCCATAGCCCAGCAGGCCCGTCATGCCCACGTCGAAGGGATTGTCGTACTGGATGAAGTCCTTGCCGCGCAGCGAATGGCCCACGGGGGCATTGACCAGTTCAGCGAGCGCGATCACCTCGTCATGGGCGCCCTCGACGCCGGCGCCGGCGAAGATCGCCACCTTCTCGGCGGCATTGATCGCGTCGGCCAGCTCCTGCACCTTCTCGGGTGTGGGGTGGACGCTGCCCAGCACGACGGGGGTGTGCAGTGGCACCTCCTCCACCTCGATGTCCTCGTCGGTGACGTCGCCGGGAACCGTGATGACGCTGACGCCCCGCAGCGCCACCGCATGCTGGATCGCGGCCTGGACCACGCGCGGGCTCTGCTGGGGGTTGAGGATCATCTCGGAGTAGACGCTGCACTCGTCGAAGAGCTTCTCCGGGTGGGTGGCCTGGAAGTAGTCCATGCCGATCTGCGCGGTGGGGATGTGGGAGGCGATCGCCAGCACCGGCGCGTGGGAGCGGTTGGCGTCGAACAGACCATTGATCAGGTGCAGGTTGCCCGGGCCGCAGGAGCCGGCACAGACCGCCAGTTCGCCGGTGAGCTGGGCATCGGCAGCGGCGGCGAAGGCGGCCGCCTCCTCATGGCGCACGTGGATCCAGTCGATGCCGCCCTCGGCCGAGCCGCCGGTGCGGCGCACGGCGTCGACGATCGGGTTGAGGGAGTCGCCCACGATCCCGTAGATGCGCCGGACGCCGGCAGTCTGGAGTTGGGCAACGATCTGGTCTGCGAGCTTCATGGGTCCTCCTCGACGGGGCGCGCGTGGGCCCCGAAATGGCGATGTCTCCTCTTACACGCTAGGCGGGGGACGCACGAAACCTCGGCTTCCTTGGCTCACAGCGCAATCAACACCGCCATACGGGTGCACTCCCGATTCGGCGGGCTCGGCGGGGTGGGGGTCGACTCAGCTGGTCCAGGCACGCCAGAGGCTGGCGTACTGTCCGTCCAGGGCCATCAGTTCGTCATGACTGCCCAGCTCGACGATCCGTCCGCCGATCACCACCGCGATCCGGTCGGCATCGTGGGCGGTGTGCAGGCGGTGGGCGATCGCCACCACCGTGCGCCCCTCCAACAGGGCTGCCATCGAGCCCTCCAGGTGCCGGGCCGTGGTCGGGTCGATCAGGCTGGTGGCCTCGTCGAGCACCAGGGTGTGCGGGTCGGCCACCACCAGTCGGGCCAGCGCCACCTGCTGCGCCTGGGCGGGGGTGAGCACCTGCTTGCCCGAGCCCACCAAGGTGTCGAGCCCCTCGGGAAGACGCTCCACCCACTCGACGGCCTCCACCGCGCGCAGCGCCTGCCAGACCTGCTCGTCGGTGGTGGAGTGCTCCCGGGCCAACACGATGTTGTCGCGGATGCTGCCCACGAAGACATGGTGCTCCTGCGTCACCAGCGCCACCTGGGTGCGCAGCTCCTGCAGCGGCAGGCCCATCACGTCGGCGCCACCGACGGTGACGCTTCCCTGGCGCGGGCTGTTGATGCCGGCCAGCAGCCGCCCCAGGGTGCTCTTGCCCGAGCCCGACGGCCCGACGATCGCCAGCCGCTCCCCGGGGCGCAGGTCGAGGCTGACCCCGTGCAGCACGTCGTGGCCCTCGCGGTAGGCGAAGCGCAGGTCACGCGCCACCAGGTGGGCGTCGGCGGGGCGCTCCGGACGCTCGGTGCGGTCGGCGGGCACCTGCGAGATGCCCAGCAGGCGGGTGGTGGCGGCCAGGCCCACCTGCAACCGGTCGAGGGTCTGGATGAGCCGGTCCATCGGTTCGACCAGTTGCTGCACGTAGATCGTCGCCGCGGTGATCTGGCCCAGGCTCACCCACCCGCGTGAGTAGCCCCAGGCGCCGATCAGCACGATCAGCACCAGCGGGCCCTGGTAGGCGAAGTCGACGCTCAGGTACATCTGGTTGCGCAGCGTCATGGTGTAGCGCTCGGCCTGGGCGGAGGCCTCGATGTCGGCATCGGTGCGCCTCACCCTGTCCTCGCGCAGGCCCAGCGCCTCGACGGTGCGGGCCCCCTCGACGGTCTCGGTGAGGCTGGTGTTGACCGTCGAATAGGTGCCGCCCTCGGCGATGTAACCCATCGGGGCGCGGCGCAGGTAGGCCCGTCCGACGACGTACAACAGCAGCATCGAGCCGAGCGTCGGCAGCGCCAGCAGCCACGAGTTGGCAAACATCGCCACCAGGGTGAGCACCGTCATCACGCTGGCGATCACCAGCTGCGGCAGGGCCCAGCGCACCGCGCCCGACATCGACGACACGTCGCGGGTCACCCGGGTCACCAGGTCTCCGGTGGAGGCCTGCTCCACTGTGGACAGCGGCAGCCGCAGCACGAAGCGCATCACGTACTCGCGCGCCTCGGCGAGCAGGTCCTGGCCGAACAGGGCGCTGATGCAGCGGGCCCCGAAGGTGAGCAGGGTCTGCACCAGGACCACCCCGACGACGGCGAGCGCGATCTGGTCGAGCCGCTGCGCCAGGCCGTCGCCGCCCTCCCCCGCACGGTCGACGAGCTGGCCGAGCAGCCGCGGCACGAACAGCCCGGCCACGGCGGCGGCCGCATTGAGCGCGACCAGCCCCAGCACCAGCCAGGGCCGGCGTTGCAGCATGCCGCGCAGGAAGGCCACCACGACGTGGTCGGGCGCCACCGGCAGGCCCCGTTCGGGATTGCGGGAGGCCAGGAAGTAGCGCTCGGCACGGCGGCCGCGCTCATCGCGACGGGCCCGCCAGCCACGCATCCCCGCCAGCCAGGACTGGCCGGGCACGGGTCGCAGCACCTCGGGCAGCGCCTCGACGGTGGTCGGGTGCTCGCTCCAGGTCTCGGCCGAGGTCGCGAGCAGGTCGGGGCCGGTGGTCATCGGTGGCTCGCTCACGGCTGCTCCTCCCCTTCCGGTTCCTCGAGGCCCTGTTCCTCCGGGCCCTGTTCCTCCGGGCCCTGTTCCTCCACACCCCGTGCCACGACATCGCGGTAGCCGGGGTGGCCGTCGAGCAGTTCCTGGTGGGTGCCGGTGGCAGCCAGCTTCCCGTCGACCAGCAGCGCGACGCAGTCGGCGTGGTGCAGCCACAGCGGCGAGACGGTGGTGACCAGGGTGGTGCGCCCGGCGCGGTACTGCGGGACGCGCTCGGCGATGCGGGCCTCGGTGTGGGCGTCGACGGCGCTGGTGGGCTCGACCAGCACCAGCACCTCGGGCTCGGCCAGCAGGGCGCGGGCCAGCACCAGCCGCTGGCGCTGTCCGCCCGACAGGCCGCGGCCCCGCTCGTCGAGGATCCCCTGCCAGCCGCCGGGCAGGGCGTCGTAGACGTCCTCCGCGCTGGCGGCGTGCAGGGCCGCCTCGGCCTGGGAACGGGTGGCCCGACCGTGCGGGTCGACGGTGGTCTGCAGGGTGCCGGCGAAGACCTGCGAGGAGGTGTCGCTCACCAGCACCCGGCGGCGCAGCTCGTCCAGGTCGATCCGGGCCAGGTCGACGCCATCGGCCTCCACGCCCCAGGCCTGTTCGGCGCGGGCGTCGTCGGCCATGATCCGTTCCCGGCGCTCGGCCTCGCGGCGCTCCCGGTCGCGCCGGGCAGCGCGGCCCTTCAACCCCTCCTGCGGGGCCAGGGCGACAGGTTCGTGCTCGACGGGCAGGTAGCGCCCGATCCGGTCGGCCAGCGCGGCGGAGTCGTCGGGCACGGCGCTGACCACGACGGTCAGTTCGCCGGGCCGCACCACCAGGCCGGTGGTGCCGTCGACGATGCGGGCGCCGGGAGCGATCATCGCCCCCGGTTCCCCCGGCCGCCAGGGCGGCTGCTGGCCGAGCACGACGATGGTCTTGCGGGCCGCCACCAGCCCCTGCACCCACTTCTGCACGACCTCGAAGAAGGTCTGGATGGGCCAGACCATGAAGATGGCATAGCCGAAGAAGCTCACCAGCTGGCCGATGCTCAACCGGCCCGCCAGCATCTCGCGGGCGCCGAGCCAGGTGAGCAGCACCAGCAGCAGGCCCGAGAGCAGCACGCCGAGTGCGTCGACGGCCGCCTGCCAGCTGCCCGCCGCCACCCCGGCGCGTCGCACCTTCTGTGACTGGATGGCGTAGTTCTCGCCGAAGGTCTGCTCGCCGCCGATGCCGCGCAGGATCCGAAGGCCCGCGACGATGTCGGTGGCCATGCCGGTGAGTTCGCTGGCGCGGCTGCGCTCGCTGGCCTGGGCCCGCTGCAGCGGCCGGAGCAGCGGCGAT
This sequence comes from Luteococcus sediminum, assembly GCF_054783495.1. Taxonomy (NCBI): domain Bacteria; kingdom Bacillati; phylum Actinomycetota; class Actinomycetes; order Propionibacteriales; family Propionibacteriaceae; genus Luteococcus; species Luteococcus sediminum. The sequence goes on along the minus strand of NZ_BAAGQL010000022.1, from coordinate 155,098 downwards.
GCGGCCCCCACCAGCAGCGGCGCGGCCACCAGGGTGACCAGGCCGAGCTTCCAGGACTGGGCCAGCACCAGCCCGGCGACGAAGACGAAGGCCACCAGTGCCGCCAGGGCCCGTCCGACGGCCTCGACGAGCATGCCATAGGTGGGCGAGTCGCTGCCCGAGATGGACAGGATCTCGCCGGTGGGGGTGCGGCGTCCGGCCACGTGACCCATCTGGGCGGCCTTGCGCAGCACCAGCTTCATGACGCGGAACATCACGACCAGGAAGCTTGCCACCCCGCTGGTGTGCATCGCGACGCCCCCGACGACACCCAGGACGATGCACAGCGCCATCGCCAGGGCCCAGGGCAGAGTGTCGGTGAGGCTGCCGCGCAGCACGCCGTGGTCGATGGCCTTGCCGATCAGCCACGGGTTGACGGCGCTGGGCAGGAACCACAGCACGCCGACAGCGGCATTGAGCAGCACCAGCCCCCGCTGGCGCTTCAGCAGCCACAGCAGGAAGCGCGCGGGGCTTCGGGTGTCCGGCTCGTCGGGGTGCGCGACGGCACCACCCGCGGCGGGGCGGGTGGGCTGCTGGTAGGCGCTGCTCGGCGGGGGAAAGATCTGCATGGCACCCGCAACCCTAGGGTGCGGTGGGCGCGGCGGCACCCGATTTTCGGGCGGCACCAAGAGATCTCGGAAGATCCGGTCCCGTGGGGGCACCAGATCTTCCGAGATCTTCCGGGACGGGGACGGGATCAGGCCTCGTCGGGCTCCACGTAGCCCTCCATGTGGACCACCTCGTCGTCCTTGTGGCGACCCACCATGGTGGGTGCCCCGTCTCCCTGCCGAGGCCTCAGCCCGGCAGCGCCCCCTTGCCGATCGAGACCTCGTCGCCGATCTGCAGCGGCGCGATGCGCCCCTCGGTGCGCAGGCGCACCAGCTCCGGCAGCATCCGGTCACGCACATCCCAGGGCGACAGCGTGTTCAGGTAGATCTTCGTCGCCCCCTCGAAACCTGCCAGCGTGGAGATCCGCCACTTCACGACGATCCTGAAGGGCACCGGCAGGTCGACCCCGCCTGGGGCGTCGTCGAGGCCAGGCGGGCGATGGTGCCACTCCTCATTGCACGACAGGCGCACTCCCCCGGCCGCGTGCACGGCGTGCAGCACGTCCGACATTGCATCCAACTCGTCTCGCTGCATCAGCCACGGGGCCCGGCGCGGCGACAGCGAGTAGATCTCGATGGCCGGGTAGCGGTGGCCGAATCCTGCCAGGGCGACGGCGTGGTCATTGGCCGCCAGCAGCAGACCATTGTCGACGGCTACGTCCAGCAGGCGGGTGTTGAAGACCTGCGGGTCGCGGGCGACGGCATCGGCCGCCGCGTCGACGTGCACGCCCACCTCGTCGACGGCCACCACCTGGCGGTGCAGGTGCTCGAAGGAGGCACCCGCCGGCTTGAGCCAGTTCTGGAAGACCGAGACGTAGCGCACGGCATCACTGGTGGCGTAGGGGTCCGCCATCGCCTGCACGCTCATGCCCACATAGGCGCGGTGCTCGTCGAGGGTCAGGCTCCCCGAGGAGGCCAGCTCGTCGGTGCGGGTGGCGCCGTCCACGTGGTGGCGCCGCGGGATCACCAGCTCGTGGGTGGTGCCGAACCAGCCGAGCGCGGCATGGCGCAGCTCGTCGGCGGTCGGATCGCTGCGGCCGTCGACCATGCGCTGGCGCAGCGCCCACACCCGACGCAGGTGCTCGCGACCCTCGGGATCGGCCAGGTAGGCGTCTGCCCTGGCCACGGTCTCGGCCGACGGCTCGACGCCGTGGTTGAGGCGCCAGTAGTCCAGCGAACAGATCTCGAAGAGGTTCGGGACCCGTCGAAGCTCCGCCCGGCTGTCGCCGAGCTGGCCTGCCGAGAGCCCTGTCAGGGTGCGCCAGCCGCCGCCTTCGCGCACCATGCGGGCACGCTCCGGCGGGTTGTCCAGGTGGTGGCCCTCGCAGAAGGCACACTGGCCAGCAACACCCCCCGGCGGCAGCGGCGCCGGATCGTCCAGCGCGGCGGGCAGGGGGCGGCGGCCGCGGCCGGGCATGGTCCACACCTGCGTCCCGGTGAAGGGGTTGCGCTGCTTCACGGTGCCGTCGGGCAGGCGACGCAGGAGCTCGTCATGGGCGCTCATGAGGCCACTCTAGGTGATCCACAGGGCGCTGGTGACAAGCACTTTCACCGGGCAAGTGAGTACAGCTACTCAGGAGTCAGTGAGTACCTGAGCGCACGTGAATTGGGTATCTTCCTTCACCACCTGAGTGAAGTCTGAGAGGGCGCTGCTGCAAACCTAGACCCGACAGGGTCCACCCCACCCGTCGCACGGAAAATTCGTTCACCCATGAGTCCCGTGAAAGTTGCTCCAGCAATGACCTCCCAGCCCAAAGCCAGTCCGGACCAAGCCTGTCTCACCCTCACCGATGTCTTCCAGCATCCCCTGATGGAGGATCCCCGCACTGCGTCCACAGCCGCCAAGCGCCTCGAGCAGGCCCAGCTCGTCCAGCGGGCCCGCCAGGCCTGCGCCCAGTGCCCCGCCCTGCACCGCTGCCTCTACTTCGCCGTCGTCGAGCACGACGTGGCCGGCTACGTCGCCCAGACCACCGTCTCGCAACGCAATGCGATCCGGCAGCGCCTGGGCATCAAGGTGGGCACCGAGGACCTCGACCGGATCTCCGGCGCCCTGGCTCCCAACCGCCAGATCGACCCACACGAGGTGGTCCGCCTGCGTGCAGCGAATCCGCACGATTCGCTGGAGAGCCTGGCGCAGCGTTTGGGCTGCAGCCTGTCGACGGTCAAGCGCCACCTGCGCCGGGCCCGCAACGACGCACCCCTCACGCAGCCGAAGCCCGGCCCCCGGCCGACCATGGACGAGGTGCTCGCCGCGACCAGGTGCGTGCTGGGGATCGGCCGGCCCAACCACGCCGCGGCCTGACCCGGCGGCAGGGGCCGCGGGCTGCAGGGCACGCGCTGGAAACCGGCACGACACCTGGTGGTCACCCACCGGTGGCATGGTGGACAGCATGACCTGGAGACCCAAGATGGTGGCCCTCGACATCGACGGCACCCTCGTCGACCACGCCGGGCGCATGCCACAGGAGGTGCACGACGCCGTCCAGGGCCTGCTGGCCGCGAAGGTCGCGGTCGTGCTGGCCACCGGCCGTGCCTGGGGCGACACCCGGCCGATCTTCGAGCAGCTCGGCCTGCCCAGCGGCCCCGCCGTGAGCTCGAATGGCGCCGTGGTGGTCGACTTCCCGCCCTTCCACCTGCGCAAGCAGGTCACCTTCGACCCGGCTCCGGCCATCCGCCGGGTGCTCGCCGAGGCGCCTCACCTGCGGGTGGCCGTCGAGGACCCGCGGGGCGGCTACCGGCTCAACGAGCACTTCCCCGAGGGCGACCTCACCGGGGAGATGCGCATCCAGAGCGTCGAGGAGCTGTGCGCCGAACCCGTCACGCGCGTCATCATCCGTGACCCGGACGCATCCAGCGAGGACTTCCAGGCCCTGGCCAAGAGCCTCGGCATGCGTGGCGTCAGCTACTTCATCGGCTGGTCGGCCTGGCTCGACATCGCGCCGGTCGGGGTGAACAAGGCCACCGGGCTCAAGCAGGTCTGCGCCGAGCTCGGCATCAAGAAGAAGGACGTCCTGGCGCTGGGCGACGGCCGCAATGACACCCACATGCTCAAGTGGGCGGGGCGCGGCGTGGCCATCGGTGATGCCCCCGACGAGGTCAAGGAGTGCGCCGACCACGTCACCGGGAGCTTCGCCGAGGGCGGCACCGTCGAGGAGCTGCACCGCTGGCTCTGAGGGCCTGCCCCGGCCTCCACGAACCACATCCACAGCGGCCGTCACTGCAGCATCTGCAGTGACGGCCGCTCACAGTGTGGTTTGTGGACGCGGGTGGTTCGGGAACCGCGTGCCTCGTGGACGAAGGCCGGGCAATGACGAGGCGCGAAGCTGATCAGGGGTGCCGCCGCCTCCACGTGGCGCGAAGCTGATCAGGCCTTGGGCGTCAGCTTCTCCAGCCCGCCCATGTAGGGGCGCAGCGCCTCGGGGACGTGCACCGAACCATCGGCCTGCTGGTGGTTCTCCAGCAGCATGATGATCATGCGGGTCATGGCGCACAGGGTGCCGTTGAGCGTCGCCAGCGGGCGCACGCCGTCGGCGAAGCGGCCGCGGATGTTCAGGCGACGGGCCTGGAACTCGGTGCAGTTCGAGGTGGAGGTGATCTCGCGGTAGCGGTTCTGCGTCGGCAGCCAGGCGTAACAGTCGTACTTGCGGGCCGCCGAGAGGCCCAGGTCGCCGCTGGCCACGTCGAGCACCTGGAAGGGCAGCTCCAGCGCGGTGATGAACTCCTTCTCGAAGTTCAGCAGCTTCTCGTGCTCGGCCTCGGCATCGGCCGGGTCGCAGTAGACGAACATCTCCCACTTGTCGAACCAGTGGACGCGGAAGATGCCGCGGGTGTCCTTGCCATAGCTGCCCGCCTCGCGACGGTAGGCGGGGCTGAAGCCGGCATAGTGGCGCGGCAGGCTAGCCCCCTCCAGGATCTCGTCGGAGTGGTAGGCGGCCAGCGGCACCTCGGCGGTGCCCACCAGGTACAGGTCGTCGGTCTGCAGGTGGTACACGTCGGCGGCGGCCTGGCCCAGGAAGCCGGTGCCCTCCATCGCCGAGGGCTTCACCAGGGCCGGCGGGATCATCGGCGTGAAGCCCCACTCGAGGGCCTTGGCCATGGCGAACTGGCTCAGCGCGAACTCCAGCTGCGCGCCAACGCCGGTGAGGAAGTAGAAGCGGCTGCCCGAGACCTTCGCGCCACGCTCCATGTCGATGGCGCCCAGCATCTCGCCCAGCTCCAGGTGGTCGCGAGGCTCGAAGCCCTCGGCGGCGAAGTCACGCGGGGTGCCGTGGGTCTCGATCACGTACAGGTCGTCCTCGCCGCCGGTGGGGACGCCGTCGATGACCAGGTTGCCCAGCTGCTTCATCAGCTCGTCGAACTTGGCGCCGGCCTCGTCGGCGGCGGTCTGGGCCTGCTTCACGTCCGCAGCGAGCTGCTTGGTGCGGGCCAGCAGCTGCTGCTTCTCCTCGCCGGAGGCCTTGGCCACCTGCTTGCCGAGCTCCTTCTGCTCGGCGCGCTGGGTCTCGAAGGTCATGATGTTGCTGCGGCGGGCCTCGTCGGCGGCCAGCAGCTGGTCGACGACCTCGCCTGATCCTCCGCGCGCGATCTCACTACGACGGATTCGGTCGGGGTCGGTGCGCAGGAGCTTCGGATCGATCATGGCCCAAGACTACCGACTGCGGACCCCCGTGCCGTCTGCGGCGTCCGCACACGGGCGCCCGTGTCAGAATCGGGACATGTTCGCCCACCTGTCCCCCGACCGGCTGCGACGGCGCCACCTGGCCCTGTCCACCCTGGTGCTCTCCCTGTTGGGGCTGGCGGTGTGGACCTGGCTGGTGCTGGGAACCGGCCTGCTCGACGGGTTCGACCGGTGGGCCGAGCGCCGCTGGATCACCCCCGATGGTGCCGCCGCAGAGGTCTGGTCGGCCATCGCCGTGGTGACGATGCCGGGCGTGCTGGCTGCCTGCTTGTGCGTGGTGGCGCTGTGGGCCTGGCGGCGCCGGCTGCGCAACCTGGCGATGGCGCTGGTGGGCTCGGTGGCGCTGGCCTGGCTCTCCTTCACGGTGCTCAAGCTGCTGGTGGGCCGCCCCCGCCCCGCGCCGGTGATGGACGTCATCACCCAGCACGGCTCCTCCTATCCCAGCGGGCACATGACCATGGCCACCACCGTCGCCCTGATGGCTGCGGCCGCCACGACCACCACCCGGCAGCCCGCCGACAGCCGCCTGCTGTGGCGGGCGGTCGGCGTGATCCTGGTCATGGTGGTGGCGATCGACCGCGTCGTGATGTCGGCGCACTGGCCCAGCGACGTGGTGGCGGGGCTGCTGCTCGGCGTGGTCTGCGCCAGCCTGGCCTGCCTGGTCTGCCGGGTGCACGTGCTGCCGCTTCCGGCCCGGCACCTGCTCGACGGCCGCACCCGGACCTGCGCGGTGATCTGGAACCCGTCGAAGGTGCTCGACCCGGCCAGCTTCCGTCGCACCCTGGAGTGGGAGCTCGACCGTCGTGGCTGGGGCGACGCGCTCTGGCTGCAGACCAAGCGTGACGACCCGGGTTATGCGATGGCCCAGGAGGCGATCTCCCGCGATGTCGACCTGGTGGTGGTGGCCGGCGGCGACGGAACGGTGCGCGTGGTGTGCTCCGAGCTGGCCAATTCCGGCATCCCGCTGGGCATCATCCCGGCCGGCACCGGAAACCTGCTGGCCAGGAACCTGGGCATCCCGCTCGACGAGGTGGCAGCGGCCGCCGTCGCCTTCAACGGCAAGCCGCGCGCGATCGACCTGGTGCGGGTGCGTGTCGACGACCCGGTGGAGGCCGACGGCACCGAACGGTACGTCCACTTCGCCGTCATGGCAGGGATCGGCACCGACGCGCGGATCATGGAGAAGACCCGGCCGGAGCTGAAGAAGGTCGTCGGCTCGGCCGCCTACTTCCTGGCCGCCGCCCGCGAGGTGGCCTCGGAGCCGATGGAGCTCACCTTCACCGTCGACGACGGCGAGCCGCAGCACCGCCGCGCGACGATGGCGGTGGTGGGCAATGTGGGCATGCTGCAGGGCGGCATCCAGCTGATGCCGCGGGCCAATGCCAGCGACGGCCTGCTGGACCTGATCGTCGCCTCGCCGCGCAGCTATGTGGACATGGCCACCATGACCGCGAAGGTCCTGGGGCGAGTCGCCAGTGACGTGGACCGCGTGGACCAGGTGCAGGCGCGCAAGGTGCGCCTGGAGGTGGCGGAGAAGATGCCCTACGAGCTCGACGGCGACACCGAGGGCCACACGACGGTCTTCGAGGCCGAGGTCGCAGCCGGCGCCCTGCTGCTGATGCAGGAGTGAACCCCCGCCGTGGAGTGTGTGGCCCAGCCCCCGATGTCGAGGACTGGGCCACACACTTCGCTGCACTCGACGTGCGTGTCGTGTCAGGCGGAGATGATGCTCCAGTCCTGACGCCTGGCCCACTGGTCGAAGGTGGTCATCTGCAGGCCGAACTCCTCGGCGAGCTCGGGGCGGGCGGGGTAGCCGACGCGGTCGTCCCACTGGTGGCCCCAGGCGGAGGGGGCGCCCAGCTTCTCGGCGCGGTCCTCGGAGGAGACCTGGGCGGCCTGGACGTCCTTGCCGGAGGCAGCGGAGATGGTCTCGGCAATCTCCTTCCAGGTGCGCACGTCACCGGCCAGCTCGATCTGGGCGCCGTCGAAGCGCTCCGGATCGGCGATGGCGGCCGCGACGCCGGCGCCCAGGTCCTCGGCGCAGATCATGGCCATGGGGGTGTCGATGGGGGCGCCGAGCAGGAGCTTGCCCTCGAGGAGCTTGGGGAACTGGACGTTGAGCCGCGGCAGCAGGAAGTCCTCCATGTAGAGCGCGGGACGGAAGATGGTCCAGTGCTCGATGCCGGAGTCACGCACGACCTGCTCGGCGGCCTCCTTCTGGTCCCAGTAGTCCTTCATCAGCGGGTCGATTTCGGTGATCTCGGGGTGCTGGTCGCGCCAGCCGGCGGCCGAGACGGAGGTGTGCACGAGGTGGGTGACGCCGGCCTGCTTGGCGGCGGTGGCAAGGTTGCGGGCCTGGCGCTCCTCGGAGCCGGGATCGGCCGGGTTCACGCCGGGCATCTGCACGCTGAAGACGGCGTCCTGGCCCTGGGTGGCGGCCTCCAAGGATGCCTGGTCGTCGAGGTCTCCGACGGCCAGCGCGACGCCCTGCTCGACCAGTGCCTTGGCGGCGGGAGAGTCGGGATTGCGCACGAAGCCCGTCACGTGGTGGCCAGCGGCCAGCAAGGGCCTGGACGACGCCGCCGCCCTGCATTCCGGTGGCGCCGGTGACGAGCACCTTCTTCGGGGAGGTGGTCATGGGGATTCCTCGATTCCATTGGGAACCGGTGGCCTGCTCCGACCACGGGGACAACACGAGACTGCAGCGTCTCGTGTTGTCTGGGTATTCCCACGCCGAAGGCCCAATTCCTCGACGTCGGGGCCCGACTCAGCGCGCCGCGCCCGCTGGCACCAGCGGGAGGAGCACGTCGTCGACCAGACGGGTGATCCCCTCGACGCCCAGCAGGCCGCCGGTCAGCTCCTCCTGCATCACCAGCAGCGCGACCACCGCCGGGACCTCCAACCGCCCCGGCCCGAGCACTGCGGCCACCTGGCCGGCGTCGAGCTCACCGCGCTCCCCCGCCGCCACCAGGCACCGCCCGATGGCCTCGCGCTGGGCGGCGATGTAGCGCTCGCGCAGGGTGTCGGCCACCTCGTGGTGGGTGACGGCCACCGCACCCAGGATCGCCTGGAAGCAGCGGTGGTCGGGTTGCTGGCAGGCAGAGCTGTGCACCAGTGCGGCCACCAGGTCCTCGCGCAGCGAACCCGAAGCGGGCTCCGGCGGAGGCGTCGGCACCATGATGCTCTCCAGGGCATCGGCCACCAGGTCCTCCCGGGAGGCCCAGCGCCGGTAGACCGTCGCCTTACCCACCCCGGCCCGTGCCGCAATGGCGGCCATGGTGAGATCCGCATAGCCGGACTCGACGATCAGGTCCAGCGCCGCCTCGATGATCCGCACGTCACGCCCGGCATCCCTGGCCGGGCCCGACGAGCCGCCCGGGCGCTGCCGTGCTGTGGAGGTGGGGGTCCGGGCCATGCGCTCGACCGTACCGCACGGCCGTGGCGACGGTTGTCGCCTCACACCGCGGCCCGAACCCCACCCGGCTCAGGGGCGCAGCAGCACCTTGGTGGCGGTGCGCTCGTCCATCGCCGTGTAGGCCTCGGCCACCTTCTCCAGCGGCAGCTCCAGGTCGAAGACCTTGCCGGGCTGGATCCTGCGGTCGAGCACCAGCTGCAGCAGGTGCTCCAGGTAGTTGCGCACCGGCGCGACGCCGCCGTGGACGCCCTGGTTCTTCCAGAACATCTGGGTGATGTCCATGTCGCCGTGGGGAACACCGACGACGCCCACCATGCCGCCGGGACGCAGGCACTCGACGGCCTGCGTGCGCGCGTCCTCGGTGCCGACGCACTCCAGCACCACGTCGGCGCCGATGCCCTCGGTGAGCTCCTGAACCTTCTTCACGCCCTCCTCGCCGCGCTCCGCGACGATGTCGGTGGCGCCGAAGTCCTTGGCGATCTGCTGGCGGTCGGCGTGGCGGCTCATGGCGATGACGCGCTCGGCGCCCAGCTCGACGCTGGCCAGCACCGCGGACAGGCCGACGGCGCCGTCGCCGACCACGGCCACGGTCTTGCCGGGGCCGACCCCGCCGCTGACGGCGGCATGCCAGCCGGTGCACATCACGTCGGACAGGGCCAGCAGGTGCGGGATGAGGTCCTCGTCGGGCTGTCCGGGGGTGGCCAGCAGGGTGCCGTCGGCCTGCGGGATGCGGATCCTTTCGGCCTGGCAGCCGTCGTAGCCACCGCCGTTGAGGCAGTTGGCGTGGGCGCCCTTGCGGCACACCGGGCAGGTGTTGTCGCTGTAGGTGAAGCCGCCGACGACGAAGTCGCCGACCTTCACGCTGCTCACCTCGTCACCCACCTGCTCGACGATGCCGACGTACTCGTGGCCGATCGGGGTGGGCCTATCGACCTCCGAGATGCCGCGGTAGCGCCACAGGTCCGAGCCGCACACGCAGGTGGCCACGGTGCGGATGACGGCATCGGTGGGCTCGACGATCGTCGGGTCCTCCCGCTCCTCGAAGCGGACGTCGTTGGCGCCGTGGATGACTGCTCCATACATGGTTCTGCTCACTTTCTGCGGACGCGTGGTCCGCCGTCCCCGGGACGCAGGGGTCCGTCCTTGACCCCTTCACACATCTTCCCCCAGCAAGGGGAGCCAGGTACACCGGCTGAGATCCCGACCCTGGCGCCGCGTGTGTTCGGCACATGCCCTACGATGGCACCATCCCCTCGGGGAACCAGGATTGTTACTCGCCACGTCGCGAGGCAAGACCCGGAGCACTTCATCGTGCTCCGGGTCTTTTCGTTTTCCTGGGTGTTCTCTCGGCAGTTCCCAGAACAGGAAGGTCCGGCAATGGCGTCGGTTGACTACAAGGACACCGCGGCTCGAATCCTCGAGCTCGTTGGTGGCGAGAAGAATGTGGCGAGTGCGACGCACTGTGCCACGCGGCTGCGGCTCAAGCTGCGCGACGAGTCCCTGGCGGACGACAAGGCCGTCGAGAAGGTGCCCGGCGTCATCACCGCGATGAAGGCCGGCGGCCAGTACCAGGTGGTGGTGGGCAACAACGTTCCCAAGGTCTATGCCGCCCTCGGCTAGATGGCCAAGCTCACCGGCGAAACGGCCGCCGAGGAGGACACCGGCCCCAAGGGCAACCTGCTCAACCAGTTCATCCAGCTGATCAGCTCGATCTTCCTGCCGGTGCTGTGGCCGCTGTCGGGTGCGGGCCTGTTCAAGGCCGGACTGGCCGCCGCGACCACCTTCAAGTGGATCAGCACCACCAGCACCACCTACATCATCCTGAACGCCGCCGCCGATGCGCTGTTCAACTTCCTGCCGATCTTCCTGGCCGTCACCGCCGCCAAGCGCTTCAAGGCCAACCAGTTCACCGCCATGGCGATCGCCGGCGCACTGGTCTACCCGACGATCATCGCGCTCAACGTGCCGGGCCAGAAGGTCGAGTTCTTCGGCATCCCGGTGGTGATGATGAGCTACGTCAGCTCCGTGCTGCCCATCGTGATCGGCGTGTGGCTGCAGAGCTACCTGGAGCGTGGCCTCAACCGCGTCCTGCCCGACTGGCTGCGCAACTTCATGACCCCGCTGCTGACGATCGCCATCATGGTGCCGCTGATCCTCATCACCGTCGGCCCGGTCACCACCATTGCCGCCCAGGGCGTCTCGACGGGCGTCAACTGGCTCTTCGCCACTGCCCCGTGGGCGGCCGGTGCCGTGATGGGTGGCCTGTGGCAGGTCTTCGTGCTCTTCGGCCTGCACTGGGGCCTGGTGCCGATCATGCTCAACGACCTCTCCACCCCGGGCTACACCCTGCTCGGCGGCCCGATCCCGCCCGCCGTGCTCGCCCAGGCCGCCGCCGCACTGGCCGTCGCCCTGCGCACCCGCAGCGCCAAGCGCCGCGACATCGCCACCGCCGGTTCGCTGTCGGGCTTCGTGGCCGGCGTCACCGAGCCGGTCATCTACGGCGTGAACCTTCCGCTGAAGCTGCCCTTCTACGCCGGCATCGCCGGTGGCGCGGTGGGTGGCACGATCGCCGCCCTGGGTGGCAGCGCCAACAACCAGTTCGTCTTCCCCAGCCTGCTGGGCCTGCCCGCCTACATGCAGCACGGCAACTTCACCATGCAGCTCATCGGCTGCGCCACCGCCGTGGCCATCGCCTTCGGCATCACCCTGGTCGCGATGGACCGCGAGCAGCCCGACGAGGTGGCCGACGTGCTGCCCGACCCGGTCGTCGACGAGGCCGAGCCCGGCACCGATCCGGCCGCCGTGGCCCCCACCCCCGTGGCCACCGGCGTCGTCACCCTCGGCTCGCCGGTCGCCGGCCAGCTGGTCGCCCTCGACCAGGTGCCCGACAAGGTCTTCGCCTCCGGCGCGATGGGCTCCGGCTTCGGCGTGGTGCCTGCGAACGGCACCGTCGTCGCCCCCTGCGACGGCACGGTGATGGTCTCGATGAAGTCCGGCCACGCCTTCGGCCTGCGCGCCGACAACGGCGCCGAGGTGCTCGTCCACGTGGGCATCGACACGGTGCAGATGAAGGGCGACGGCTTCGCCCCCGTCGTCACCAAGGGTGAGCGCGTCACCAAGGGCCAGACGCTGTGCACCGTCGACCTCGACAAGGTCGCGGCTGCCGGCTACGACGCCACCACCATCGTCGTGGTCACCAACACCGCCAAGATGACCGAGGTCATCCCCGCCGCGCTGGGCCACGTCCCGGCAGGCGGCGATGCCTGCGTCGTCACTTCCTGACCACCCTTCACAAGATCTGCAGATTGAGGAGAATCGAGACATGACAACACCATTCCCCGAAGGTTTCCTGTGGGGCGGCGCCCTGGCCGCCAACCAGTACGAGGGCGCCTACGACGTCGACGGCAAGGGCCTGAGCATCCAGGACGTGATGCCCAAGGGCATCGCCGCCCCGCCCACCGAGGAGCCCACCCCCGACAACCTGAAGCTCGAGGGCATCGACTTCTACCACCGCTATGCCGAGGACATCGCCCTGTTCGCCGAGATGGGCTTCAAGGTCTTCCGCTTCTCGATCGGCTGGAGCCGAATCTTCCCCAATGGCGACGAGTCCGAGCCCAATGAGGCCGGCCTGGCCTTCTACGACCGGGTGCTCGACGAGTGCGAGAAGCACGGCATCGAGCCGCTGGTGACGCTGAGCCACTACGAGACCCCGCTGCACCTGGCCAAGACCTATGACGGCTGGGTGGACCGTCGCCTGATCGGCTTCTACGAGAACTTCGCCCGCACCTGCTTCGAGCGCTACGGCAAGCGGGTCAAGTACTGGCTGACCTTCAACGAGATCAACTCGGTGCTGCACGCCCCGCTGATGTCCGGCGGCATCTGGACGCCCAAGGAGCAGCTCTCGCAGCAGCAGCTCTACCAGGCCATCCACCACGAGCTGGTGGCCTCCGCCTCGGCCACCCGCATCGCCCACGAGATCGACCCCGAGCTGCAGGTGGGCTGCATGATCATCGCGATGCCCGTCTACCCGCTCACCCCTGACCCGGCCGACGTGCTGGCCGGCAGGATGATCGACCGCGACAACTACGCCTTCGGCGACGTGCACTGCCGCGGCACCTACCCCGGCTACTTCCTGCGCAAGCTGGCCCAGCTGGGCGTGGAGCTGGAGATCACCGACTCCGACCGCGAGACGCTGAAGCACACCGTCGACTTCGTCAGCTTCAGCTACTACGTCAGCATCTGCGCCTCTGCCGACCCGACGGTGGAGAAGGGCCCGGGCAACATCTTCGCCGGCGTCCCGAACCCGACCCTTCCCGCCTCCGAGTGGGGCTGGCAGATCGACCCGGTGGGCCTGCGGCTGGTGCTCAACGACTACTGGGACCGCTGGCAGAAGCCGCTGTTCATCGTCGAGAACGGGCTGGGCGCCAAGGACGAACTGGTCGAGAAGGATGGCGTGAAGACGGTCGAGGACGACTACCGGATCCAGTACCTCAATGACCACCTGGTCCAGGTGCGCGAGGCCATCGCCGACGGCGTGAACCTGCTCGGCTACACCTGGTGGGGCCCGATCGACGTGGTGAGCGCCTCGACCGCGCAGCTGTCCAAGCGCTACGGCTTCATCTACGTCGACCGCAATGACGACGGCACCGGCACGCTGGAGCGCTACAGGAAGAAGTCCTTCGACTTCTACAAGCAGGTCATCGCCAGCAATGGCGCCAGCCTGACCTGACGGCGGACCGGTCGAACCGGCACGGGACGGCCGAACCTGTCACGGATCCCTGGCAGGTCGGCCCCGTCACCAGTCCAGCAGCACGAACGGAGGTGGGGCGATGGAGCTCCTGCGGGTCTTCAACAACAACGTGGTGCTCGCCCGCGCCGCCTCGGGCGACGAGGTGGTGCTCACCGGGCGTGGCCTGGGCTTCCAGGCAAGGCCGGGCCAGCTGGTCGACGAGTCAAAGGTGGTGCACACCTTCGTGCCCGACGCCGGACGCAATGCCGACAACTTCGCGGCGCTGCTGGCGGCCATCCCACCCGAACACCTCGACCTGGCGGCCCGGGCACTCGACGCCGTGCGGGGCGACCTGCCGCAGGGCTACCCGTCGAGCACCCTGGTGGCGCTGGCCGACCACCTGAGCTTCGCCATCAAGCGCGCCCGCAGCGGCATCGAGGTGGACTACCCGCTGCGCGCCGAGGTGGCCCACCTGTACCCGCAGGAGATCGCGACGGCCGAGCGGCTGCTGGAGCGCGTCAATGCCGAGCTCGACCAGCCCCTCCACCCGGACGAGGCGATGCCGGTCGCGCTGCACCTGGTCAATGCCTCCTTCAACGGTGGAGACCTGTCGAAGACCTACCAGATGACCGGCGTCTTCAACCAGGTCTTCGACATCATCGAGTCGGCCATGGATGCCCCGCTGGACCGCAACTCGGTCAACAGCGCCCGCTTCATCACCCACCTGCGCTACTTCTTCGTGCGCGCCCATGCCGGCGAGCAGCTGCACGACGACCTCTCCCCACTGAGCGCCAGCATCGAACAGACCTATCCCGACGCCGCCCGCTCCGCCCGCCGGGTCGCCGAGATCCTGGAACTGCGACTCGGCGCGCCGGTGACCCACAGCGAGACCACCTACCTGGCCATGCACATCGCACGCCTCGCCTCCGCCGAACGCCCCGGCGGCTCGTCCTTGCCCGAGGAGAACCATGACTGAACCCAAGATCCTGCTGCTCGACGTCGACGGCACCTTGGTGCGCCATGACACCTCACTGCCCGCGAGCGCCGCCGAGGCGGTGCGGGCCGCCCGGGCCCGGGGCCATGAGGTCTTCATCTGCACCGGCCGGGCCAGGGCAGAGGTCTACGAGCACCTGTGGGAGCTGGGCCTGGACGGCATGATCGGCGGCAACGGCTCCTACATCGAGCACCGCGGCGAGGTGGTGCACCACCAGGTGCTCGCCGTCGACGTGGTGGAACAGGCCATCGCCTGGCTGCAGGACAAGGGCCTGGCCTTCTACCTGGAGTGCAATTCCGGGCTCTTCGGCAGTGAGGACCTGCCGGAGCAGGCGGCCGAACGGCTCGGCCAGACCCCCGACTTCGTCCGCGGCACCTTCCCCGAGATGGTCCACGACACCTCCCGCGGCCACGACGACGTCAACAAGATCAGCTTCGTGCTGCCGCGCGGCATGGAGCTCGACGAGCTGCACCGGCTCTTCGACGGCCGCGCCCACATCGACTCCTGGACCGCCACCGGCGTCGAGGACGAGTTCGGCGAGATCGGCCAGCTCGGCGTCGACAAGGCCAAGGGGGTCCGGATCCTGGCCGAGCGGCTGGGCCGCGAGACCTCCGACCTGATCGGCTTCGGCGACGCCCGCAGCGACATCCCGCTGCTGCAGGCCTGCGGCACCGGCGTCGCCATGGGCCAGGCCCCCGACGAGCTCAAGGCACTGGCCGACCTGGTGACCGACCACGTCGACCACGACGGCCTGGCCAAGGCCTTCCAGGAGCTCGGGCTCGTCTGACCCCCCACCCACGAACCACCCAATCCCCACCCCAGAAGGAGAAGGACAATGGAGTACACCAAGCTTGGCCGAAGCGGCCTGGAGGTCTCGCGCCTGTGCCTGGGCACGATGGGCTTCGGCACGCCCGGCGAATGGATCCACGACTGGGTCATCGACGAGCAGGCCAGCCGCGAGGTGGTCAAGACGGCGCTGGATGCCGGGATCAACTTCTTCGACACCGCCGACGTCTACTCCCAGGGCGGCAGCGAGCGCATCCTCGGCAAGCACCTCAAGGACATGGCCAGGCGCGACGAGATCGTCCTGGCCACCAAGGTGAACGGCCGGATGCACGAAGGCCCCAATGGCGAGGGCCTGTCGCGCAAGCACATCATGAGCGCCATCGACGCCAGCCTGGAGCGCCTGGGCACCGACTACGTCGACCTCTACATCATCCACCGCTGGGACTACACCACCCCGATCGAGGAGACGATGGAGGCGCTCAACGACGTGGTGCGCTCCGGCAAGGCGCGCTACATCGGCGCCTCGGCGATGTTCGCCTGGCAGTTCCTGGAGGCCCTGCACGTCAGCGAGAAGCACGGCTGGTCAAAATTCATCAGCATGCAGGACCATTACAACCTGCTCTACCGCGAGGAGGAGCGCGAGATGCTTCCGCTGTGCCGGGCCAAGGGCATCGGCGTCACCCCCTACTCGCCGCTGGCCGCGGGCCGTCTGGCCCGTGACTGGGACTCCACCTCGGAGCGCGCCAAGAGCGACTTCGTCGCCCGCCAGAAGTACGACGCCACCGAGCAGACCGACCGCAGGATCGTCGACGCGATGGGCCAGGTGGCCGAGGCTCACGGCGTGCCGCGCGCCCAGGTGGCGCTGGCCTGGCTGCTGGCGCAGGAGCCGGTGGCCTCGCCACTGATCGGCGCCACCAGGACCAGCCACATCACCTCGGCCCTGCCCGCCCTCGAACTGGAGCTCAGCGACGACGACAAGGCCCTGCTCGAGGAGCACTACGTGCCGCACGCGGTGGTCGGCGCCGCCTGAGGCTGTGATGGAGTGTGTGTCCCAGCCCTCGACGTCGAGGGCTGCGACACACGCTCCACGGCCCCATGGGCCGGTTCGACCCGTGAGGAGACCTCCCGTGCGCATCCTTCGTCCCAGCGACCACACCGAGATGCCCTGGCGCAATGGCGGCGGCACCACATTGGAGGTGGCGTGATTTCCTGCCACCGCTGGGATGGACGACTTCGACTGGCGGATGAGCTTCGCCCGGGTCGACCAGGGCGGGCCGTTCTCCGCCTTCCCCGGCATCGACCGGGTGATCCTGCTGCTGCGCGGCGGACGGATGGTGCTCACCGCACACGGCACCGACGGCGACGAGGTGCTCGACCTGGGCTGCTTCGAGCCCTGGGCCTTCGCCGGGGAAGTGCCGGTGACCAGCCAGATCATCGAGCCGAGCCTGGACTGCAACGTGATGACCCACCGTGGGGTGCTCACCAGCCAGGTCGAGGTGCGCCACCTGGACGGTGAACTCCGCCTCGGTCCGGCGGCGGGGCGGCGCATGGTCGTCGTCCTCGACGGCCACCCCACCGTCGCTGGCGAACAACTGGGCGCACTCGACGTCGCCGACCTCGACCAGGACCACGGACCCGTGCACCTGGCCGGCAGCGGCGCCGTGCTCGCCGACGTCGTCCTCACCCCCGCCGACTAGGCTCGATGCCATGTACGTCGCCGACCACTTCCGCCTTCCCGACGAGCACGTGCGCCAGCTGCTGCGCACCGCCCGGGCGGGGAACCTGGTCACGGTGCACGAGGACGGGCCGGATGCGACGCTGGCGCCCTTCTTCCTCGACGAGCAGCGCAACCGGCTGGTGACGCACCTGGTGCGCAACAACCCGCAGGCGCTGCGTCCGACGACCGGTCCGGCGATGGTGGTGCTGGATGTGGCCGACGCCTATGTCTCACCTCGCTGGTATGCGACCCATGACGCGCTTCCGACCGTGCCCACCTGGGACTACATCACCATCCACGTCTGGGGCCGGTTGCACCTCGACACCAGCCCCGAGGCGGCGCTGCGGGCAGCCCGCACCCTCACCGACCACTTCGAGGCTGACGTCCTCGACGAGGTCGGCGAGCAGAAGCTGGCGCGGATGGCCAAGGCGATCGTGGCCGTCGAGGTGGAGGTGGAGCGCGTCGAGGCGAAGGCGAAGATGAGCCAGAACAGGCATCCCGACGACATTCGGTCCCTGGCCGAAGCCCTGGAGACCCAGGGCGAGCAGGCCTTGGTGGACTACCTGCGCACCGTCAGCCTGCCGCACGCCCAGGCGCGGCACGCCTTGGTCAGCGAACTGCGCGGCGGCCGGGCCCTCGACACCCGCATCAGCTCGCGCGACTGAGGATTCAGAGGCCGCGGAAACTCGCCCGTCGGCTCAGGCATTCGCCTCGCACCAGGCCTTGAAGGTGCCCATCGAGTTCTCGGTGTTGCGTTCGAAGGCCTTCTGCCCGTCGGGCCCCATGCCCTCGGCCATGCCGGGCGGCAGGTGGAAGACGTGCTCGGCACTCCACAGGGTTCCGCCGTCGTTGTCGGTGAAGGTGTTGAGCGCCTCATTGCGCACCGGGCCGATCAGGTGCACCAGGTCGTAGTGCTCGTCGTCCAGACGGATGACCTTCTCGACGAGCTTCCCGTCACCGGGCATCCCATCGAAGCGCAGCTCGCTGACCGATCCGGGGCGGCCCCGCTTCCCCTCGACGGCCCGGTAGCTGACCAGACCGGGCATCCACTCGGCGGCACGGTCGCCGTCGGTCATCAGCTCAAGCACCCGGGCGCGGGGCGCTGCGATCTGGATCTGGCAGGTGTAGCGCATCAGGACTCCTTGGGGGTGCGCAGGCCCGCCATCCAGGCGGCGGCAGCGCGGTGGTCGCTGTCGGTGGCACCGGCGGGCACGCGGGTCTTGACCCGATCGGCCCGGGCATAGGAGCCCAGGTAGACCACCTTCTTGCAGGTGCGGTGCAGGCCCTGCATCGCCTCGGCCATCCGGGCATCGTCCAGGTGCCCGTCGGCGTCGATCGAGAAGCAGTACTGGCCCAGGGTTGTCTTGGTGGGGCGCGACTCAATGCGGCTCAGGTTCACCCCGCGCACCGTGAACTGGTCGAGGATCTCCTGCAGCGAGCCGGGATGGTCCTCGTGCATGTAGGCCACCAGGGTGGTCTTGTCGGCGCCGGTGCGCTCGGGCAGGCTGCCGGGCCGGGCGACGAGCACGAAGCGGGTGACGGCGGCCTGGTTGTCGGCGATGCCCGTGGCCAGCGCCTCCAGCCCGTACATCTGGCCGGCGACCTCGGCGCAGATCGCGGCGTCGTGACGCGAGTCGGGATTGGCCACCTCCACCGCACCGGCGGCCGTCGAGCCGCCCTCGGTCATGACGCTGGCATGTGGGATGTGCTCGCCCAGCCAGTCGCGGGTCTGGTTGTAGGCGTGCGGATGGGTGACGATGCTCTTGACCTGCTCCAGCGTGGTTCCCGGGCGGGCGTAGAGGCCGAACTGCACCGGCAGCAGCACCTCGCGCACGATCACCAGGTCCTCGCCGCTGGCCAAGTTGTCGAGGGTGGCGGAGACCCCGCCCTCCATGGAGTTCTCGATCGGCACCAGCGCCGCACGCACCTCGAGGCGACGCACCGCGTCGAGGGCGACGGCCACCGTCGCGAAGGGCTGGGTGGGTTCGTCCCCGCTGACCTGCAGCAGCGCCTGGTGGGTGAAGGTGCCGGCCGGGCCGAAGTATCCGAGCATGGGCTGAGTCTAGGGCGCAGCCACCGTCACCGGCCGTGTCCGTCCTTCGGCTGACACCACGGGGCGGCTGCGCCCCCTAGCGTGGGGACCATGACAGCAGCCCGGCGCCCCGCCATCAGTACCCGCATGGTCCAGTGGGTCGGGCGTCGATGGACCCACTGGCTGGTCGCGGTCACCTGCTGGTTCGCCGGTCTGGTCCTCTGGGGTGCCACCTGGGCCACCGACTATCCCGACGTCGACGCCCTCCCCCAGCCCCTGCAGGACAAGGTGCTCACCTGGATGGTGCTGGACCTCGCCGTGGGACTACTGACCTGCCTCCTGCTGCCCCTGGTCACACAGGTGCGACAGCCCACCCAGCGCTCCGCGATCCTGTGCATGCTGCTGTTGGCAGTGGCCGGGCCGTCGGTGTGGGCGCTGCCGGCCGCGATGGTGATGCTCGTGGTCGTCGGCGCCTGGCTGGTGCCGGGCTGGATCGTGGCGGCGCTGCTCGTGACGCTCACCTCCAGTCTGGTGGTCACACACTTCACCCCCTCCCCACAGGAGATCGGCCTGCTGGAGCTGACCCTCGCCAGCCTCGGGATCCTCGCCGTCCCCGTCCTGTTCGGCCGGGTGCTGGGCAACCGCCGCTCGCTGATGGTCGCCTACCGGGAGCGTGCCGAAGCCGCCGAGCGGGAACGTGACCAGACCGTGGCCCGAGTACGCGCCGAGGAGCGGCAGGCGATCGCCCGCGACATGCACGACGGGCTCTCACACCGACTCTCGCTGGTCTCGCTGCACGCCGGCGCCCTGGCCTACCGCGACGACCTCGACCCCGAGCAGGTGCGCGAATCGGCCGCGACGATCCAGGCCAATGTGCACGCCGCCGCCGAGGAGCTGCGCCAGACGCTGACCGTGCTGCGCACGTCCGACGACGCGCCACGGCCTCGCGGCATCGACCAGGTTGACGCGATCGTCGCCGAGGCGCGGGCGCGCGGCAGCAGGATCAACCTGGAGGTGGACCCCGGGCTGGAGCTCGAAGCCCTGCCCGCCCTGGCCTCGGTGGCCCTGGCGCGCACCGTGGCCGAGGGGCTGGCCAATGCCGTCAAACATGCCCCGGCCAGCCCGGTGGAGGTGGCCGTGCGCGACCGGGACGGGGGTGTCCTGGTGCAGGTCACCACACAACTCGCCCACTCCGAGGCGCAGTCGCTGCCGGGCGGTTTCGGCCTGGTGGGGCTGCAGGAGCGTCTTGCTGCAGCCCAGGGCTGGGTGCGCGCCGAGGCCGGGCAGAGCGAGTTCACTCTGCGAGCATGGGTGCCATGGTGAACCAGACCGTGGTGAAGCTGCTCCTGGTCGACGACGAGGCCCTGGTGCGGGCGGGTCTGCGGATGCTGCTGGACGGCTCCCGGGGCATCACCGTCGTCGGGGAGGCCGGCGACGGCCTGGCCGCGGTGCAGGCCGTCGAGGCGCTTCGTCCCGACGTCGTGCTGCTCGACATCCGCATGCCCGGCATGGACGGGATCGAGGCGGTGCACCGGATCAGCGCCCTGCCCAAGGCCCCCGCCGTGGTGATGCTGACGGCCTTCGACACCGAGGCCTTCGTCGCGCAGGCCCTCGACGGGGGTGCCCACGGCTTCCTGCTCAAGAG
The DNA here is from genome assembly GCF_054783495.1 of Luteococcus sediminum. NCBI lineage: Bacteria > Bacillati > Actinomycetota > Actinomycetes > Propionibacteriales > Propionibacteriaceae > Luteococcus > Luteococcus sediminum. The sequence continues at coordinate 134,455 of NZ_BAAGQL010000022.1, read as the reverse complement.
CTCCCCGCCCGACGAGCTGGTGCAGGCCGTCCTGGGAGCGGCCTCGGGCCAGATGCGCTTCAGCCCCGAGGTGCTGCAGCGGATCGTCGCCCTCGCCTCGCGGGCGGCGGTGCCAGCCGGGCCGGACGTCACAGAGACCTTCAGCGAGCGCGAGGCGGAGGTGGCCCGGGCCGTCGCCCAGGGCCTGACCAATGCCGAGATCGCCGAGCAGCTCTTCCTCTCGCTGGCGACGGTGAAGACCTACCTGAACCGTCTGTTCGACAAGACGGGGGCGACGAACCGGGTGCAGTTGGCCCTCCTGGTGGAGAGGGCGCGCCAGAACCGTCACTGAGGGGCGTCCTCGCGGCGCTCGGGGGACGTTCGCGCTCGGGTCTCCTGGCCTCGCTCGGGTCTCCTGGCCTCGCTCGTGTTGCAACCCGAGCGGGAGCAAGGAACCCGAGCGGGAACTAGGGCCCACGGCACCAGAGCCCACGGCACAGGGGCCACGGCACCAGGACGCAGAACCCAGGACCCCGGGAAGAAGCTCGCCATGGCCGGGAACTTTCCGGGCCCGCCGCACGACTACTGGGGTGACACCATCCATTTAGTCCTCGGGAGAGCCATGTTCACCCTCAGCGCCGTGCCGGTGAAGTTCATCGGCCTGCTGATCCTGTTCTGCTTCACCACCGCCTACGAACTGTTGCGCACGGTGCGCTCCCGGACGGTGACGGGCGGGGTCTCGGCCGGCCTGCACCTGCTGATGAGCGTCATCATGCTGGCGATGGTGCCGAAGAGCTGGTGGAAGCCCTTGCAGCAGGTGCTGCCGATGCCGGTGACGATCGTGCTGATGGCGGTGGGCCTGGTGTGGTTCTGCTGGCTGACCTTCCGGGCCCATCCCGGTCATCGGATGCATCCGCTGGGTTGCGCCATGATGTTCGCCGCGATGGTCTGGCACCTGGAGGCCATGCAGGTGATGCACTCGATGATGAGCCATTCCACCGGCAACCACATGGAGATGAGCTCCGGCGGGCCGACAGCCACCCCCGCCATGAACCACAGCGGGATGGACCACAGCGGGATGGACCACGGCAGCATGGGCCACGACATGGGGCATGCCTCGGCCAGCCCCTCACCGATGGCGGGCATGGACCACGGCAGCATGGGCCACGACATGGCCGCCGGGCATGACGTCATGTGGTGGTTCGCCATCATCGGCCTTCCTCTGATGGTCTGGCTGCTCTACGCCGCCGTGAAGGGCCTGGTCACCGCGATCCGCGAGCCCGAGCACCGCATGGTGGGCCTGGCCGACTTCGCCATGAACTTCGGCATGTTTTGGATGAGCACCGGGCTGCTGGTGCCCGTGCTGCCCTTCTTCTCGGCGCTGGCCTTCTAGTCCGCGGCGCCCTCGTCCACAAACCACATCGAGGGCCGTCGATGGTGCAGATGCCGCAGCGAGCACCGCTCTGGATGTGGTTTGTGGACCGCTGCCCCCAGTCCCAGCCCGATCGGGACCGCTGGCTACTTGAGCAGCTTGCTCATCCGCCGGTCGGCGAGCTTCCGGCCGCCGGTCTGGCAGCCGGGGCAGTACTGCAGTGAGGAGTCGGCGAAGCTCACCTCGGCGATCGTCGTCCCGCACACCGGGCAGGCCTCGCCGGTGCGCCCATGGACCCGCAGGTGGGAGCGCTTGTCGTCCTTGAGCTCGCCGGCGGCCAGCCCTGAAGCCCGCTCCACCGCCTCACGCAGGGTCTGTCGCACCGCCTCGTACAACCCGGCCCTGCCCTGGTCGTCGAGGGAATTGGCGGGCGCGAAGGGACTCAACCGGGCGGCGTGCAGGATCTCGTCGGAGTAGGCATTGCCGATGCCGGCGATGGTCTGCTGACTGCGCAGCACCCCCTTGAGCTGGGAGCGCCCGGCCGCGTCGAGGACGGCGCCGAAGACCTCTGGCGTGAACTCATCCGACAGCGGATCCGGCCCCAGGCTGGCAATCCGCTCCACCTGCTGTGGGTCGGTGACCACGTGGATGGCCAGGCTGCGCTGGGTGCCGGCCTCGGTGAGGTCGAAGGCGGAGTCGTCGTCGAGCACCATCCGCAGCACCAGTGGCCCCTTGCCGGGGCGTGGCAGCTTCGCGGGCACCTGGTCGTGCCACTTCACCCACCCTGCCCGGGCCAGGTGGAAGCACAGGTGGATCCCCTGGGCCTCAATGTCGAGGAACTTGCCGTGGCGGCGCACCCCGTCGATCTCCAGGCCCAGCAGGGAGTCCAGCGGAGGGTCATAGGTCTTGAGGGCGCTGAAGGCCATCAACTGCGCAGCAGCCACTGCGCGCCCGCGCAGCCGCTCGTCCAGGAAGGCGCGCAGGGCCTCCACTTCGGGAAGTTCAGGCATGGCTCTCCTCCTCGATCACGTCCAGCTCCTCGGCCTCCTGCTCGACGGCCAGGGCCCGGGCCGCGGCCAACCGTTCGGCGTGCAGGGACAGCAGCGCATCCCCGGTCAGCGGGTCGTGGTTCGACGCATCGCCCCAGTCCGGTGGCGGCAGCTCCAGGGCCGAGTCCAGCCGGCTGAGGTAGCTGACCCGGTCCACCTCCACCACACCGAGGCTGGCCAGGTGGTCGGTGCGCCACTGCACGTCGAGCAGCCGTTCGGCGCCGTCGTCGAGCAGGCAGCTGACCAGCCGCACCAACGCGGTCTTGGAGGCGTCGCGCCCGTGCTCGGGGTCGTGGAACATCGACTCGCCGGCGAAGAGCCCTCCCAGGCAGACGCCGTAGAGCCCCCCGACCAGGCGGCCCTCGTCGTCCCAGGTCTCCACCGAGTGTGCCAGGCCGCGCCGGTGCAGCTCGGTGTAGACCTCGCGGATGTCGTCGTCGATCCAGCCGTCGGGCCGTGAGGGGTCGGAGCAGCGTGCCAGCACCTGCTCGAAGCAGGCATCGACAGTGGTCACCTGGCGGCGCAGGTTCTTGCGCAGGCTGCGGGTGATGCGCAACTGCTGCAGCGGCAGGATGCCGCGCTCGACCGGTGACCACCAGCCCATCTCGTCGAAGCCCGACTCGGGCAGGGGCATGGGGAACAAGCCGGAACAGTAGGCGGCGACGGCCAGGTCCTCGTCGAAGTTGGTCGTGAAGGCCACCAGGTCCTGTTCCGGCCACTGGGTCCAAGGGCCGAAGACATGGGCAAGCACATCCCTACTGTTGCACCCGCCGCCGACACTGTGCGCCGATGACGACCAACGAACCCAGCCCGGCCCACGAACCCAGCACGACCAACGGACTCAGCGCAGCTCGCGGGGCACCCACTCCACGAGCTCAGGGCCGGTGTAGACCTGCCGCGGTCGTTGGATGCGGCCGGACGGGTCCATGTTCACCTCACGCCAGTTCGCGATCCAGCCGGGCATCCGCCCGATCGCGAACATCACGGTGAACATGTTGAGCGGGATGCCGATGGCTCGCAACAGGATGCCGGAATAGAAGTCGACGTTGGGGTAGAGCTTTCGCTCCACGAAGTAGTCGTCGTGCAGGGCCACGTCCTCCAGCTCCAGCGCGATCTCGAGCAGCGGGTCGTCGATGTCGAGTGCGCGCAGCAGGTCGTCGACGGCCTCCTTGAGGATCACGGAGCGAGGGTCGCGGTTGCGGTAGACGCGGTGCCCGAAGCCCATCAGGCGCACCCCGGAACTGCGGTCCTTCACCTGGGCCACCAGGTCTGCGGCGCTGGTGCCCTCGTCGTGCAGGCGTTGCAGCATCTGCACGGTGGCCATGTTGGCGCCGCCGTGCAGCGGCCCCCACAGGGCGGCGACGCCCGCCGAGCAGGCCGTGTAGAGGTTGGCGTCGGAGCTCGCGACCATGCGCACGGTCGAGGTGGAGCAGTTCTGCTCGTGGTCGGCGTGCAGCGTGAAGAACAAGTTGAGCGCGCGGGCCACCTCGGGCACCGGCTCGTAGTCGTCGTAGGGCAGCGAGAACATCATGTGCAGCAGGTTCTCGACGTACTTGAGGTCGCGGCGCGGGTAGATGATCGGCTCGCCCTTGTGGGACTTGTAGGAGGCCGCCGCGATGGTGCGCACCTTGCTGAGCAGGTGCGCGGCCGCGACCAGGAAGCTCTCCTCGTCATTGATGCGCGGCCTGGTGTGGGTGCTCATCGCGTTGATCATCGCGTTCATGATGGCCATCGGGTGGCCGCTCTCGGGGAATGCGTCGAAGTGCTTGCCCATGTCGTTGTGCAGGGCGGAGGACTCGGTGAGCAGCTCGGAGAAGCGGTCGCGCTCGGCCTGCGTGGGGAGCTGGCCGAAGATCACCAGCCAGGCCGTCTCGACGAAGGACGACCCGTTGCGGGCCAGCTCCTCGATGGGAATGCCCCGGTAGCGCAGGATCCCCTGCTCACCGTCGATGTAGGTGATCGCGGAGCGACAGCTGGCGGTGTTGCCGAAGGCCTCGTCGAGGGTCACCAGGCCGGTGGTGGCGCGCAGGCGGCTGATGTCGATGGCCTGCTCCCCCATGGTGCCGGTGACCAATGGGAGTTCGTGGCTGACGCCGTCGACGACGAGGGTTGCGGTCTGCGCGCTGCCAGCCGGGGTTTCGGGTGTCTGGGTTCCCATGGGGTGCTCCTCCTGCTCGGATGGTCCCCATCGTGCTCCCGCCCCTGCCGCCGCGACGGCAGGACCACATGGTGGCCCTTGCGCCGACGGCGAATGAGGGAGGGTTCAGGGCAGGCATGCCCCCGTTCCGCGGCGGGCCTCCACTACGGTGGAGTGCACGATCCACGACCGCAGGAGGACGAGATGGCGACGGCGAAGGACTTCGGCAAGCAGATCCTGGCACAGGCTCCGCAACTGGCGCCGGGCGCCTCGGCGATGGTGCTGCGCAAGGCCCTGGACCTGGCCATCGACGGCGCCGGCCGCATTCCCGGTGCGAAGGCGACGGCCGCCGCCGCACTGCAGAAGCAGGGGGCGGTGGAGCCGGCGGTCAACATGATCGTCAAGCAGCACGTCGCCATGGCAGGCGCGCAGGGCTTCGTGACCAACCTCGGCGGCCTGGCGACGCTGGCGGTGAGCATCCCCGCCAATGTGACCGGCGTGGCGATCGTCCAGTGCCGCATGGTGGCGGCCATCGCCCACCTGCGCGGTTATGACATCGAGGACCCTCGGGTGCGCAGCGCCATCCTGATGTGCCTGCTCGGCGAGAACCTCGCCCAGGAGGCCGTCCAGCGCCAGGAGCTGCCCAGCTCGGCGCTGGCGATCGCAACTGCCCCCGTGCACGACCCAGCCCTGGACTCCACCATCGCCGAGAAGGTGCTGGGCTCCCTGATGGGGCAGGTGGGTGGCAAGCGCGTCTCCCTGCTGGCGGGCAAGAAGATCCCCGGCGTGGGTGGCGCGATCGGTGCAGGCACCGATGGCTGGGCCACCTGGGGCACCGGCAGCTTCGCGCGCAAGCAGTTCGTGACCCGTCGCCGCTGAGCAGCCCCCCGGGGCATCGCCGGGGCGCAGCCTCCCTCAGCCCTCGAGGTAGACCCGAGTCACCCGCGGCGAGATCCGGCACAGCACCTCATAGCTGATGGTGCCCATGATCGAGGCGAGGTCGTCGGCGGTGATCTGTTCCTGTCCTTGGCGCCCCATCAGCACGACGGGGTCGCCCACCTGCACGTCGCCCAGCTCGGGCCCCAGGTCGATCATCGTCTGGTCCATGCAGACCCGCCCCGCCACCGGGCAGCGACGCCCGCCGACCAGGGCATGGCCCACATTGGAATTGCTGCGGCTGTAGCCGTCGGCGTAGCCCACGGGGATGGTCGCGATCCACGAGCTCTCCCCCGCGGTCCAGGTGCGGCCGTAGCCGACGCTCTGGCCAGCCTCCACCTGCTTGAGGAAACTGATCCGGCTGGTCAGGCCCATCACCGGCTGCAGTTCGATGGTGTGCGGGGAGGTGGGGTCGGGGTAGTAGCCGTAGGCGATGATGCCGGGCCGCACCATCGTCATGCCTTCCAGGTCGTGGCCGAGGATCGCCCCCGAGGGGGCGGCGTGCACCAGCGGGATCGGTCCGCGCTCAGCCTCCACCGCCGTCACCAGGGCGCGGAAGTCGCCCAGCTCCTGGGCCGTCCACTGGTACTGCTCGGCGACATCGCTGACCGGGGGGTGGGTGAAGATGCCCTCGAGGAACAGGTGCGGCATGGTGTCGACCAGCCGGACCAGCTCGGTGGCGTCCTCCGGCTCGGCGCCGATGCGTCGCATTCCCGTGTCCACCTTCAGGTGCACGTTGGCGACGACCCCCAGCCCGGCCGCGACCCCCTCGGCCTGCCGGATGGTGCGCTCGTCGACGACGGTGAGGGTGACACCGGCCTGCACGGCGGCGAACAGTTCGTGCTGGAAGCAGTGGGAGAGCTTGAGGATGGGCAGGGTGATCCCACTGCGGCGCAGCTCGAGGGCCTCGGGCACGGTCGCGACCGCCAGCCGGTCGGCGCAGCCGGTCTCCTGCACGAGCTGGGCGACGGCCACCGCTCCGTGTCCGTAGGCGTCCGCCTTGACGGCCAGCGCAACCTCGCGACCGGCCGCCAGCTGGCGCACGGCCAGCAGGTTGTGGTGCAGGGCACCGAGGTCGACGGGGGCGTGGGTGGTGTACAGCACCGCAACATCATCCCACCACGGACCAAGCAGCACGGGCAAGCAGCCGCTGCCGAGCCTGGCCCGTCAGTGAGTGATGAATTTTCTCGATCCCCACAGAGAGCAGCCGGAGCCACCATGGCGCCCCCTTGAGAGCACACCCTTGCGGGTGGGAAAGGGCTGGCCCATCCCCTCATGCGGAGTTTCTGGACGGGCACCCTGCCATAATCGCGGGGTGACCTCGGCCCCCATGCGCGTAGCACTCGTCAATGACCACGAGCTCGTCCTCGCAGGCCTGCGATCCCTCCTGGCACCCTTTGGCGACCGGGTGGAGGTGGTGGACCTGCCCGTCGACGGGCACGTCACCCAGCCTGTCGACATCGCCCTGGTGGACCTCGTCGGGCAGGACCGGCGCACCGCCGAGGTGATCCGGGAGCAGCTCGCCCACCCCCTGGTGGGCGTGGTGGCGCTCTACACCTGGGGCGCCCGCGCCGAGGCCCAGTCCATCGCTCGCGCCCACGGCATCGACGCCATCATCCCCAAGTCCCTGGACGGCTGCCAGCTGTTGGCGGAACTGGACCGCGTGGCCGCCGGCCTCGCCACCACCTGGGCCACCCCCGCGGAGGTCGACGCCACCACCGAGCGCCGCGGAGGCCACGACTGGCCCGGTCGCTCTGCCGGTCTGACCATGCGCGAGGCGGAGATGATCTCGCTCATCGCGCAGGGCTACAGCAATGCCGAGATCGCCGCCCAGGCCTACCTGAGCCCCAACTCGGTGAAGTCCTACATTCGCTCGGCCTACCGCAAGATCGGAGTCAGCCGCCGCTCGCAGGCCGTCGCCTGGGGAATCGACAACGGCATGACCCCGCAGCTCCTGCGCATCCTGTGAGGGCCTGAGCGGCCACAAGGAGGCCAGGCGGCACCCCGCCCGATTTTCTCCGGAATGCTCCGGGTAGTCTCGGCAGCACTACGGAGGTGAGCCATGACCAAACGCGTCATCGTCGTCGGAGCCGGCATCACCGGACTCGTCGCAGCCCGCGAGATCGCCCGGGACCCATCGGTGGACGTCATCTGCCTGGAGGCATCCGACCACGTCGGCGGACAGGTCCACACCATCGAGGTTGACGGGGCGCAGGTCGACGTCGGCGCCGAGGCAGTCCACCTCGGGGCACCCCACGTCGCCGCCCTTGTCCGCGAGCTCGGCCTGGCCGAGTCCGTGGTGGGCGCCGCCCCCGGCAGCTCCGTGATGGCCACCCGCAAGGGCCTGCGGCCGCTGCCCGCCGGTGTCGGCCCCACCGGCCCCACCAGGATCTGGCCCGTGCTCAAGTCGGGCATCCTCAGCCCCCTCGGCCTGCTGCGCGCCGGCCTGGAGCCGCTCACCGCGCTGCGCAAGGTGGACTCCGACATCGCCGTGGGCGACTTCACCCGTGCCCGCTTCGGGCGCGAGGTCACCGACACCTTCGTCGACCCCCTGCTGGGCAACCTGCACGGCGGCGACGTCCACCGCCTCTCCCTGCGCGCCACCGCACCCCAGCTCGTCGACGACGCCTCCGCCGGGCGCTCGATGCTGCTCAAGAACCTCAAGCGCAGCAAGCCGGCCTCCCGCCTGCAGAAGGCCCCGCTGCCCGCCTTCGCCTCCTGGCCGGGCGGCTTGGCCGCCTTCACCCGGGCCCTGGCTGAGCAGAGCAGAGCCACCATCCGCACCGGCGCCCGGGTCGTCGGGCTGGAGCACGAGGGTGCGCGGTGGACGGTCATCCTCGACGGCGGGGAGCGCCTGGCCGCAGACCAGGTGCTGTTCACCACCCCGGGAGCCGTCACCGCCGACCTGCTGCGCCCCCATAGTCCCGCCACCGCCCAGCTCTACGACCGCGTGCCCACCGCCTCGGTGGCCACGGTGCTGCTCGGCTGGGACCGCGCCGCCGCCGCGAAGAGCCGCATCCTGTGTGACTTCAACGGGATCCTGCTGCCGAGCAAGCGGGTGCGCACCTTCAAGGCCGCCACCAACCTGACCCGCAAGTGGCCCGAACTCGGCTCGACACATCACCTGCTGCGCGCCTCTGTCGGGCGCGTCGACAGTTCCCTGTTCGACGAGCTCGACGATGATCGGATGACCACCCGCGTGGCCACCGAGATCTCATCCATGGCAGGGATCGACGCCGAACCCCAGGTGCGGCTGGTGTACCGCTGGCCGCATGCCATGCCCCAGCTGATGCCCGGCCACAAGGAACGTGTCGCCACCGCCCGTGAGCAGCTGGCCGCACTGGGCGGCATCGCCATCGCCGGCGCCACCGTCGACGGACTGGGCATCGGCGCCACCGTCCGCTCCGGCCAGCAGGCCGCCACCCTCGTCGCCGACGCACTCGGCGCCAGCACCGACAGCAAGGAATCCAGGTGACCACCACCCATCCGTCCGATGTCCCCACCACCGTGGGGGACGAGGCGCCCGAGCACACCCGTGCCCACCACGCCCCCGTGGTGCGCACCGTGCGCCACGACATCAACACCAAGCCCTTCATCGTCATCTGGGAGGTGACCCGGGCCTGTGCCCTGGTGTGCAAGCACTGCCGCGCCGACGCGCAGCACCGCGCCCACCCCGACCAGCTGACCACCGAGCAGGGCAAGCAGCTGCTCGACGACCTGGCCGCCTACGACAACCCCAAGCCGCTGGTCGTGTTCACCGGGGGCGACCCCTTCGAGCGTCCCGACCTGGCCGAGCTGTGCCGCTACGGCACCGAGAAGGGCCTGTCGGTCTCGCTGTCTCCCTCGGTCACCCCGCTGCTGACGCCGGAACGGCTGCACCAGATGCGCGAGGCCGGCGGCAAGGCGATGTCGATGAGCCTCGACGGCGCCACCGCCGAGACCCACGACGCCTTCCGCGGCTTCCCCGGAACCTTCGACAAGACCGTCGAGGCCGCTGCCTGGATCAATGCTGAGGGCTACCGCCTGCAGATCAACTCCACCTTCACCAAGAGCAACATCCGTGAGGCCCCCCTGTTGCTCAAGACCGTCCTGGGGATGGGTGCGAAGATGTGGTACACCTTCATGCTCGTGCCCACGGGCCGCGGTGCCGCGCTCAATGCGCTGAGCCCCGAGGAGCGCGAGGACGTGCTCAACTGGCTGCACGACATCAGCGACCGCATCGCCATCAAGACCACCGAGGCGCCGCAGTACCGCCGCATCGCGGTACAGCGCGAGCAGGCCCGCAACGGCATCCCCGTGCCCGACCAGGTGGCCCACCGCGGCGAGCTCTACCACTACCTCACCGAGGAGACCACCCGCCTGCTGGGCGCCGCCCCCGAGAAGCCCCGCCGGCCGCGCGCGCCGATGGCCGTCAACTCCGGGTCCGGTTTCGCCTTCATCGACCACTTGGGCGATGTCTACCCCAATGGCTTCCTCCCGGAGCACTGTGGCAGCGTCAAGGACCAGCCCTTCCACGAGATCTATGCCAACTCGCCGGTCTTCCAGGCGCTGCGCCGCCCCGACGAGTTCAAGGGCAAGTGCGGGGTGTGCGAGTTCAACAAGCTGTGCGGCGGGTCGCGTTCCACGTCGTACGCGATGACCGGCGACTACCTGGCCAGCGACCCCACCTGCATGTGGGTTCCCGAGGCCTGGGCCGAGCAACAGGAGAACCTGCCGCGGCGGCTGGGCTGAGGCCGGCATCACCCGCGGGGCCATTGCTCCTGCCGGCAGCCCCTCCTAGGCTCACGGGATGGAGATCATCTTCGACCTGGGTGGGGTGCTGGTCTCGGAGACCTCCCAGGTGCGCGACGCCGCCGAAGCCCTGGGCCTGGCCCCGCACCAGGTGCACGGGCCCTACTGGAGGCACCGCGACGACTGGGACCGCGGCGGCAGCGACCACGACTACTGGCAGGCCGTCGCGGGGCAGATCCCCGTCAACGAGCGTGCCGTCGAGCACCTGTCCGCCCACGACGTGACCCTGTGGACCCAGCTACGACCCGAGGCGCAGGCGATCCTGGAGGAGCTCTCGGCCACCGACCACCGCGTCTGGCTGCTGTCCAATGCCGCGGCGCGCTTCACCGAGGCCGTCGGGCACAGCGACTGGCGCTTCTTCCTCGACGGCGTCTTCATCTCCGGCGCACTCGGCGTGATGAAGCCCGATCCGGGCATCTACCAGGTGGTGGAGCAGGAACTGGGCACCGACCCCGCGGGCTTCCACTTCATCGATGACCGCCCCCGCAACCTCGAGGCAGCCGCAACCCGTGGCTGGCAGACCCACCTGTTCGTCGACGACACCGACACCCGCGAGTGGCTGGTCGGGATCGGCGCCCTGGAGGGGTGAGGATCCGAGACCCTCACCACCAGGCGCGGGTGGTCTCCGTCGGGCCGTCCAGCTCGGTGAAGCCGGCGTCGACCACCTGCACCCGGCCCTGGTCGCTGGCCCACTGCTCGGCATCGACGGTCTCGACGCGCAGCCGGAAACCGTCGGCGGCCCAGCGGGTCCGCGTCGGCCCGTCCATCTGCTCCCAGGCCAGCTGCGCGGCATGCGCGCACTGGGCGGCAGCCTTGCCGGTGCTCATCGTGATGTGCGGGCTGATGCCCACCCGCACCAGCGCATCCTCGGTGCGCGAAGGATGGGCATCGGGCAGCTCGGTGCCCTCCACCTGCAGCTTCTTGAGGATCGGGGGGAGCGGACGCACCGGCCCGGGGACGAAGGCCCGTGCCCCCGCCAACCCCTCGGACTCGTCGCCCTGCTGCTCGACGGTGACGCCGTCCAGCTGGTGCACCTCCTGCCAGCGCACCTCGCCCCGCGCCCGACGCACCAGCTTGCGGATCCTGCCGTCGCGCCAGTGGTCGACGGCCTCACGCCACTGGCCGTCACGGGCCTGCGGTGAACTGATCAGGGCCACCGCCGCCCGGGCGACCGCCTCGCAGGTGTCGACGTGGCTGGCCGGCCTGGACTTGTCATAGCGGACCGCGAACTGCATGGCCCAGGGAATCTCGTGGTCGAGGTGGCCGTCGATCGGGGATGAGGCGTCATTCACGTCACCCCACTCTAGGCCCGGCCCACGGCACCGCCGGGTGAACGATGGGGCAACTGATCGACAAGACGCTTGCCATGGCCGGTGACCTTGACGACGATGAACAGTGCAGCGCCGCACACGAGTCCGTCCACCCCCCACGGGCACGCACCCCAGCGCCACGACCCGCCCGATCCAGCCGGATCGCCCACGAAGGAGAACCCATGTCCAAGCCCGGACTCGCGCGCCTCGCCGCCACCGGACTCGCCGCCGTCGCCCTCGCGGCCAGCAGCAGCACCATCGCCGCCGCCAAGGCGCCCACCACCCCGCCCAACCACAGCAAGCCCAACCACACCAAGCCCAACCACACCAAGCCCAACCACACCAATCCAAACCACACCAAGCCCAACCACACCAAGATGGCCGCCTGTCAGCAGCAGACCAGCGTGGTGAACCTGCTGGCCTTCAACGACTTCCACGGCCGCATCGCCACCAAGAGCCCCGACACCGTCGCCTTCTTCGGCACCGTCGAACAGGCCCGCCAGGCCTCCGGCGAACAGTCCACCATCCTGCACTCCAGCGGCGACAATGTCGGCGCCTCACTCTTCCCGTCCGCGGTGCAGGAGGACAACCCAACCCTCGACATCCTCAACGCGATGGACCTGGACTCCTCCACCGTCGGCAACCACGAGCTCGACCGCGGCTGGGACGACTTCTCCGACCGTCTGCAGGAGCGCTCCGACTTCGACTACCTGGCCGCCAACCTCTACACCAAGGGCACCACCACGCCAGCCGTCGACGCCTACCGAATCGAGGAGCGCAACGGCATCAAGGTCGCCATCGTCGGCGCCGTCACCGGCGACCTCAAGAGCCTGGTCGGCACCGAGGTCTTCCAGCACGTCGACCTCGGTGACCCAGTCGGGGCCGTCAACCGCACCACCGCGCAACTCACCGACGGCGACCCGACCAACGGCGAGGCCGACGTCGTGGTGGCCAGCTACCACGAGGGTGCCGCCGTCAGCGAGCCCGCCACCCTGGACCAGGCCCTGGCCAGCAAGCCCTTTGCAGACATCGTCAACGGCACCTCGCCGAAGGTCGCCGCCATCCTCACCGCCCACACCCACCAGAACTACGTCTGGGACGCTCCCGTGCCCGGCACGGACCGCACCCGCCCCGTCCTGGAGTCCGGCAGCTACGGCGCCTTCGTCGGCCAGGTCCAGCTGCGCGTCGACGCCAGCCGCGCCGTGCGCCCCGGCAAGAACTCCGGCAAGGGCTTCGGCTCGGTGAAGGATCCCGGCGCCGAGTTCCGCGGCACCGTGTGCAGCGCCCGGGCCCAGAACCTGCCCGTGGTCGACAGCGCCCAGGTGCCCACCCTGGTGGCCCAGTACCCGCGCGTCGCCGAGGTGCAGAAGATCACCACCGACGCCCTGGCCCAGGCCAGCGTCATCGGCAGCCGCACCATCGCCACCTCCACCGCCGCCGTCACCCGCGGGCTCAAGGCCGACGGCAGCCTCGACAACCGCGCCACCGAGAGCTCGCTGAGCAACATGGTCGCCCAGATGTTCTTCGACGTCCTGGGCAATGGCGACGCCGACTTCATCGGCGTGCAGAACCCCGGCGGCACCCGCGCCGACCTGCCCGCCGGCGAGATCAGCTACCAGGCCGCCGCGGCCGTGCTGCCCTTCGCCAACACCCTGATGACCACCCAGCTCACCGGCGCCCAGGTCAAGACGATGCTCGAGCAGCAGTGGCAGACCAATGCCGACGGCACCACCCCCAGCCGCCCCTACCTGCAGCTGGGCCTGAGCAAGAACGTCACCTACACCTACGACGAGTCCCGCCCCGCCGGCGACCGGATCACCTCGATCGCCGTCAACGGCGCACCCATCGACCCGGCCAAGCTCTACACCGTCGGCTCCGGCAACTTCCTGGTCACCGGCGGCGACAACTTCCGCGTCCTCGCCGAGGGCCAGAACACCCGCGACACCGGCGCCAGCGACCTGGCCGCCTGGGTGGACTGGCTGGGCGCCCAGCAGACCGTCTCGCCGAGCTTCGCCCGCGGCGCCGTCAGCGTCAGCCCGACCCCGGCCACCCTGACCGCAGGCCAGGCCGCGACCTTCACCGTCGGAGCCCCGCAGGGTGCACTCCAGCTCGACAGCCTGGACATGAAGTCCACCGGTGCCGTCGCCAACAGCCAGCTGGTGGCCACCATCGGTGACATGCAGGTCGGCACCGCCACCGTCGCCGGCGGCAAGGCCACGATCACCGTCACCGTGCCCTCGACCGTCGCCAAGGGTGCCGCCGTGCTGACGCTCACGGCCGAGGCCTCGGGCACCACCGTCAGCATCCCGGTGACCATCGCCTGAACCAGCCGACGAGGGGCCCCGGGGATCAACCCCCGGGGCCCTTTTCATGGTCCAGCTGCCGGTGTCCAGCGCCGATCAGCCTCGACGGGTGGGGCAGGTCATGCAGCGCGGCCCGCCACGGCCCCGGCCCAGTTCGTCGCCGGGCACCGGGATGACCTCAATGCCGTGGCCCTCCAGGAAACGCCGGGTGAGATGGTTGCGCTCATAACCCAGCACCACCCCCGGCTCCAGCGCCAGCACATTGCAGGCGTCATTCCACTGCTCGCGCTGCGCCACCAGGTCATCGTGCGGGGCGGTGAGCAGGCGCACCCGCTCCACCCCCAAGCACTGCGCCAGCACCTGCGGGAAATCGGCTGGCTCCCGGGACTCGATCGACAGCCCGCCGTCGTCACGCGCGGTCATCACCCAGGTGGCGCGGTCGCCGAAGCCGGAATAGCGGATGAAGGAGTGCTCGTCGAGCATGGTCATCACGGTGTCCAGGTGCATCATCGCCCGCTCCTGCGGCATGTCCACCGCCACCACCCGGTTCGCCGCGCCGGCCGCGAACAGGCAACGCGCCAGCCGTTCGGCACCCAGCGGGGTGCTGCGCTCCCCCAGCCCGACCAGCACCGAGCCATTGCCCACCACCAGCACGTCGCCGCCCTCCAGCGCACCACGCTCATCGGGCCACAACCCGTCGGCGATGCCCTCGGTGGGCTCGGGCCAGACCCCACCCCAGCGGGGAGTGCCGGCGAAACGGGGATGCCAGCGGTAGATCGCCTCGTAGTTGAGGGCCTCGCGGCGCCGGGCCGGCAGCGCCATCGCATTGACCTGCACCCGTCCACCCACCCAGCAGGAGGTGTCGCGGGTGAAGAAGTGGTTGGGCAGCGGGTCGATGACGAAGTCGTCCAGGCCGCGCACCATCAGGCCCAGTGCGGCGGGCTCGCCGATGCGCTCCAGCACCTCGCGTCGGGTCAGCCCCGCCACCAGCAGGTCGGCCAGCCCATCGGTCTCGAGGCCGGCCGCCATCTGCTGCAGGGCCTCGGCGCCGGCGGGGCCGAGCAGGTGGGGGCCGAAGACCCTCGCCGACAGCTCACGGCGGGCCTCGTCGATGGCCATCGTCTCGGCCAGCAGGGTGTGCAGGTGCAGCACCTCGGCCCCGCGGGAGGCCAGCGCCTCGACGAACTGGTCGTGCTCCTGCTGGGCTCGCTCGAGCCACAGGATGTCGTCGAAGAGCAGCTCCCCCATGTTGCCGGGGGTCAGGCGCGACATCTCCACGCCCGGGCGGTGCACGATCACCTGTTGCAGGCGTGCCACCTCGGATTCCCCCTGGTAGCGCATGGCGCCTCCCCTTCCCGGGCGGCCACGGCGCCCCCTGGGGGTGAACCTACGCCGCCGGAAACAGGAATTCAGCACTTTGCAGGACCCAGAGCTGCTGAAAATGCAGCTCATACGGCCACGGAGGACAATTTGAACCTTCCAGCGCCGTATGCGGTGCAATTACGGCGGCCTGAGGCAGCACGGCCCCCCTGCCGCACCGAATCACCTGCCGAAGCGAATTTCCTGCCGGGGCCGAACCGCCAGACCAGGCCGGGTCAGTAGACCTCCACCTGCACCAGCCGGCACGGACCCACCGCCACCAGGCGCAACTGCTCGGCCGGCTGCCCATCGCCCAGGTAGGCCTGGGTCTGGCCCCGCCAGCGGGCCGGTCGCGGGGTGATGCCGAGGTCCCGCCACTGGTCGCCAGCGCGCGCCTCCAGCCGCACCGGCAGAGGCTCCACATCAGGGCTGGTCAAGGTGATCCACTCGGGCACGAAGCCCTCGTGCCAGGTGAAGGTCACCGACTCCCCCGCCTGCAGCTCCACCACCCGCTCCCCGCGGTCGTCCACCAGCTCCAGCGGACCCTCGACGGCCGCGCCGAGGGTCCGGTCAGCACGCCAGCGCACCGGCTCGCCGGTGGCCGTCGACGCGCTCCACGGCCGGGTGCCGGCACCCCAGTTGGACGGCTCGGGGCCCAGCTCGAACTCCAGCAGCACGTCGCCGCGCAGCAGTTCGACGGGAATGCTGACCGCATTCCACAACTCACCATTGACCCGCAGCTGCTGGACATAGCGGTGCTCGACTCCGGTGGCCCGCACCTCCAGGCGGCTGCCGTCGGCGCGACGGAAGGCCATCCGCTCGAACAGGGGTGCGGTGATGGCGAACTCGCCACCCCCGACGAACAAGGGGTAGAGGCCCAGGGCCAGCAGGAGCCAGTAGCCGCTCATCTCGCCGTTGTCCTCGTCGCCCGGATATCCCTGCCCGATCTCGGATCCGACGAAGCGGGTGTCGAGCAGTTCCCGGGTGAGCCACTGGGTCTTGTGGGGCTGCCCGGCGAACAGGTACATGAAGGGGATGTGGTGGGCGGGCTGGTTGCTGATCGCCAGCTGCCCCAGGCCGTCGGCCTCGGCCTCGTTCATCTCCTGGGTGTTGTAGGTATAGCTGCCCCACATCGACGGGCGGGTGACGGCCGGGGTGGCCAGCATCTCGTCAAGCTTGGCCGCCAGGGCCTGCTCGCCGCCGAGCAGCCGGGCCAGCAGTGCCCCGTCGTGGGGTGCGTGGAAGGCCTGCCCCCAGGCATTGGTCTCGGTGTAGTCATGGCCCCACTGGCGCGGGTCGAAGTCGGCGGGCTCGACGCGGAAGCCGCCGTCGGGGCGCCGGCCCTGGTAGAAGCCGATGCGCGGATCGAACATCTCGGCGTGCACCAGGGCGCGGTTGGCGAACCAGCGCTCATTGGCCTCGAACTCCTCCACCCGGTCGGCCAGGCCCTCTTCCCCAGCGCGGGCCCGTGCGGCCAGCCGGCCCGACCACAGCCCGATCGCCGCGTCGCAGGAGGCATTGTCCATGGTCCAGGCCAGCCCCTCCTCGGTGGAGGTGTCGATCCAGCCGACGAAGCGGCCCCGGCCGATTCCCTTGCGCCCGGCCAGAGCATGGTCGGGCGGCACCGTCGCATTGCGCAGCGCCGAGTCATAGGCGTCGAGCTCGTCGGCCCCGGTCAGGGTGTGCTGCAGGGAGGCGTCGGCGAAGATCGCGTCCGAGCTGGTGCCGGGCATGCAGTCGACATAACCGGGCGCCGACCAGCGGGCCATCCAGCCGCCGTCGCGGTACTGCTGCAGGATGCCGCCCAGCAGCTCCGGGGCCCGTTCGGGGGTGAGCAGCGAGTAGAGCGGCCAGCAGGTGCGGAAGGTGTCCCAGTAGCCGTTGTTCACCTGCAGCTGGGCATCGACCACCTGGCAGCCGGTGCGCTCCGGGGTGTGCGGGGCGGCCGGGCGGAAGGGCGAGGCGTAGGCCCAGTGACAGCCCTGCTCGGACCCGTCGGCGACGGCCTCGTGGTGGTCATTGGGCCAGCAGTAGAGCGCCGCCAGATTCGACCAGGCCGTGGTGCGCGCATCGAGGGTGCCGCCGTCGATCTCGAGTCGTTCCAGCAGGGCCGACCAGGCCTCACGGGCCTCGGCGACCACATCGTCGAAGCCCTTGCAGGCCTCGGTTCCCAGCAGTCCGATCTCGGCTGCCAGGGTGCGGCGGGCCTGGTCGACGCCGATGAAGCTCATCGCCGCGCGCACCTCCACCACTGGTGCGTCGGTCTCCAGCACGAGGACCTGGGGCCGCTGCATCGGCAGCTTCAGCCGGCCGAACCAGCTCTTGTGGAAGCGCTTGCCGCGCCAGCTGAAGCCCTCCAGCGGGCTGCGGCGCTCCCGGGCGGCGTGGACGGTGACCGGCACATTGGTCTCGCCGTAGACATAGGCGGGCGGGGCGGGCAGGTGCAGCCCGGCGCTCCAACCCGAGGCGGGGGCGATGGCGGCGCGGAAGGCGAGGCGGCCGTCGGAGAGCTCCTCGGTGGAGATGCTGCCGGCATAGGGCTGGTCGAGCACGACGCCGTGGCGCTCGCCGGAGTCGAAGCTGCAGCGGAAGATCGCGGCGCGGCTGGTGGGGGCCATCTCGGCGGTGATCCCGCCCTCGAGGCGCACCCGGTAGTGGTGGGGCCGGTCGAGTTCATCGTCGTGGCTGAAGACGCGGGCCCGGTGCGACGGCTGTGCGCTGGGGCGGCCCTGCCAGGCCATCACCTGGAAGGCGGAGCGGTCGGCGATCCAGGGGCTGGGCTGGTGGCTGAAGGCCAGCGCCTCCAGGCGGGGTTCGGGGCCGCCGTCGCGGTGCCAGCCGTAGAGCCAGTTGCGGTCGCGGCTCTCGGTCAGCGGCACCAGGAAGTTGAAGCCCTGCGGCAGGCAGGTCAGGGGCAGGGCATTGCCGCGGGAGTAGAGGAAGTCGGAGTGGGTGCCGCGGGTGGTGCGGACCCGGTCGACGGGATCGGCGGCCTCCACCGGCGCCGGGCGGACCCCGCGCACCTGCACCCAGCCGGCACCGACCAGGCCGGGGACGGAGGCCAGCCGCACCTCGTGCACCCGCCGGCCGGCCAGCGGGGACAGGTCGAGGCTGAGCAGATTCCAGTTGTTGCCCACCAGGCAGCGGCGCTGTCCGTCGATGGCGTGCCCGTGCTGGTCGCGCAGGGTGACGGGGCCGTCATCGGTGACGAAGAGCAGGCCGATCGAGCGGCAGTCGTGGTTGGGCTCGGGCGAGCTGTTGGAGCGGGGGTCGTGCTCCAGGTCGCAGAAGACGGCCACCTGCCAGACGGTGCCGGGCTCGACATCGAAGCCCTCGGCCAGGTGGCTGGAGCCGCCGGCCGTGCGCTGGCGGAAGTGGTGCACCTGCTGCGATGGGTGCTCGACCCGGAACAGGCCCACGCCCGCCATCGAGGCCATGGGGCGGTCGGGTCCGGGCGACGGGCTGAGCTCAGGCCCCTGGTCGTCGAGCTGCACGGCTCCCCCGGGCTGCCCAACTCCCTCGGGACGATGGCGGGCGTCGGGGCGGGTCTCGCGGCTGTCCATACGGCTCTCCATCGACTCGTCGGGGGACCTGAGGGGCCTCAGGGTTCAGGGCGCGTCGGGGCCGCACCCTTCACTGGGCCCAGAGTAACCGGGACGCTGCCAGACGGTGATGGAACCTTCCTTGGCGACGGGCGTGTACTCCTTGCTCTTCAACAGATCCTCGACGGTGGCGGGGCTGGGCAGGGGGTAGCCCACCTCGTCCTGGCTCATGTCGATGACCACGAAGTCACTGGTGCGGCGGGTGAGGGTGGGCAGGGTGACCCGGTTGGTGCGGGTGAGGTGGACCGCCAGCCGGTCGTCGACCTCGACGCAGGTGTTGGGCGGGATGTGGGTGAGCACGGCCCTCTGGTGCTCCATGATCGGCTTGCGCTGCCAGGAGGACCAGAACAGCCGCACCAAGGGGTAGTTGCGGCCCTGGACGGCCAGGTCGAAGGCGGGGGTGATGGCCACCATCGCCACGATGAAGGCGGCCAGTCGTCGTCGCCAGGCCGGGCCCAGGCGGCTCATCGCGTCGGCGGTGGCGAAGACGAGGATCACGAAGATCGGGGCGGAGTAGTGGAAGGCCGTGCCCCACAGGTGGGTGCGCGAGGACAGGTTGCGCTGGGCCAGCAGCGGCAGGGTGGCCAGCAGCATCGGGGAGCGCACGGCGACGAAGGCCAGCGGCAGCAGCAGGTAGAGCAGGCCGCGCGACTTCTCCCAGGGGAAGAAGAAGATCTCGGCGGTGCGCAGCGGGTGGAGCAGGATGAAACGGATCGAGCTGAACGCGTCGGGCCCCAGGGCGTCATAGGACCAGTAGGCGAACTGCCCGCTGGGCGCGAAGTGGGGCAGCACCACCTTCACCACCAGTGCGAAGACGACCACGCCGAGCAGCATCATCGCCGAGCCGAGCGCGAGGCTTCGTCGCAGGTCGCGACGGGTGCCGTCGCGGCGGTCGCGCAGGCTGAGCAGGATGCGGGCCAGTCCGAGCATCGCCAGCACCATCCCCATGTCCTCGCGCACCAGCAGCAGCGGCAGGGAGGCCAGCAGGAGTCGGCGGTCGTCGCGCCGGTCCAGCCCGTCGAGGGCCAGGGCCAGCAGCGGGATGGCGAAGCAGATCTCGTGGAAGTCGAAGTCGACCAGTCGTTGCAGGGGCCAGCTGAGGGCATAACCCACCAGCAGCACCCACAGCAGCCAGGAGTGGGCGCCGTGGCGGCGCAGCATCCGCGCCACCACCGGGATGGAGAGGCAGACCAGGGCGGCCTGCGCGATGACCAGTACCCGCGGGTCGTCCCAGATCCAGTACAGGGGGGCGAGAGTGGCCAGGATCGGGTGGAAATGGTCGCCGAGAATGTTGTAGTTGTCGCCCTTGAGCGCCACCAGCGGCGCCTCGAAGCGTGAGTAGCGGCGCACTGCCTGGTCGAAGATGCCCAGGTCGTAGCCAGCGGCCAGGAACTGCGGATAACGACCCAGGCAGTAGACCGTGTAGACGAGCCAGACCCCGACCGTGAAGGCCCACACCTGTGCGGTGGTGCGACGCTCCCCCTGCGCGGCCAACCCGGCGGGTGACACGCGGCGCGATCCGCGCGCGGGCAGGGGGAAACTCATGCCCGCCAGTCTAGGGCCGCGACCCCACTGCCGACGTCTTCGCACTTGGCTCGTTCAAACCGAGCGACATGCGCGCGTTCACCCAGAATTAACCCCAAAAGCGCGATCTGGCTTGGGGTCCCCCGAGGGCCCCGTGTATGGTGGAAACCAGTTGTTGAAGTTCTAGTACCTCGCATGACAAGCGGTTTCGGGTGCCTCCCCTGCGGAAGTGGTCGGGCTGTTTTCTGGATGGTTCACAGGCATCACAGCTACGAGATGTGCGAAAGGCGCGCATCACAGCACCCAGAAAGCAGGGATGACATGACTACTGGCATCGTGAAGTGGTTCAACGCCGAAAAGGGCTTCGGCTTCATTGCTCCCGAGGACGGTTCCGCCGACGTGTTCGCTCACTTCAGCGCGATCCAGGGCTCGGGCTTCAAGAGCCTGAACGAGAACGACCGCGTCGAGTTCGAGGTTGTCCAGGGCCCCAAGGGCGCCCAGGCCGCCGACATCCGCGTGATCGGCTGATTCAGCCTCAACGACTCCAGCTCCGGCTGACACAGTCTTCGAACCGCCCGTCCTGCTCCGGCAGGGCGGGCGGTTCTGTTGTGCCCGGAGTTTTGTGCCCAGAACCTGACGCCCGGGGACTGGCGGGCCGGGGCCGACCGCCTGCGACAGGTGGACACACGACGGCGCCCCGCGGGAATCCTGCGGGGCGCCGTCCGGTGTGTTGGTCAGGCCTGGATCAGAACTGGCCCTGCTCGATGAGCTGGGTACGCTCCCGCTGCAGCGCCACGTCCTTGGGGTAGATCTTGTAGAACATGAACCACAGGACGGCGTTCAGCACATAGGGAATGGTCACGAAGTAGAGCAGCGCCCGCTGCAGACCGAACTGGTCGGCCATCCATCCTGTGGCCAGCGAGTACATCGCGGTCAGGAAGCCCTGCACGAGGCTGAAGAGCACCGCGAAGCCGGTGGCCGACAGCTGCTTCGGGGTCACGGAGGAGACCATCGGGAGCACGCAGCCGGAGAAGCCGATCGAAAAGACCAGACCGAGGAAGAAGGCCACCGCGTAGTACTGCGGGTAGGTGAACTTCACCTGGAAGGCGATGAAGGTCATTGCTGCGAAGGCCAGGGCGTAGATCTGGAAGAGCATGATGCGGCCCTTGTCGCCGAACTTCCTCTGGAAGAAGTCACCGAGGAAACCGCCGAGGAAGGCCGAGCACAGCATGCCCAGCTGCATCACGGTGTAGAGGTACGACGCATTCTTGACCCCATAGCCCAGGTCCCCGGCCCAGAACTTGGCCTGGAAGCCGAACATCACCAGCGAGGTGACCAAGGGGAGCATGAGAGCCATGCCGACCAAGGTCGGGATCTTGAAGAGCTTGGCGGCATCACTCCACTTGAAGACGCCCGCGTCCGGGTCGTCGGAGATTCGCTGATCGACTCGCTCTGGCTCCTTGACGAAGATCAGGATCAGGATGCCGGAGATGATCGACAGGGCACCCATCGCGAACATTGCATAGCGCCAGCCATCGGGGTTGTTGCCGAACTGGCCCAGAGCCGGGGTGAGCGCCATGCCGATGAAGGACGAGACGCCCCGCACCGTGCCGAAGGCCTTGCCACGCTCGCTCTTGGCATAAAGGGATCCGAGCAGGCCGTTCATGATCGGCTCGCTCGCCACCGTCCCGATCAGCGAGATGCCGTAGAGCACGAGCAGCTGGTTCCAAGTCTGTGCAAAACCGGTCGCCAGCGTCCACAGACCCCACAGGCCGGTGACGATGAACAGGATCTTCTTGCGTCCCCAGCGATCAGCAGCAATGGCCCACGCGGGGCCGAAGAGCATGCGCGCAAAGTTGCCCAAGGAGTTCAGCAGGCCGAGGGCACTGTTGCCGACCTCAAAAGCCGTCATGATCTGCGGGAAGAAGACCTTGGAGACGCCGCCCTCGGTGTTGTCGACCGACTGGGCGGTGGCGAGCGAGACGGCCGCCATGGTGCGTCCCTTGGGCTTGACGAATTTGGCGTCCTCGTCAACGGGGACATAGGCCACACCTCCGGGGGAGGTGGGGGCGGCCACCAGGTCCTCCTGCCCGGGGACCTGGGTGACGGATTTGTTGTCGGGGAGCTGCGAAGTCATGAGGAGGCCTTTCCAGCGCGTCATCGGGCTGTCTTCCAAGTGACTCAATCATCGAGACGTGGCCTCGACGCGCAGCACGTTTGCCACTTCTTGCCTCCGGGCTGCCATCCGGTCACGACCGAGGAGCTCCTGCTGACTGGGGCAAACTCGGGGACATGACTGGATTCGACTCCCTCACTCCCCAGCAGCTGCGCGAGCGCCAGAGCATGAAGTGGACCCGTCAGGGCCCCGACGTGCTGCCGATGTGGGTGGCCGAGATGGACTTCCCGCTGGCCGACCCGGTGCGCGAGGCCATCGAGCAGGTGGTCGCCCGCCAGGGCTTCGGCTACGCCCAGGTGGACCAGCGGGTGCCCGAGGCCTTCAGCCGCTTCGCCGCCCGGCGCCTGGGCATGGACGTGAACCCGGAGTGGACCACCGTCGTCCCGCACGTCCTGGCCGGCATCGAGGTGGCCCTCGACGTCGTCACCCCGCCCGGCGCCGGTGTGGTGGTGACCACGCCGGCCTACATGCACTTCCTGGTGATCCCCGGCCTGACCGGACGCCCGGCCGTCGAGGTGCCGCTGCTGGAGGACCCCTCGGCCACCGACGTCGCGGGCCGCTGGAGCTTCGACCTGGAAGGGATCGAGAAGGCCTTCACCGAGGGCGCCCGCACCCTGGTCCTGTGTCAGCCCTACAACCCGGTGGGCAAGGTCTTCAGCCGCGAGGAGCTGGCGGCCATCGCCGAGATCGTCGCGAGGTACGACGGTTGGGTGATCTCCGACGAGATCCACGCCCCGCTCACCCTGCCCGGCATCGAGCACGTCGCCTACTCGGGCGTCAGTGAGACCGCCGCCAGCCACTGCGTGACGATCACCAGCGCGTCGAAGTCCTTCTCGATCCCCGGACTGCCCTGCGCGACGGTCACCCTCCACACCGAGGCCGGGGCGCGGCTCTTCCGCGAGGGGGCACACGAGGACCACCTCTACGGCGCGACCACCCTGGGCATCGAGGCCAACATCGCCGCCTTCGAGCACGGCGACGAATGGCTCGACCAGGCCCGTCACCAGATCGCGGAGAACATCGAGGACACCCGGGCCTTCGTCGCCGACGAACTGCCCGGGGTGCGCTACGACGGACAGGACGCCACCTACCTGGCCTGGCTCGACATGCGCGGGACCGGGCTGGGCGAGGACCCGGCCGCCTTCCTGCTGGACAAGGGGAAGGTCTGGCTGAACTCCGGCCACACCTTCGGCACCGGCGGGGCGGGATTCGCGCGCCTGAACGTCGCCACCAGCCCCGAGATCCTCGCCGATGGCCTGGGACGGATCAAGCAGGCACTCGCGCAACGCTGAGCAACCCCCGCCACGGCTGGGCGTCCCCAACGGGGCGCTCAGCCGCCCGTGCAGATCCGGCCGACGCCCTGGTAGTGGGTGCGGTCCAACGGGTCGGCGTCGTCGATGCCACGGCACCAGTCGGCGATGGTGCGCCGGGTGGTCCCGTCGTCGACGTAGTTGGTGCAGTCCTCGTTGTAGACGTACAACTCTCGCACCGTGCCGTCGGACATCCGCACCTTCACCACGGTGCGGCGTCCGACGTTGAGTTCACAGCTCTCGGCGCCCTTCTGGGTGCCCTTCGGGGTGCGAGCGAGCCGTTCGAGCAGGGTGACCCCGGGATTGGGACCCATCCCGGCCGAACCGATCAGCTCGTACTGGCAGACCGACATCTCCTCCACCTGCCCGCCGGCGGCGACGTCCCAGGCCTTGGGGCGGGGCTGCTGCATCGGCGGGAGCGGTGAATGGGCCTCGCACCCGTTGTGGTCGGTGCCGTAGGTGCGAACCGTCGCGAGGATCTGCTGGGCCAGGCTGCGCTCGGCTGCCGGGAGCACCGAGCCGTCGCTCATCCGGACGAAGGCCGTGTGGGAGCCGATGGTGCGCTGCACCGCATTGCTCGGCACCGGCTCCCCCTGGATCGAGCCGTCGTGGGAGGGCCGCAGGTAGAGCACTGGCACGGGAGTGGTGCGGCGGGTGCCGGGAGCGCAGTCCTTCAGGCCCTTGTCGATGCCGCCGATGGTGTTGGAGTACACATAGGGGCCACTGGACGACTCGTTGGCGTCGTCGAGGCAGGGGCTGTCGGCCGTCCCCCACTCGTCGGGCACCTGGGCAGCCAGGGGTCCGATGCTGATCCAGTGCCAGGCGGCGGGCGCGGCGGGCAGTCCGCTCATCAACCCGGGGCGCTGGACGCTACTGGCGCTCCAGGTGCCGGGGGCACTGCCGGTTCCGGGAGCACCCGTGCCTGAGGCCCCGGTCCCAGGCCGGTCCGGGGCGGCGCCTGTGGTCCCGGCCGTCGGACGGGTCGAGGCGACGCCGGCGCCCGTCGGGGTGGGCGCGGTGGTGCTGGGCCGTGCGGTGGCCGTCGGGCGGGGACGCTCGATGGTGCTGGGGGAGGCGCTCGGACTGGCGGTGGCCGCCCGCGACGGGGTGGCGCTGGGGGTCGTGCTGGACGGCACCGCCGTCGGGCCGGCCGGGTCGGGGACGGCATCGCTGGTGCGGTCCAGCCACAGGTAACGCGAGCCGCCGATCAGCACCACGGCCGCGGCGGCCGCCAGCCATCGGGTGCGTGGCGGCACCGAACCCACAGCGCGTTCGGTGCGGCTCCTGGGGCCCTCCTAGGCGACGGGCTCGTCGGCCATCTCGTCGCCGTAGCGGGCGAAGGCCTCACGGAACAGTGCCTCCTCGACGGCGAAGTCGGCGTCGAGCTGGTCGTCGTGGCGATTCATCCTGCCTCCTGCGACCGTGTGGCCTCGATCATCGTGCGTAGTCGAGCCAGGGCTCTGTGGACATGGGAATGCGCCGTCAACTCCGGGATCTCCAGGATGCGGGCGATGTCGGAGAAGAGCAGTCCTCCTTGAAGCGCAGGACCACCGCGGCACGTTGCTGCGGCGACAGGTTCTCACACAGCTGCCAGGCCATGTCGGCCTCGTCGTGCGCCGCGGTGAAGTCGGGCACCGGCGGTTGCATGGCCCCGGGATCCTCGACGGGCACCAGGCGACGGCCCGACTTGCGCCCGTTGCTCACCCAGACATTGACGATGATGCGCCCGAGATAGGCCTCAGCCGCATCGGCGTCCTCGAACCGCGACCAGCGGGGGTAGAGCCCCACCAGCGCATCCTGGAGGGCGTCCTTGGCGTCCTCCCTGCGACGAGTCACCATCCACGCGAAGGACAGCAGCGCCGGTCCGCGCAGGCCGAGCCATTCGTCGAAGCCCAGCCCGGTCTCGGGCAGCGCCTGGAGGGTGGCCGTCATGCCCTCACCACGCGCCTCGGGTGCCTTTCGTTGCACCTCGTCGTGAATGCTTGCCTGGCCATGACTGCTCGAACGGCGACGACGGGCCCGTCGCCCGCCCCACCTGGCGCCCCAGGCTGCAGTTGCGGCATGGTCACAGTCTCCCCGCTGGGGGGTCCACCTGGGCCCCGTGCGACCAGACCTGGGGCGTTCCTCAGTTGGTCGTTGGTATCCCCGCCGCCGTGGCCGCCTCGGCATAGGCGCGGGCCAGCGAGTCAATCGTCTCGTGCGCATTGAGCCCCGACGGGTTGGGCAGCACGAACAGCCGGGCGCCGGCCAGTTGCTCGGGCTGCTCCCCCAGCACCGCCTTCGGGCGGGAGAAGGCCTGGCGGTAGGCGGTGACGCCGAGTACCGCCACCACGGCCGGGCCGCACTCGGCGACCACGCGCTCCAGACGGCGGGCACCCTGGCGGAGTTCCTGGCGGGTCAGCTCGTCGGCGCGCACGGTGGCGCGCGCCACCAGGTTGGTGTTGCCGATGCCCAGCCGGTGCAGTTCGGCCAGGTCCTCGTCGCGATAGCCCTCGGAGGCGTCGAAGGGGTGGCTGATGATCCCGGCGCGGGCCAGCGCCGGGTAGTAACGGTTGCCCGGACGGGCGAAGTGGGCGCCGGTGGCGGCCGTCCACGGCGACGGGTTGATGCCCACCACCAGCAGCCGCAGGGGTTCGGGCAACAGGTCCGGGACCTCGTGGTTGCGGAAGGACTCGAGCTGCTCGCGGGTGGGTCGCATGCCCCGAGCCTGCCACGCCACGGGCCTCGTGGGCCGGTGCCGTCGGGCAGGCGCTATTGTGAGCCCGTCATTGAACACCGTTCAACAGGAGTCTCCCCGTGAAGCGCAGCAATCCCATGACCGACCTGGCGCTCATCGCCGTCTTCGCCGCCCTCATCGCGGCCGTGACCGTGTGGATGCCCGGCATCAGCGTCGCGGGCAGCTCCGTGCCGATCACCCTGCAGACGCTGGCCATCGGCCTGGCAGCCATGGTGCTCGGCCCGTGGCGCGCCGCGCTGGCCACCCTGCTCTACGTCGTGGTCGGCCTGGCCGGCATCCCGGTCTTCGCCGGCGGCTCGGCCGGCCTCGGCGTGCTCGCCCGGCCCTCGGCCGGCTTCATCATCGCCTTCCCGATCTACGCCTTCGTCTGCGGCCTGCTCTCCTACGCGGTCCTGCGCCGGGGCATGGGCCGTGGCAAGGGCCTGGCCGGTGCCACCGTCGGCCTGGTGCTGTGCGGCCTGCTGTGCAGTGCCCTGATCACCCACCCGCTGGGCATCCTCGGCATGTCCTACAACGGCGACATCCCGCTGGGCAGGGCCTTCACCTTCGACATGGCCTACTGGCCCGGCGACGTGCTCAAGACCATCCTGGCCGCCGTCATCGCCGTCGCCGTGCACAAGGCCTTCCCGATGCTGGCCCTCGGCCAGGCCACGCACGACGCCACCCGCACCGAGACCACCGGCGGTGCCACCGCCCGATGATCCAGTTCGAGCACGTCGTCGTCGAGGTCCCGGTCTGGGGCGAGGGCGGCCAGCAGCACAAGCGGCTGCTCGACGACATCAGCCTGGAGCTGCCCGAACGGCGCATCGCCGTGCTGGGCGCCAACGGCTCGGGCAAGTCGACCCTGCTGCGCCTGCTCAACGGGCTCGTCGAGGCCACCTCGGGGCGAGTCCTGGTCGACGGTCTCGACCCGGCCCGCGAGGCCAAACAGGTGCGCCAGCACGTCGGCTTCGTCTTCACCGACCCACTCAGCCAGCTCGTGATGAGCACGCCCGCCGACGACCTCGAACTGAGCCTGCGCAAGACCATCAAGGACCGCAGGGCACGCCGCGCCCGCGCCGTCGAGATCCTCGAGTCGCGCGGCCTGGGCCAGGTGGTTGACCAGTCCATCTACGACCTGTCGGGCGGTGAGCGCCAGCTGGTCAGCATGGCCACCGTGCTGGCGGTCGAGCCCACCGTCGTCGTGGCCGACGAACCCACCACCCTGCTCGACCTGCGCAACCGGATGCAGGTGACCCGCGCCCTGATGGGCCTGGACCAGCAGCTGGTCGTCGCCACCCACGACCTGGAACTGGCCGCCCGCGCCGACCGCGCCATCGTCGTCGAGGCCGGACGGATCGTGCACGACGGACCGGCCGCCGGTGCCGTCGACTACTACCGGCAGCTGATGGACGCATGAGGCCCCAGGACCAGCTCTTCGGGCAATACCTGCCCGGCCGCTCCGTGATCCACCGCCTGCCGGTGGGGCTGAAGTATGCGTTGCTCTTCGCCGGCACCCTGCCCTCGCTGCTGCTGCGCGAGTGGTGGCTGGCCGCGGCCCTGGTGGCCGTTGCGGTGGTGCTGCTGCTCGCCACCCGGCTGCCGGTCCGCCTCACCTTGCGGCTGGGCACCGGGCTGCTGGTCCTGGTCGCCTTCCTGGTGGGCTACCACGTCCTGTTCGGCGAGGGACTGGCCACCGGCGTGATGATCTCGGCCAACCTGGTGGGCTGCATCTACCTCAGCCGGATGCTCACCTTCACCACCCCCGCGCCGGTGCTGGTCGACGCCCTGGTGGGCGCCACCCGGCCGCTGGGACGCCTGGGCTTCCCCTCGGAACGCTTCGGCCTGGCCGTCGCCCTGATGCTGCGCTCCCTGCCCTACCTGGTGGGGCTGTTCGACGAGGTGCGCAATTCCGCCCGGGCCCGCGGCCTGGAGCGCAACTGGTTCGCCATGGTCACCCCGGGCGTCGTCGGGGCCGTCGCCTATGCCCAGCGCACCGGGGACGCCCTGGTGGCCCGCGGGCTGGGCGACGACTGAGGCCGGGCCCGCACCGGACTTTCCCCTGAGCCGGCCCTCGCGAGGACCCGCCAGCCC
This sequence comes from Luteococcus sediminum, assembly GCF_054783495.1. Classification (NCBI taxonomy): domain Bacteria; kingdom Bacillati; phylum Actinomycetota; class Actinomycetes; order Propionibacteriales; family Propionibacteriaceae; genus Luteococcus; species Luteococcus sediminum. Next base: position 105,797 of record NZ_BAAGQL010000022.1, on the reverse strand, counting down.
CTACTGTCGAGACACCAGACCGGCGCACCCCTGCGCCACGACGAAGAGGTGGAGCAATGCCCCTGTACGGACCGCTGTTCGACGACTACGCCGAGAAGAACTCCGACCACCAGTTCAGCCTGCAGAACAAGAAGCTGCTCAAGGTGAACATGGCGCAGGGCCCTGTCTGGGCCCGCACCGGCTCGATGGTGGCCTACCAGGGCCAGATCTCCTTCACCAACCGCGGCTCCGGCGGCATCGGGAAGTTCCTCAAGCAGGCCGCCACCGGTGAGGGCGTCCAGCTGATGGAGGCCAGCGGTTCGGGCGAACTCTTTCTGGCCGACGAGGCCGCCGACATCCAGTTGCTCTACCTGGACAACGACGTCATCAGCGTCAACGGAGGTAATGTGCTGGCCTTCAGCCAGTCGATCCAGTGGGACGTGCGCCGCATCCAGGCCCGCGGCGCAGCGATGACCGGCGGGCTCTACAACGTGGAGCTGCGTGGCACCGGCTTCGTCGCCATCACCACCAAGGGCGAGCCGGTGGCCCTCGACGTCGCCCAGGCACCCACCTTCGCCGATGCGCAGGCCGTGGTGCTGTGGACCGGCGGCGTGCAGATGGACATCAAGGTGGACACCGGCGGTGTGAAGTCGATGCTGCGCGGCGGCACCGGCGAGATGCTGCAGATGGCCTTCCGCGGCCAGGGCCACGTCGTCGTGCAGCCGTGCGAGAACGTCGTCGCCACGCCCAATGGCGGTGGCGGCGGTGCCGGCAGTGCGCTCGGCGGCCTGTTCGACTGACGCCCCAGGCCCTCACGACGTGATCTCGGAAGATCTGGTCCCCCCAGCGGACCAGATCTTCCGAGATCTTCTGTGTGGCCCTCGACAAGCTCGGCAAGCGTGGGTGACAGCTGAGCCGCTCACCCGGCCAGCGTCGCCACCATCACCGCCTTGATGGTGTGCATCCGGTTGCCGGCCTGGTCGAAGACCACCGAGGCCGGCCCCTCGAAGACCTCGTCGGTGACCTCCAGCGCGTCCATCCCAGTGGCCTGGAAGATCTCCTCCCCCACCGTGGTGAAGCGGTCATGGAAGGCCGGCAGGCAGTGCATGAACTTCACCTCGGGATTGCCGGCTGCCTCCAGCACCGCGTCATTGACCTGGTAGTCCCTGAGCGCCTCGATGCGCTGGTTCCAGACCTCCTTGGACTCCCCCATCGAGACCCACACGTCGGTGGAGATGAAGTCGCATCCCTGCACGCCGGCGGCGACGTCCTCGGTGACGGTGATCCGGGCGCCGGTCTGTCGGGCGATGCCCTGGGCGATGTCGACCACCCACCGCTCCGGCTGGTACTCCACCGGGGCAACGATGCGCACGTCCATCCCCACCAGCGCGCCGGAGACCAGGATCGAGTTGCCGGTGTTGTAGCGGGCATCACCCAGGTAGGCATGGGTCACCTGGTCCAGCGGCTTCGAGCCGTGCTCCAGCATCGTGAGCTGGTCAGCGAGCATCTGGGTGGGGTGCCACTCATTAGTCAGCCCGTTCCACACCGGCACCCCTGCGTACTTGGCCAGCAACTCGACGCCGTGGGTTGCGTGGCCGCGGTACTGGATGCCGTCGAACATCTGGCCCAGCACCCGGGCGGTGTCGGCCATCGACTCCTTGTGCCCGATCTGCGAGCCCACCGGGTCCAGGAAGGTGGTGTGCGCGCCCTGGTCGAAGGCGGCCACCTCGAAGGCGCAACGGGTACGGGTGGAGGTCTTCTCGAAGATGAGTGCGATGTTGCGTCCGGCCAGGCGCTTTCGCTCGCGCCCCTCGCGCTTCTCGGTCTTCAGCTCGGCGGCCAGCTCGAGCAGCCCCAGCCACTCCTGCGGCGTGAAGTCGGCCTCCTTGATGAAGCTTCTGCCCTTGAGATCCATCGGTCGTCTCCTCCAGTGCGGCGAGACACCATCCTTTCAGCCCCGACGCCACCCGCATGGCAGTCTTGATTTCATGGAACACACCCCACACGTCGTCATGGTCTGCCTCGGCAACATCTGCCGCTCCCCGATCGCCGAGCGGGTCGCCCGCCGCCTGGCCGAGGAGCAGGGCCTGGACGTGCGCATCACCTCGGCCGGTGTGAGCGACGAGGAGCAGGGCAACCCGATCGACCCGCGCGCCGTCGAGGTGCTCGCCGAGGCTGGCTACCGGACCGATGGCCACCGGGCGCACCAGGTCACCGCCGAGGAGATCCGCGAGGCCGACCTGGTGGTGGCGGCAGAGCAGCACCACGTCGACCGCATGCTGCGCCTGGTCCCGGGGGCGACGAATCTGCGGCTGTTCAGCGACTACGACCCTGAGGCGGCCGATGGCGAGGGCCTGCCCGACCCGTGGTACGGCGGCATGGACGGTTTCCACCAGACGCTGGCGGCGATCGAGCGCAGCGTCCCGGGCATCCTCGACGAGCTGACCGGGCGCCGCTGAGGCTTGTCCCGGCCAGCAGGACACAGGTCACCACACGAGGCCTTGCCCACCAAGAGTCTCCTGGCACTGTGCTCTTCCAGGAGCCCCGGATGCGACGGTGGGCGCCCTCATGCCCGATGATGACTGTTCGTGCCCGACTGTTCGTGGCACCGCACAATCCATCGGGGGAAAGACGTGTCAACCGCAGATTCTGTCCACAGTCCGGCCCGCCGGGCCGCTGACACCGCCGACACCGGCGACGCCGCGCCGCGCCGCAGCACCGGCCAGGTACAGGGCAGCTCCACCGCCCGCGCCCTCCAGGTGCTGGGCCTGGGCTCCCTGGCGCTCAGCCTGAGTACCGAGACCATCCCGCTGGTGCTGGAATTCCTGGCCGCCAGCCCCGGCGCCGCGCTGGGCACGGCCCTGCTGCTGGCCTCCCAGCTCTACACCGCCGTCGCGCTCTTCCTTCCACGCCACCACCTGGCCAGCGCCTGGGCGATGCTGGCCCTCCTGCTGGGCGGCATCGCGCTCATGGCGCGCCAGGCCGGCACCTTCGACCTCGCCGACTACCTGCTGCCCGGCTACTGGGCCTTCCCGATCGTCGCCCTGGCGATGCGGTCGGCCCGGCACCGCGACCACCTCGTCTTCGCCGGCGTGGCTGCCGTCGCCATGATGCTGGTGCAGCACGCCCATGTCGGCACCTCCACTTGGGAGGACCTCGCCGACCACCTGTGGATCCTGCAACCCATCGCCCTGGTGCTGCTCTTCGGCAATGCCATCATCGCCATCGACGAAGCCCGCGAGGATGCCGTTGCCCGCAGCCTGACCGCCCGCGCCGCCAAGTCGGAGGCCGAGGACCAGGAGCAGGGACGCGTCGAGGCCCGCCGCCTGCTGGACGAGCAGGTGCTGCCCGCACTGGAGCAGGTGGCCGCCGGCGGTTCGACCCGACGCACCGTCGACATCTGCCGCGATGCCCGCAGCGCCGTCCAGGACGCCACCGGTCGGCGCCGCACCACCCGCGTGGAGGACCTGCTGGCCACCATCCCCGCACTCGTCCGGGCGGGGGTGGTCGTCGACGGCGCCACCGCCCCCGCACCGATGGCCATGGCCCTGGCCATGGGGGAGGCCACCCGAGAACTGCTCGCCGACGAGCTCGCCCGCGGTGGGTCGAAGGCCCGCATCCGCGTCGAGGAGGACGACGACCAGCGCGAGGTGCACATCGTCGACCCCAGGCGTGGCAACCGTCCCCTGGACCGTCTGGGCCGTGACCGTCGCGTCTTCGAGCTGATGGACGGCATCGGCGGCGAAGTCCTCGTCACCCCCGGGGTCGAGGGCGAGGTGCTGCTGCGCTGGCCCCGCCAGGAAAGCACCAGCCGCGGCACCGCCTGGCGCGAGGCCCCCGACCAGCTGGTGCGCAGCCGCCTGACCCGCACGGCCTGGCCGATGCTGGCCACCAGCTTCTTCATGACCCTGCTGGCCGCCGGCCAGGTGGAGCGTCCTGGCCTCGGCCTGGCCGTGGGCCTGGCCACCCTGGCGATCGGCGTGGTGGCAGCCGTCGTGCTGCGCCGCCGCGCCCTGCGGCCGTGGGCGCTGGGCTTGATCTTCGTGGTGGCCGTCGTCGCCTGGTTCGTCAATTTGTCGCTGGTGCCCACCTCCCCGGAGATCGACTATCCGCTGTGGATGGCCTGGACCGCCTCGGCGCTGGTCCACCTGGTGGTGCTGTCCGGCCGACTGCGCACCGGCGCCGTGCTGACCCTGCTGTGGGCCGTCATCCAAGTGGTCTCGCTGGCCGTGCACTTCGGTGACTGGCTGGAGCCCTGGTGGCACTCCTTCGTCATCATGACCGGTGCCGGCGACGTGTTCATCACGCTGATGGTGCTGTGGGTGGCGCGTTCCTCGGCGGCCCAGGAGGCGGAGGCCACCGAGATTGCCAGCCGGCTGCGCGCCGCCGCCACCCGCCTGCAGATGAACGCCAGCCTGTCGCGCCACTGGGAGCCGCTGGTCAGCGCCGAGGCGCTTCCCCTGGTCGACCGGGTGGCCAGTGGCAGTGTCGACGCCGACGACCCGGCCGTGGTCGGGCAGGCCCGCGAGCTGGCCGGGGCCCTGCGCACCGGACGCCCGGAGGCCCGTCGCTGACCCGACCTGCCAAAGCCCTGCCCCGACGAGCCCCTCACGGGAGCTTCGTCGCGACAGGGAGCGCCGACCGGCGAGGCTGACTAGTCTGGGTCCATGACCTTGTACCTCGTGGGTGGCGGCCCCGCCGATTCCCTTGCCAGCGTCCACGACCAGTTCGTCGCCCAGGCGAAGAAGCGCGGCACGCGCATCGCCGTCGCGCTGCTGGGCACCGAGCAGGAGGCCGGGCACCACCTGGCCGACCTCGCCGAGCCGATCCGGCAGCGCTGGCCCGAGGCCCAGATCGAGCCCGTCTGGCTGGACGACGAGCCGGAGCCGTCGAGCAACCAGACCCGCTGGCCCGAGGCGCCGCTGGAGCTCGCCGGGATCGTGGTTGGCGGCGGACTGACCCCCGGTTATCTCGACGCCCTGCTGCCGCAGCGCGAGCTGATCGCGAAGCTGGTGCGCCAGGGGGTCCCCTACCTGGGCTTCTCGGCCGGGGCCGCGATCGTCGCCAAGCGCGCCGTGGTGGGCGGCTGGCGCTTCCGCGGCCGCCAAGTGGCTCCCGAGGTGTGGAGCGAGGGCGCCGAGGAGCTGCAGCTGCGCGACGGCCTGGGCCTGGTGGGGCTGGGCATCGACGTGCACGGTGACGTCTGTGGCCTGGAGCGTGGCCTGGCCGCGCTGGAGAAGGGTGAGCTGACCAGTCTGGTGGCCATCGACGAGGGCACCTGCCTGGTGGTCGATCCGGTCAGCGGCCGCACCACGGTGGAGGGCAGCCAGCGCATCCACTGGCTCAGCCGCGAGCAGGGCGTCACCGCGGTGCGCCACGAGTCGAGTGCCGCCGAGGTGGAGCGCCATGCCGGCTACCTGGAGGCCGAGAAGGCCGCCGCCGAGGCGGAGGAACAGGCCCGGCGCGAGGCCGCGCAGAAGGCCGCCGCCGAGAAGGCCGAGCGGGAGCGTGCCGAGGCCGAGGCCCGCGAGGCCCGCCGCGCCGCCAAGGCCGCCGAGATGGAACGGATCAGGGCCGAGCAGGCGCAGCAGGTGGAGGCCGAGCAGGCGCGGCTGGCCGAGCGCCAGGCAGAGCGTGATGCCGCCGAGGCCGCCGAACGGGAGCGGGTCGCTGCCGAGAAGGCCGAGCAGGACCGCCAGGCGGTCGAAGCCGCCGAGCAGCGACGACTCGAGCGCGAGCGGGCGCGCGAGCAGCGACGCGCCGCCCAGGAACGGAAGGCGGCCGAGCAGGCGGCTGCGGCGGCAGAGCAGGCAGGGGCCGCGCCGGTGGAGACGCCCGAACAGGCACCCCAGGCCGAACCCGCACTGGACGAGGCACCCCAGGCCGTCGAGACGCAGCTACCCGAGCCCGAGCCGGTCGAGGAACCCACGCCCGAGGCGCCCGAACCCGTCGAGGCAACCGAAGTCCCCGAAGAGTCCCAGCAGGATGCCGGGGAGCCGCCGGTGATCATGCACACCCAGCCCGTGCTGCCCGGCGAGCCGTCGCCCGTCATCCCGGCAGCACCCGCCGCGGAGCCCGCCACTGACGAGCCGGACACGAGGCCACGCGTCGTGCCCATGGAGAGCTTCACCACAGGAGAGCCTGCAGCACCCCACCCTCAGGAGGAGAGCATGAACGAACCGCAGCTGGACCCCACGCACGCCGCCACCCCCAGCGCCGAGCCGGCGCCACAGGAGGTGGAGCAGACCGAGCAGCAGCTCGACCAGCTCGACTCCGGCCGCCCGGTCGACGAGCCGGCGCAGGAGCCGGGCACGGCGCAGGCCGTCCCCGTGGAGGAGTACCGGCGCGAGGACTCCTCGGATGCCCAGCCCGAGCAGGAGGGCCTGATCGGCACCTTCGGCGGCCTGCCCTCCGGCCCCGTCGAGGCCACCACCCCTGAGGCGGCCTTCGCCAACGGGATCGGCACCGACGGTGACCCGACACCCGACGAGGACATTCCCGAGGCGTGAGCCCGACCAGCCCCGGCCATCGTCCCGGTGAGAGCGGCTACCGTCGCACCACCGTGGCGCTCTTCCTGGCCGGGCTGGTCACCTTCGCGACGATCTACTGCACGCAGCCGCTGCTGCCGCTGATCGGCGCCCACTTCGGCGTCACCCCCGCCAAGACGACCCTGACCGTCTCGGCCACCACCATCACGCTGGGCATCGCCCTGCTCTTCCTGGGGCCCGTCTCCGACGCCATCGGGCGCACCACTGTGATGCTGGCAAGCCTGTTCGCCTCAGCCTTGGTCACCCTGGCCAGCGCCGCGGTCGACCAGTGGGCCGTTCTCCTGCTGCTGCGGGCCGTGCTCGGCGTGTGCGGCGCGGGGCTCCCCGCGGTGGCCGTCGCCTACCTGCGCGAGGAGATGCACCCCTCGGCGGCCGGGCGCGCCACCGGCCTCTACATCGGTGGCACTGCCCTGGGCGGCATGTCGGGGCGGCTCGTCTCGGGCGTGCTGGCCGACCAGTTCGGCTGGCGCTGGTCCATCTCCGGGATCGGCTTGCTGGCCTTGGCCTGTGCCGTGGCGGTGTGGCTGCTGCTGCCCGCCTCGCGCCACTTCGTCGCCCAGCCGCTGGCCCCGGCACGGCTGACGGCCAAGACGCTGCGGCTGCTGCGCGACCCGCTGCAGCTGGCCCTGATGGCGCTGGCCTTCCTGGCCATGGGGGCCTTCGTCGCCTGCTTCAATGTGATGGGCTTCCGGCTCGAGGCGCCGCCCTATTCCCTCTCGGTGGGCGTGGCCGGGCTGGTCTTCGTCGTCTACGCCTTCGGCTCGTGGAGCTCGGCCCGCGCCGGCCGCGCCACCGAGCAGCACGGCCCCCGCCTGGTGGTGCTCGGGGGCCTGGCCCTGCAGCTGCTGGGGATCGCGGCGGTGGCGATGCGTCCGCTGTGGCTGGTGGTGACCGGCCTGGCGCTGATGTCGATCGGCTTCTTCGCCGCCCACGGCGTCGCCTCCGGCTGGGTGGCGGCCCATGCCTCGTCGCAGGGGCTGGGCACCGGCCAGGCCGCCTCGCTGTACCTGTTCGCGTACTACGTGGGCAGCTCCGTGGCGGGGACGGCCGCCGGGTGGGCGTGGAGCGGCTGGGCCTGGCCTGGGGTCACCGTGCTCACCGGCGCGATGGTGGTCCTGGCCGTCCTGGTGACGGCCCTGGCCCCTCGGCAGGGGCTCGCCCGGTAGGGGCCTCGTCCACAAACCACCGTCAGGGCGGCCGTCACTGCAGATGATGCAGTGACGGCCGCCCTCGGTGTTGTTTGTGGACGGACCCCTGGGATCACTTGCCCAGGAAGTGCAGCACCTGCCGGTTGAACTCCTCGGCGTGCTCGATCTGCAGCCAGTGGCCGCAGCGGTTGATCAACAGCAGCTGCGAGTCGGGGATCAGCGAGGTCAGGCGCAGCGAGTGCTCGAAGGGCACCACCCGGTCGTCGCGGCCGTGGAAGAGAAGCGTCGGGGCGGTGATGGTGCGCACCTTGGCGAAGTCGAGCTCCACGACGGCGCGCTTGCCGGTGCCGTCGATGAAGTTCTTGTTGTGCTCGGGATGCGCCGCCACCATCTCGGCGCGGGCCTGCACCAGCTCGTCGGTGGCGAAGGAGCTGTCGAAGGTCATCACCTCCACCAGTTCGCGCATCACCTCAGGGGTCGGGTTGCGGTAGCCCTTCTGCAGCACCTTCAGGCCCTCGGTGAAGCCGGCGGCGCCGAAGAGCGAGGCGCTGCCCGAGCTGGAACCCATCGTGATGAGCTTCTCGACGCGCTCGGGGTGCTCGTAGCCGAAGCGCACCGTGGTGCCGCCACCCATCGAGTTGCCGATCACGGCGGCGGCCTTGTCGACGCCCAGCTCGTCCATCAGGTCGGCCAGGTCGGTGCAGTGGTCGCGCCCGGAATAGGTGACCGGGTCGGACTCGCCCCAGCCGGGCATGTCGACCGCGATCACGCGGAAGTGCTCGGCCAGCACGGGGATGTTCTGGCTGAAGTTGCTCCAGCCGGTGGCGCCGGGGCCCGAGCCGTGCAGCATGAAGACGACCTCGCTGCCCGAGCCGGCCTCGTTGATGTGGATCCGGTGCTTGCTGGTCTGGACGAACTTCGAGGTGGAGTCGTAGGTGATGTCCATGGTGTGTCCTTTCGCGGGGTTCGGCTCAGGCCGACTGGCTGGCAGTCATCACGCCGAAGCCGGCGATGTAGTGCTTGATGTCACGGTAGAAGGAGGTCTCGACGCGGTAGTCGCCGATCGCCCGAAGGCGCTGAAGGCGCTCACCCAGGTGCGCACCTCGTGCGAGGAGTTGCCGGCATCGCGCACCATCTGCTCGGCGGTCAGCGCGTCCAGGCCGGCCACGTCGTGCTCGGCGCACATCCGCATGAACTCCTTGTCCCATTCGGAGTTGAGGTCGCGGATGGTGGCCCGTCCCTCGACGAAGTCCTTCGCCGAGTCGATCACGCGCTGCTGGCGGGCCTGGCGGGCCTCCGGCGTGGGATTGCGGCCGTCGAGCAGGAACTTGCGCACGTCCTCGCTGGCAGTGGCCCACTGCGGCACGGGCGGGTCGTGCGAGAGCCCGCCCGAGGCGATCAGCAGCACCCGCTCGTCGCAGGTGGCCACCCAGCGGCCGATGGCCTCGCCCATCTGACGGATGCGGCGCATCGGCACGAAGGGGCCGGCCACGCCGTTGACGAAGACCGGAATGGTCGGGACGGTGTCGATCCCGCCGAAGAGGATCTCCAGCGGCTGCACGGCCCGTGGTCGAGCCCCATGTAGCGGCTCATGGTCATGTCGATGTCGGCCTCCTGCACGAAGCGCACCAGCTCCTCGACGCGCTCGGTGGGCACGTCCAGGTCGCCGGTGGCGGTGTCGTAGTCACCCAGGCCGAAGCCGCGCAGGCCGACGCAGAAGGGCGGCATGGTGTCGTAGAAGAAGCCGTTGTAGTGGTCGGGTGCGAAGGTGACCACCAGCTGCGGGTCGAAGTCCTTGACGAAGGCCCGGGCAGCCTCGAAGGCACCGTTGACGTCGGAGGCGACGTCGGCGGGCACCTCGACGAAGTCGAGCAGGGGCGAATGGCTCATCGCCACCAGTGCTGCCGGCATCTCAGGACTCCTTCCGGCCGGACTTTGCGGCCGCCAGGTCGAGCGCGACGTCGACGATCATGTCCTCCTGCCCGCCGACCAGGCGACGCTGGCCGCACTCGATGAGGATCTCGCGCACGTCGACGCCATACCGCTTCGAGGCGACCTCAGCATGGCGTAGGAAGCTGGAGTAGACGCCGGCATAGCCGAGCGAGAGGGTCTCGCGGTCGACGCGCACCGGGCGGTCCTGCAGCGGGCGCACGATGTCGTCGGCGGCATCCTGCAGCGTGAACAGGTCGCAGCCGTGCTCGAAGCCGTAGAGGTTGGCCACCGCGATGAAGGGCTCGATGGGGCAGTTGCCGGCCCCGGCGCCCTGGCCGGCCAGTGAGGCGTCGACGCGGTAGGCGCCGCTCTGCACCGCCGCCACGGAATTGGCCACCGAGAGCGAGAGGTTCTCGTGGGCGTGGATGCCGATCTCGGTCTTGTCGTCGAGCACCTCGCGGTAGGCCTTGATGCGGGCGGTGACGTCGTCCATCGTCATGCGGCCGCCAGAGTCGGTGACGTAGACACAGTGGGCACCGTAGGACTCCATCAGCTTGGCCTGCTGGGCCAGCTCGGTGGGCTCGACCATGCGGCTGAGCATCAGGAAACCCGAGACGTCCATGCCGATCTCGCGGGCGGCGGCGATGTGCTGCGCCGAGATGTCGGCCTCGGTGCAGTGGGTGGCCACCCGCACCGAGCGGACCCCCAGTTCATAGGCCTTCTGCAGCTCCGGGATGGTGCCGACGCCGGGCAGCAGCAGGGTGGTCAGACGGGCCCTCTGCAGCACGTCGGCGGCGGCCTCGATCCACTCCCAGTCGGTGTGCGAGCCGGGGCCGTAGTTGAGGGAGCCGCCGGCCAGCCCGTCGCCGTGGGCCACCTCGATGGCGTCGACGTCGGCCTGGTCGAGGGCCTTCACGATGCGATGGACATCCTTGGTGGAGATGCGGTGCCGCACGGCGTGCATGCCGTCGCGCAGCGTGACGTCCTGGACGAAGATCCTGCTCATGCGGGAACCACCTTTCGGGCTGCCATGCGGTCGGCGACGCGCAGCGCAGCCGAGGTCATGATGTCGAGGTTGCCGGCATAGGCCGGCAGGTAGTGGGCCGCGCCCTCCACCTCGATGAAGACGCTCACCTGGTGGGTGGGGCGGTCGTCATCGCCGCCGGCCTCCTGGCCGGTGAGGGTGTGGACGGGGGCGTCGGGCTCGATCTCGCTGATCTGCACCTGCTGCTTGAGGCGGTAGCCGGGAACGTACTGGGCCACCCCGGCAACGCGCTTCTCCACGGCCGCGACGATGGCCTCCTGGGTGGACTGGTCGGGGGCCTTGACCAGGCACAGCACGGTGTCACGCATCATCATCGGGGGTTCGGCCGGGTTGAGGATGATGATGGCCTTGCCCTTCCTGGCGCCGCCGACCTGCTCGATGGCCGCCGAGGTGGTCTCGGTGAACTCGTCGATGTTGGCGCGGGTGCCGGGACCGGCCGAGCGGCTCGACATGGAGGCGACGATCTCGCCGTAGTGGACCGGTGTCACCGAGCTGATGGCGTGCACCACCGGGATGGTGGCCTGGCCGCCGCAGGTGACCATGTTGACGTCCATGGCGTCGAGGTTCTCGTCCAGGTTCACCGCGGGCACGACGTAGGGGCCGAGCGCCGCGCGGGTGAGGTCGATCTGGTGCACGCCGTGGGGCTCCAGCACGCCAGAGTTGTGGACGTGGGCCTTGGCGCTGGTGGCGTCGAAGACGATCTTGATGTCCTCGAAGCCGTCCATGCGCACCAGCCCCTCGACGCCCTCGGCGGTGGTGGGCACGCCCATCCGCTGGGCGCGGGCCAAGCCGTCGGAGTCGGGGTCGATGCCGACCATGGCGCCCATCTCGAGGTACTGGGAGGTGCGCAGCACCTTGATCATCAGGTCGGTGCCGATGTTGCCCGAGCCGATGATGGCCACCTTGACGCGGGGGCCGTCGCCGCGGCCGTGCGGGTCAGGATTGTTGTGCTTCTCGTTCATCACTTCTCCGTGCTCTCGCCGAAGCTCACCGACACGTCGCCGAGCTTGCTGATGGTGGTCTTCACGTGGCTGCCGTCGGTGACCGGGCGCATCGGTCCGAGTGCGCCCGAGAGCACCACCTGGCCGGCGCACAGGGGATTGCCCAGGGCACGGCTGGTCAGGGCCAACCATTGCAGGGCCAGCAGCGGATCGCCGAGGCAGGCCTGGCCGGTGCCCGTCGAGTCCTCCTGGCCGGTGGTGGTCATGGTCATCTCGACCTCGCGCGGCTCCACCTCGTCGAGGGTGAGGCTGGTGTCGCCCAGCACGTAGGCGCCGGCGGAGGCATTGTCGGCGACGGTGTCGCTGAAGGTGATGTCCCAGCCGGCGATGCGCGAGTCGCAGATCTCGAGGGCGGCCCGCACCTCGGCGACGGCGGCGCGCACCTGGTCCATGTCGAGCTCGCCGTCGGCCAGGTCGGCGCCGAGGACGAAGGCGACCTCGGCCTCGACGCGGGGCTGCAGGAAGGTGCCGGCGGGGATCGTCGCACCGGCGGGGAAGGCCATGTCGTCGAAGAGGACACCGAAGTCGGGCTGGTCGACCCCGAGCTGGGCCTGGACGGCGGTGGAGGTGAGCCCGATCTTGCGGCCGACGATCGTCGCGCCGGCGGCGAGGCGCTGTTCGGTGACGCGGGTCTGGACGGCATAGGCGGACTCGACGTCAGTGGCGTCGATCAGGTCGCGGACCGGGGCACAGGGTGTGCCGCTGCGGGCTGCCTCGACCAGTCGCCGGGCCGCCTCGTCGAGGGACTCGGGAGTGGGAGTGACGGAAGCATCGGTGGTTGTGGTCACCACTTGAGCGTCCACTCCAGAGACGCCCGGTTCAACGGGTCGTTCCGTGGCATGGAACATGCCCCGCCGGGCCAGGGGCCGTCCAGAAACCACATCGAGAGCGGTCCTCGGTGCATCATCTGCACCACCGCCCGCCATGGAGGTGGTTTCTGGACGCACCCCCGGGCACCGGCCCCGCAGGGCATGCCCGGGTCGAGAGCCGGGGGCCACAAGTGGCATCCTTGCCCCATGCACATCCTCGTGGTTGACGACGACCAGGCCGTCCGCGACTCCCTCGCCCGCTCGATGCAGTACAGCGGCTACGAGGTGAGCACCGCCACCGACGGCCTGGAGGCCCTGGCCAAGCTCTCGGCCATCGACGCCGACGCCGTCATCATGGACGTGATGATGCCGCGCCTGGACGGGCTGGAGACCACCCGGATGCTGCGCCAGACCGGCAATGACGTACCGATCCTGATCCTCACCGCCCGCGATGCCGTGGGCGACCGGGTGGACGGCCTGGATGCCGGCGCCGATGACTACATGGTCAAGCCCTTCGCCCTGGACGAGCTGCTCGCCCGGATGCGGGCACTGACCCGCAGGGTGCGCCCCGAGCGCGAGGCGGCCAGCGAGACGCTGGTCTTCGAGGACCTGATCCTGGACGCCCAGACCCGCGAGGTCTCGCGGGGCGGCCGCCGGATCAGCCTCACGCGCACCGAGTTCGCGCTGCTGCACGTCTTCATGGAGCACCCGCGCCGGGTGCTGGAGCGCGGCTGGCTGCTCAACGAGGTGTGGGGCTTCGACTTCCCCACCACGGCCAACTCGCTCGAGGTCTACATCGGCTACCTGCGTCGCAAGACCGAGGCCGAGGGTGAGGCCCGCCTCATCCACACCGTGCGCGGCATCGGCTACGTGCTGCGCGAGACGGCTCCCTGACAGGTGGTCACCACCCTCCCCCGACGAAGAACCGACAGGCCAGACACCCCGTGAACCAGCTGCAACGCACCGTCCGATCCCTGGTGAGGGGAGACTGGCGGCGTCGTCGCGCCTCCCTGAGCCGACGCCTGGTGTGGCTCTCGGCGCTGTCGGTGAGCATCGCGGTGCTGCTGGTGGCCATCGCCGCCTACCTGATGGCCCGGATCAGCCTGTACGACCAACTGGACAACGAACTGACCGACGTCGCCTCCTACACCGCCGGCCCGATCGCCTCCGACCTGGAGGGCATGGGCGGGCTCAATGCCGGTGCGCTGCGTGCCGCCAATGTCTCGCTGATGCTGCTGGGCAGCGACGGTCGATCCAAGCAGGTTCCGGGCACCACCGTGACCTTGCAGCCTGGCCCGCAGGAGATCGCGATCGCCCGAACCCAGACCGGCACGAGCGCCCGTACCCTGACCGACGTCGACGGCACCACCTACCGAATGGTGGCCGTGCCCCAGACCATCGAGGACAAGCGTTATGCGCTGGTGCTGGCCCGCCCGATGGCCCCGACCCGGCAGACCCTTGAGGCCCTGTGGCTGACCATGATCATCACCGGCGGTGTGGGCGTGCTGCTGGCCGTCGGGCTGGGGGCGTGGAGCTCTCGCCAGGCGCTGCTGCCGCTGCGCAATCTGTCGGCGGCGGTGACGCACGTCACCGAGACAGACGAGCTCACCCCCATCGAGATCCACTCCGACGACGACCTGGGCGAGCTCACCCGTTCCTTCAACACCATGCTGAACTCGCTGGGGTCCTCTCGTGAGCGGCAGAAGCGCCTGATCGCCGATGCCGGCCACGAGCTGCGCACACCGCTGACCAGCATGCGCACCAATATCGAGCTGCTGGTGGCCGACGACAAGACCGGCATGCTGCCCGACGGGGCCCGCGGCGAGATCCTGCACGACATCGCCGCCCAGCTGGGCGAGCTGACCTCGCTGGTGGGTGACCTGGTGCAGCTCTCCCGCGAGGACCGGGTGACGACGAACCCGGAGCACCTGGACTTTCGTGACGTGGTCGAGGCGGCGATCCTGCGGGCGAAGCGCCGCGGGCCGGGGCTCACCTTCGACGTGGAGCTCAACCCGCTCTTCCTGGTGGGCGAGCCGGACACCTTGGAGCGGGCTGTGACGAACCTGCTGGACAATGCGGTGAAGTTCTCCCCGCCGGGCGGCACGATCCACGTGCACCTGCAGGGTGACCAGCTGCGCATCGCCGACCAGGGTCCGGGCATCGCGGACGAGGACCTGCCGCACGTCTTCGACCGCTTCTTCCGCTCCGACCGGGCGCGCAACACCCCCGGAACGGGCCTGGGGCTGTCGATCGTGGCGCACACCATCAGCTCCCACGGCGGCACCGTCGAGGCGCGCCGCTCGGCGGAGGGTGGCGCAGAGTTCGTCGTGACCCTGCCCGGTCGCACGGTGGAGCAGGAGGACGACGACACCGGAACGCAACCGGCCGTCACCGACTGACCGGCTGCTCGGCTGCCCACCCATCGGGCCTGCCCCGATGGCCGAAGGTCTGGATAGTGTGCTGGTCGCGGATCCGATTCCGGGCCGGAACAGGAGCAGGCAATGAGATCGCAGCTTCGACGACTCGTGGCCCCGGTGGTGGCCGCCGGAATCCTGATGATGACGGGATGCTCGATCCCCCGCGATCCCGACCACACGCTGGACCGGATCGACCAGGAGCACGAGCTGGTCGCCGGGGCGGCACCGGCGCCGCCGCTGCTGGTGGTCGACGGCGGGCGGGTCGAGGGGCCGGAGGCCGAGCTGGTGGAGGGTTTTGCCGCCACCCGCGGGGCGACGGTCACCTGGCAGGTGGCCAGCCAGGAGGAACTGGTGAAGCGGCTCGAGGACGGCCAGATCGACCTGATGGTCGGTGGCCTGACCAGCAAGAGCGAGCTGTCGAAGAAGGTGGGCCTGACCCGGGCCCATTCCGAACAGGTCGACGAGCACGGCGACCGGGTGAAGTACGTGGTGGCCGCCCCCTTGGGTGAGAACGCGCTGGTGACCGAGTTGGAGCGGTGGTTCGACCGGGGGATGCCGGAGGCCTCGCGATGAGCGCGAACTTCGGCGACACCCGGCTGCCGCGCGAGCAGCAGCGCGCCCTGGCCAGGGCCCGCCGCCTGGAGTGGGTGAGCATCGTCTTCCTGGCCATCTCGGTGGCGGTGGTGGCCGCGGTGATGGGCAGCTCGCAGGCAATGAAGGCGGCCTGGATCGAGGACTGCCTGAGCTTCCTGCCCCCGATCGCCTTCCTGGTGGCGCTGCGTCGGGTGCACAGGCGGTCCGACGACGAGCACCGTTTCGGCCATCACCGCGCCGTGGGCGCCGCGCACCTGGCGGCCTCGGTGGCCCTGCTGGCAATGGGCTCATTCCTGCTCGTCGAGTCGGCGATGACGCTGGTCACGCAGGAGCACCCGACGATCGGGACGGTGCAGCTGTTCGGACACACCATCTGGCTGGGCTGGTTGATGATCGCGGCGATGGCCTGGACTGCGGTGCCGCCGGTGGTGCTGGGCCGAATGAAGATGCGGCTGGCCGAGGACCTGCACGACAAGGTGCTCTATGCCGATGCCGACATGAACAAGGCGGACTGGTCGACGGCCGCCGGGGCGATGCTGGGCGTCCTGGGGATCGGGATCGGCTGGTGGTGGGTCGACTCGGTGGTGGCGGGCTTCATCGCGGTCTCGATCGTGCGCGACGGCTGGACGAACCTGCGCAATGCCCTCGACGGACTCACCGACGTGCAGGCCCGCACTTTCGACGACTCCGGCCCGCACCCGGCGATCGACCAGGTGGAACGCTATTTCCTCGGGCTGCCGTGGGTGGAGCGGGTGTGGGTGCGGATGCGCGACATGGGCCACGTCTTCCACACCGAGGTCTTCGTGGTGCCCACCGATCCGCACCGGGTGGACCTTGACGTGCTGGCCCGCGCCGGGGAAGAGGCCGCTGGCCTGGACTGGAAACTGGACGACCTGCAGGTGGTGCCGGTCGCCGAGCTGCCGGAGAGCGCCGGACGGGGCACTGCCTGAGCCGGGCACCGCCTGAGCTGGGCACCGCTTGGACTGGGCACCGCCTGGGCGTCCCACCACCCAGCGCATCTTGACCCCGCGGGGTGGGGTCGACGGACCCCTGCCGTGGCTAGTCTCGTCCCCATGCCCAACCCCCACGGCAGCACCCCATCCCATGGCCCGGTCGTCGGCGCCCCCGGCTCCCCCACGCTGGAGGACGGCAGTCCACTGCGTCGCAGCATCGGTACCTGGGGGCTCTACCTGTTCATTCTGGGCGACGTGCTCGGGGCGGGCGTCTACGTGCTGGTCGGCGAGGTGGCGGGGATCGCGGGCGGAGCGGTCTGGGTGCCCCTGCTGGTGGCCCTGCTGCTGGCGCTGCTGACGGCCGGCTCCTATGCCGAACTGGCCACCAAGTACCCGCGGGCCGGTGGTTCCTCGCACTATGCGCAGCGCGCCTTCGGCCCCTTCTGGGCCTTCCTGGTGGGCTTCTGCATGTTGGCGGCGGGCATCGTCTCGGTCGGTGCGCTGGCGCTCGGTTTCGCCGGCGACTACTTGGCCGCCTTCGTCGAACTGCCGGTGCCGCTGACGGTGACGCTCTTCCTGGCGCTGCTGGCCGGCCTGAACATGCGCGGGATCAAGGAGTCGATGGGCGCCAATGCAGTGGCCACCGTCATCGAGGTCTCGGGCCTGGTGCTGGTGCTGGTGCTCGGCCTGCTGGTGATCGGGCGGGGAGACGCCGACCTGTCGCGCCTGACGCAGCTGGGGACGCCGGGTCACGGCCCGGTCAGTGCGGTGCTCGCCGCCTCGGTGCTGGCCTTCTACTCCTATGTGGGCTTCGAGACCTCGGTGAATGTCGCCGAGGAGGCGCGCAACCCGGCTCGCTCCTACCCGCGGGCCCTGTTCGCGGCCCTGGTGACCGCCGGCATTGTCTACGTCGGGGTCGGCGTCGCGGCGAGCGCCATTGTTCCCACCGACCAGCTGGCGGCAAGTTCAGGTCCGCTGCTGGAGGTGGTGCGTGCCGCCGGCGGCGTGCCCGTGGTCGTCTTCAGCCTCATCGCGCTGGTGGCCGTCGCCAACGGTGCCCTGCTGACCGGCATCATGGGCTCCCGGCTGGCCTACGGCATGGCCCGCGACGGCCTGCTCCCCTCGGTGCTGGGCCGGGTGCTGCCGGGGCGGCGCACCCCGTGGGTCGCGATCCTGGCCACCACTGGCCTCTCGCTGCTGTTGGCGCTGACCGGCGAGATCGACACCCTGGCCTCGACGCTGGTGCTGCTGTTGCTGGTGGTCTTCTCCAGTGTGAACGTGGCAG
Source organism: Luteococcus sediminum (assembly GCF_054783495.1). Lineage (NCBI taxonomy): Bacteria > Bacillati > Actinomycetota > Actinomycetes > Propionibacteriales > Propionibacteriaceae > Luteococcus > Luteococcus sediminum. The sequence continues at coordinate 88,086 of NZ_BAAGQL010000022.1, read as the reverse complement.
TGCTGGTGCTGCGCCGCGAGCCCGTGGAGCACGAGCACTTCCGGGTGCCGCGGGTGCTGCCGCTGCTGGGGCTGCTCAGCTGCCTGCTGCTGGCCACCCGCGTCGAGGGCGACACCTGGCGCCTCGGCCTGCCGTTGCTGGCGGTGGGCGCCCTCTTCGCGGCCTTCGCAGCTCGCCGCAGCCGCACGGTCACCACCCGCTGACATCCGCGCTCCTCGGTAGGGCTGCCGACAGGTTTCGCCCGCTGCGAATTTTGCCCACCCGAAGGGGTGGGAAAGTGGCCTGACCATTGTCCTGCCCGACAGGCTTGGCGCGTGTACAGCGCCGAGAAGCCAGCCATCCACCACCGCGTCCCCAGTGGGCTCGACTATGCCCTGCGCTTCGGCGTGCCCGCACTCGTCGCGGTCGCCTGCACCTGGGTCGCCGTCTGGGTGATCGGGCGCACCAGTTTCGCCCTGGTGCCGATGGCGATCTCGCTGCTGGTGACGGCCCTGCTGACCCCGGCCGTGCGCTGGCTCGACCAGAAGACCCCGCTCAACCGCTACCTCAGTGGCGCCCTGCTGCTGTTCGCCCTGCTGGGCAGCGTCTTCACCCTGGTCTGGGCCGCCACCCGCGTGATGGTCCAGCAGATGGGCAGCATCACCGAGACGGGCAAGCGTCTGATCAATGACGGCGCCGCCTGGCTGCGCGAGGGGCCGCTGAAGATGGACTCGGCCCAGCTGCAACAGGCCACCGACCAGGCCCAGGAGTGGCTCAGCGGCCACAGCGGATCCTTGGTGCAGAGCGCCATGACCTTCGGCAGCTCGTTGAGCGAGATCAGCGCCATGACCCTGCTCGTGCTCGTCAGCGCCTTCTTCTTCCTGGGTGACGGGCCGGCGATGTGGCGGGCCGTGCTGTGGCTGGTGCCGCCGTCCTCGCGCCGTCGCCAGTACGACGGTTCGCGTCGCGGCTGGCGCAGCCTGGAGCTCTATGCCCGCACCGCCGTCGTGGTGGCCGCCATCGACGCGATCTTCATCGGCCTGGGCGCCTGGCTGCTCAAGGTGCCCTTCCCCATTCCGGTGGCCATCCTGGTCTTCGTCAGCGCCTTCATCCCCTTCATCGGCGCCATGGCCTCCGGCGCCGTGGCCGTCGCACTGGCCCTGTTCGCGCACGGCCCCACGACTGCGCTGTTGATGCTGCTCGTGGTGCTGGCCGTGCAGCAGCTGGAGGGCAATGTGCTGCAGCCGCTGCTGATGGGCAAGACCGTCTCGCTGCCCCCCTATGCCGTGATCGTGGGCGTCAGCCTGGCTGGTTACCTGTGGGGCCTGGCCGGCGCGCTGCTGGCGGTGCCGGCGATGGCCTTCGTGATGGCCTGGCTGCGCTACCTCAACGACGACGACCGCTACCCCCAGCTGGGTTCCGAGAGCCCCACCGGCCACGAGGACGACCAGGATGACGACGAGGAGCAGGCGCCCGAGACCGCCGAGGAGTCGCCCGAGACCGCCGAGGAGGCGAAGGTCGCTGCCCGGCCGATCGAGCCGGACCAAGTGGGGGCGCGTTCGGTGGAGCGCGACTGATTGGCCGTCGGCCCGCCCCGTCAGGCACGCGTTGGGTGCACGACGCACAGGTGGCGCGCACGAGGCACACGTCGGGGGCACGAGGCACACGTTCGAGCGTGTGTCCCGTGCCCCCGCTGTGTGCCCGGAGCCGGGACCGCGTGCCCGCGTGCCCCTTCACCCTTTAGCCACGCCGCCCGGGCAGGTGGCTGGGCAGGGTGCGCTTGGGCCCGCGACGATCGGGGCGGACCCCCGAGGCCAGCGCGAGGAGCTCCACCCGGTATCGGTGCCCGACGAAGGGTTCCAGCAGCTCGCGGCAGCCGTCGTCGTCGAGTACTTCGCCGCACAGCGCCAGGCTGATGATGCCCGGCAGGTGATAGTCGCCGGTGCTCCACGCGTCCGCATCGCCGTGGGCCTGCTGACGGGTACGGGCCGATGTCCACGCCCCGATGCCGGGCAGGCTGCGCAGGGCCGCATCGGCGTCCTCGCCGGCCAGGGTCCGCTCCAGGGCCCTGCCGCGACGGGCCGCCCCCACCAGCGCCGCCGACCGCTTCTGCTCCACGCCGGCGCGCAGGAAGTCCCAGCTGGGGATGCGGGCCCACTGCTCCGCACTCAGCGGCAGCCGCATCCGCTGCGCCGGGTGCCCCACGCCGAAGTCCGGGCCGGGGGCGGGATCACCCAGGCGCCGGGTGAGCCCGTTGATCGAGGCGAAGGCCTCGGCCGCGGTCACCTTTTGCTCGACGATGGTGGGCAGCAGGCTCTGGCAGACCAGGTCGGTGGCCCCCACCCGAATCCGAGGGAAGCGGTGCACCAGACGGCGCAGCACCGGGTGCTCGGGGTGGAAGTCGGCCTCGTCATGACAACCCAGCAGCCGCGGCGCCTGATCCAGGGCCCAGTCGGCTCCCGGCCCCCAGGCCTCGACGCGCACGTCGGCCCCGATGTCGACCAGGTGCACCAGCACCCCGCCGGCCGGGGTCCGGGAGGTGCGCCACCAGTGGCCGCCCGAGCGTCGCACCGTCGGATCGGTGCTGCCGCGCCACAATCGCCCGATGCAGTGGTCCAGACGGCCTGCCGCGCCGTGCACCAGCCGGGATTTGGAGCTTCCATTGGATAGGGTCGAGGGGTCAGCACGCACCTCGATGCGCGGTCGGGGGGCCGGACGCTCGCTCACGGCCAGGGCACCTCGGGGTGCTGCGCGCCATCCGTACACATTGACCCGAGGTTAGCTCCTGATGGCCCACTCACACTCCCACGCACTGCCCGACAGCCCACAGATGCGGGGCTTGCAGCGTCGTGCCCTGCTGTGGATGGTCTCGATCCTGATCCCCCTGGGACTGGCCACCCTCGTGGGGCTGGCGGTGCTGTGGCCGCACGACATGGCCACCCATGTGCGCAGCGACACCGCCACCGTGATGGCCGAGGGCGTCACCCTGCCCAGGGGCGTGGTGACGCAGGTCAACGAGATCAGCTGCGAGGGCCTGACCGGCTCGGTGGCCAATGACACCCGTGCCTGTGCGCAGATCCAGGTGAGCCTCACCGAGGGGCCGGAAGAGGGCCAGACCAAGACTGTGCCGCTCACCTCCGCGGTCTACTCCTCAGGGGTTGAGGAGGGTGACCACGTGAAGCTCTACCGCACCCCCTCGCCGCAGGACGGTGACGTGAACTACCAGTTCGCCAACTTCGACCGGGGCTTCCCGCTGGCCTTCTTCGCCATCCTGTTCGCCCTGCTGGTGGTGGCCGTGGCGCGGGTGCGTGGCCTGGTCTCGCTGCTGGGTCTGGTCTTCGCCTCCTGGCTGATGGTCGAGTTCCTCTTCCCCGCGCTGGTGGTGGGTCACAACCCGTCGGTGGTGGGGCTGGTGGCGAGTTCGGCGATCATGTTCGTGGTTCTCTATGCCGCCCACGGCTTCTCGACGCGCACCACCACCGCCCTGGTGGGCACCCTGGCGGGCCTGGCGATCAGTGCCTCGCTGGGTTACTGGGCGACGAAGTGGGCGCACCTGACCGGCGTCTCCTCCGAGGACGACTTCCTGTTGGCCGCGGCCGCGCCCGACCTGAACCTGCAGGCGATGGTGATGTGCGGCGTCATCATCGCGGGCCTGGGTGTGCTGAACGACGTGACCATCACGCAGGCTTCTGCGGTTTGGGAGCTGGCCGACGGCAAGCGCGGCCGCCGCGAGCTGTTCACCGGCGCCATGCGGATCGGACGCGACCACATCGCCTCGACGGTCTACACCACCGCCTTCGCGACGGCCGGCGCGATCCTGCCGACGCTGCTGCTGCTGACCATCTACAGCCGCCCGCTCGGTGAGGTGCTCACCAGCGAGATGTTCGCCGGTGAGCTGGTGCGCACCCTGGTTGGCTCCATCGGGCTGGTGCTGGCCGTGCCGTTGACCACCGCCATCGGGGTGGCCGCCGTCGCCGCTGGCCGGGGAGGCCCGGCACCGCGGCCGACGGTTCCGACCGCGGTGGTGGAGGAGCCGGTGCGCCCCTCGCGTGGTGTCCAGGCTGAACAGGAGACACCTCACCGTCGTGCCCGCCGCAGTGACGACCGGGCCTACCGACGCCCCGACCGGGACTGACCCGCCAGGGGGCACAGACCCTCTACCGACCGGTACGCCCACCCCGAATAACCCCGATGAAAGTCGGTCAAATACTGTTGGGGGCCAGACCATGGCCGGCACAGTGACGGGAGGGGACGATGACCACGCAGACATCCACGGCTGGAGCCGAGGAGCGCATCGTCCCCGCACCCACCGACGTGGACGTCGTGCGGCGCCTGGCCCGTCTGCGACTGGTGGCACTGTTGCTGCCGCTGGCCTTCATCGGCGCCTTCCCGCTGATCTGGCCCAGCCGCCTGCACACCGCCGCCGCCATCATCGGGGCGCTGGCCGTCGTGGCCTTCGGCCAGGCCATGTTCTGGTCCATCGAGCGGGTACACCGCAGGATCTATGCCCTGCAGGACCGGGCCCTGGCCGCCGAACGGCACAGTGCCGTCCTGGAGGAGCGTGACCGGCTGGCCCGCGAGATGCACGACTCCCTGGCCCAGGTGCTGGCCGTCATCAACCTGCGGCTGCGTGCGCTGCACTCCTCACCCGAGCTCCGCGGCGCCACCCATGCCCTGTCCGAGGTCGATGACCTGGCCGACCTGTGCCAGGAGTCGGTGCGCGACGTGCGCGAGTCGATCCTGGGACTGCGCAGCGCCAGCCGCGACGAGCAGGGCTTCGTCCCCGGGTTGCAGCACTACCTGGCGACCTGGTCGCGCGGCAGCGGGGTGCAGGCCGAGCTGCTCGTCGATGCGCCGGAGGCGCTGGAGCTCAGCCCCGCCCACGAGCTGCAGCTCAGCCGGGTGGTGCAGGAGGCGCTGACCAATGTGCGCAAGCATGCCGGGGCCAGCCGGGCGACCGTCCGGCTCTGCCCGGGCCCCGACGGCCTGCGGGTGAGTATCACCGACGACGGATCCGGCTTCCATCCCTCGTCGTCCGAGGCCACCCCGCCCGGCCACTACGGGCTGGCCACGATGCGCGAGCGCGTCGAACAGGTGGGGGGCCACTTCCACCTGGACTCTGCCCCCGGAAGGGGGACCCGGGTGCAGGCCTTCCTGCCGGCCCCCACCCCAGCCGTCCCAGCGGCCCGGGACCACGTCATGCCACGACTCCGCCCCTTCACGAGATGAGCCGATGACACCCCTCGACCTTTCGGGCAGTGCGCCGACCCCCGAGCACCCGTCCCCGATCCGGCTGCTGCTGGTCGACGACCAGGCCCTCTTCCGCCGCGCGATTGCGAGCCTGGCCGACGCCCAGGACGACCTCGAGGTGGTGGGCCAGGGCAACAATGGCCTGGAGGGCATCGAACTGGCCCGCCAGCTACGGCCCGATGTGGTGCTGATGGATGTCGAGATGCCCGTGATGGGCGGGGTGGAGGCCGCCGGGCGCATCCTGGAGGACCTTCCCGGCACCAAGGTGGTGATGCTGACGGTCAGCACCGAGGACACCCACCTGCTGCCGGCGATCCGTCAGGGCGTGCACGGCTACCTGCTCAAGGACATGGACCCCGACGGGCTCTTCGAGGCCTTCCGCGCCGTGGTGCGGGGCGAGAACCCGGTGGCACCCGCGCTGGTGGGGCGCCTGATGGCTGAACTGCGCGACGCGCGGCCCAGCACCGGCCCGTCCAGCGGTCAGGGCGAAGACCGGCCCGAACTGAGCCAGCGCGAGCTGGAGATCCTGCGCCTGGTGGCAGGTGGGCTGAGCAACCGCGAGATCGGCCAGCGGTTGAGCATCACCGAGGGGACCGTGAAGAACCACGTCCACAATGCGCTGCGCAAGCTGCACATGGACAACCGGATCCAGGCCGCGGCCTACATCGTCCGGCAGGGGCTGGGGACGCCGGACCCCCTGCGCTGAGTTGTCCCGGGCCCCTGACGCAGCCGTGCTGGTCCGGTGAAAATGCCGTGGAAACCAGACCCGACATGGCTTTGACCATGCCTTTCGGGCCAAAGATGTACCCCGGATCTATCCAACGAGGGATGGTCTGGGAGCCTACTCACACAGGAGAATGACATCACTGGGTGCTGTCCCGGCACCTTCCCGACCGCGGGGAGGGCCGACAGCCGGAGCAGGAGGTACGCGATGGCAGGAGGTGGCGTGGTCGACACGATCAAGAAGTACGTCGACATGAAGACGATCGTCCTGTCGGTGCTGGCGATCGCCATCGGGGCCGTGATCGGCCTGGGGGTGTTCACCTTCGTCTTCGCCAAGGGCTTCTCCTACTTCGGCACCGACCCCAAGAGCTGCGCGAACTGCCACGTGATGAACGAGCAGTACAACGCCTGGCAGGCGGGTAGCCACCATGCGGTGGCCACCTGCAATGACTGCCACCTGCCGCACGACAATGTCGTGCACAAGTACTGGGTGAAGGCCGAGGACGGTTTCCTGCACGGCCTCAAGTTCTCGACCGGTTGGTATCCCGAGAACATCCAGATCCGCGACGTCAACAAGAAGGTCGCCGAGAGCGCGTGCCTGTATTGCCACCAGGACCTCACCTCGGACATCCAGATGACGCGCACCCACGACACCCAGGTGTCCTGCATCAAGTGCCACAGCGAAGTTGGTCACAGGAAGTGAAACTGCCATGAGTACCGCTGGGAACAATTCAGTATCCCCGCAGCAGCCGAGGCGCCTGACAAAGGTTGTCCTCGGTGTGCTGGTCATCGCCAGCCTGCTGATCACCCTGGTGATCGCCGCACTGCTGGCGAACGTCGCCAAGAGGCAGACGGAGGCGCAAGACACCTACTTCAAGGCTGTCGAGCTCACCGACACCACGGTGGACCCCGCCGTCTGGGGGAAGAACTTCCCCATCCAGTACGAGATGTACAAGAAGACCGCGGAGATGGAGCCCACCGAGCACGGCGGCTCCAATCCCACCAAGCGCACCCCCACCGCCGACGACCCCCGCACGGTGGTCTCCGCCCAGGAACTGGAGCGTGAGCCCCGCCTGGTGAAGCTGTGGGCCGGATACGCCTTCGCCACCGACTACCGCGAGGCCCGCGGCCACGAGTACATGCTCGAGGACCAGCGCCTGACCCGCCGCGTGACCGAGTTCGACCAGCCCGGCACCTGCATCAACTGCCACGCCTCGACCTACACGGTCTTCAACGAGCTGGGCAAGGGTGACCAGTTCAAGGGCTTCGACATGGTCAACCACATGGACTACAAGGAAGCCACCAAGAAGTTCGAGCACCCGATCACCTGCATCGACTGCCACGACCCGAAGACGATGGAGCTGCGCATCACCAAGCCGGCCTTCATCACCGGCATCAAGGCACTCAAGGCCAGCGAGGGCATCAAGGACTACGACGTCAACTCCGACGCCACCCCGAACGAGATGCGCTCCTTCGTCTGCGGCCAGTGCCACGTGGAGTACTACTTCAAGGGCAAGGACAAGACGCTGCACTTCCCGTGGAGCAAGGGCCTGACCATTGACCAGGAGTACGCCGACAGCACCAACCACATCGACTGGACCCACGCCACCACCGGCGGCTCGATGCTGAAGGCCCAGCACCCGGACTTCGAGACCTGGAGCCAGGGCATCCACGCCAAGGCCGGTGTCTCCTGCGCCGACTGCCACATGCCCTACAAGCGTGCCGGTGCGGCCAAGGTCAGCGACCACCAGGTGCGCAGCCCGATGCTCGACGTCAACTCCTCCTGCCAGACCTGCCACAAGGCCAGCGAGAAGGAGATGAAGGATCGCGTGAGCAAGATCCAGAACGAGTTCCTGAGCACCCTTGACGAGACCTACAACGCCGTCGACGCACTGATCACCGACATCGAGAAGGCCCAGAAGAGCGGCGTCGCCAAGGACCGCATCGAGGCAGCGCGGATGTATCAGCGCAAGGCCGGCTTCTACCTGGACTACTCGGAGAGCGAGAACTCCAACGGCTTCCACGCCCCGGCGTACAGCCAGAAGATCCTCGCCGACGCGATCAACGCCGCCCGCCAGGGCCAGCTCGCGCTGCAGGGTGTCAAGACCACCCCGGCGCCGATCGAGCTGGGCCCCGAGGGCAAGAAGAAGGAGGCCGAGAACCGCGCCAAGGCCGCCGCCAAGGGCAAGGACTCCGGCAAGCCGAACAGCAGCCTGCTGCCCGGTGCCAACGAGTCCCCGACCCCGGGGGCCACGCCGAAGCGCTGATCGGCACAGCTTCCTGAATGACCCGCAGAGCGGGGGTGGGCCCAAAGCCCACCCCCGCTCTTCGCGTCCCTCCCCGCCCTTTGTACAGTGAGCGCCAACGCAACAACCACGGTTCTTTCCGTGACAACTTCCCAGGCAGCGCGCGAACGACGGAGTCCCGAATGACCAACCCCGAGCATCGACCCACCGGGCTGGACCACCTGGGCCTGCCCGCCGGCGCGACCGCCGACCAGGTCCGCGCCACCCGCGACCGGATCGTCGCCCTGCTGGACCAGGCCCCCGCCGAGCTGCAGCCCTGGGCCCAGCGGCAGAAGGCGCTGGCCGAACGCTCCGCCCAGGCGGCCCTGACCGACACCGGAAGCCCGGAGCAGTCCGCACTGGCCGAGGACCTGCGCGAGCTGGGCCTCGACGACGACGCCGTGGCCCCCGCCCCCGCGGCCGTGGCGGCACCCGCAGTGCAGAAGCCGTCGAGGAACCGCTCGCTGTTCAACTACCTCTCGCTGGCAGCCCTGGCCGCCGCGATCGTGATGGGCGTCTACCTGATGGGCGACAAGCCACAGGAGGCCCAGCCGCAGGCCGCTGCCTCGTCCGCCCAGCCCGCCTCCACCCCCAAGCCCGCCGACCCGAAGATGGTCGCGACCCTGGAGAAGAAGATCGCGGAGAACCCCAAGGACGTGCTCTCCATGCGCGCCCTGGGCCAGATCTACGACGGCTCCGGCGAGTACGACAAGGCCGCCCAGTGGCAGCAGCGGATCACCCAGGTCGATCCGAAGGACGTCGACGCCTGGCTCGCCCTGGGCGTGGCCCAGTTCAACGCCGCCAAGCTCGACGAGGCCGCGGTCAGCTGGAACAAGGCTGCCGCCCTGGCCCCCAAGCGTGCCGAGATCTACTACAACCTCGGCTTCCTGCACATGTCGCAGGGCGACATGACCAAGGCCAACCAGGCCTGGCAGAAGGTCGTCGACATCGCCCCCGAGTCGGAACTGGCCAAGACCGTCAAGTCCCACCTGTCCAGCGCCTCGACCAAGCCCTCCGCCTCGACGAAGCCGTCCGCCTCGACGAAGCCGTCCGCCTCGGCCACACCAGCCGCCGCGGCCACGCCCTCGCGCTGACACCCATCGGGCACCACCATGGACAACCTCACGCTTCCGATCGCGTTGCTGGCGGGCATCATCAGCTTCGCCTCGCCGTGCTTCCTGCCGATCGTGCCCATCTACGTCGGCTACCTCGTGGGGTCCGACCCGTCGCAGCGCACCCGCCGCGCAGCCCTGGTGCAGTCGCTGGCCTTCGTCCTGGGCTTCACGCTGGTCTTCACCGCCTTCTGGGCCTCCATCGGCCTGGTCGGCATGGTGCTGGGCGAGCACCAGGACCTGCTGCGCTGGGCCGGCGGCCTGGTGCTGGTGGTGATGGGCCTGCACGTCGCCGGGCTGGTGGAGATCCCCGTGCTGTCACGCGCCATGGGTGGCCCCCGCTCCGGCCGTGGCCCCGGCCAGGTCAGCCTGGGACGGTCGCTGCTGCTCGGGCTGGCCTTCGGCGCCGGCTGGACGCCCTGCATCGGCCCCGTCCTGGGGGGCATCATCGCCCTGGCCACCCAGACCAGCAGCGTCTGGCACGGCGCCGCCCTGCTGCTCACCTACTGCCTGGGCCTGGGCATCCCCTTCGTCGCGGTGGCGCTGGGCGCCTCCTGGGTGGGGGACCGCCTCGCCTGGTTCGTCCGCCACGCCACCATCGTCCAACTGGTCTCCGGAGCACTGCTGGTGCTGACCGGATTCCTGGTGGTCACCAACCAGTTCAGCAAGCTGTCCGGCTTCGGAGTATGAGGAACAGATGAGCACCGCACTGCAGTCCACCCGCCGCACGACAGGCGCCGACCCCGGGGGCGACATGAGCCTCGGCCAGATGCTGCGACGCATCTACGCCATCTTCTACAACAAGAAGATCGGCCTCTTCCTCATCTTCGCGATGACGGCGCTCTCCCTGATCGGCGTGCTGTTCACCCAGGTGACCGCCGAGCAGTTCGCCGACAAGGAGGTCTACGACAGCTTCCTGGACTCCGTGCGCGGCAAGTACCGCGGCTGGACCACACCGCTGAGCTTCATGGGCGTCTTCCACATGTTCAGCTCCTGGCCCTTCAGGCTGGTGACCATCGCCCTGGTGCTCAGCATCATCGGCTGCACCACGCACCGGCTGCCGTTGCTGTGGCGCAATGCCACCGCCCCGCACACCCACGTGCGAGAGGGCTTCTTCGACCACGCACGCACGCGCCACAGCGTCGAGCTGTCCACCGACCCGCAACAGGCCCTCGAAGCGGCCCGTGCCGGACTGGTCAAGCGCCGCTTCCGCGTCCTGACCGACGACCGCGGTGACGGGCTCAACCTGTATGCCGACCGCAACCGCTGGATGCCGCTGGGCACCGCCCTGGCCCATGCCGCCTTCGTGCTGATCCTGCTGGGTGTGCTGGTCACCAACAACACCGGCTTCCGCGACGACGAGTTCACCGTCCCGGTGGGCATGGGCCCCAAGCAGGTGGGCCATGACACCGGACTGAGCGTGCAGGCCAAGAGCTTCACCGACTCCTACCATAACGACGGCAGCCCGATGGACTATGCCGCCGAGCTGGTGCTGTTCAAGGACGGCAAGCAGGTGCTCGAGCACACGGCCCGCGTCAACTCCCCCATGAAGTACGACGGCATCAAGTTCAACCAGGCCTACTTCGGTTTCGCCGCCGAGGTGGACATCGCCGACGCCCAGGGCAAGGCGATCGTCCACGACGCCGTCCCGCTGCAGTACTCCAATGCCGACGAGACGCAGAACTACGGCCGCGTCGAGTTGCCCGCCCAGGGCCTGCAGGTCTACGTGATCGCCCCCGCCTCCGGCCAGGTCGACGCCCGCATCGGCCCCGGTCAGGTGCAGGTGGAGGTCTACAAGGCCGACTCCAACGAGCCCGTCGCGCAGCAGGTGGTGAGCCAGGGCCAGCCCGCCGAGGTGGGGGGGCTCAAGGTCACCTTCGAGCGCGAACGCCAGTTCACCGGCCTGATGGTCTCGCAGGACCATGGCGCGCCATTGGTGTGGACCGGCTCGCTGCTGCTGGTGCTCGGCACCATCTGCACGATGTTCTTCAAGCACCAGCGCGTCTGGCTGAGGATCCACCCCACCGCCTCGGGAAGCCAGGTGCGCATGGCCTCGCCCGACAAGCACGACACCATCTTCGAACGCACCATGAAGACCTTCGTCGAATCCCTCGGCGAACCCGCCAACCGCCAGAGTTCCGAGCCGGCCCCCGGTTCCGAGCAGACCCTGACCACCTCCGGGAGCACCCATGCTTGAGATCTCCAAGTACTGCCTCGTGGCAGCCACCATCCTGGTGGCGCTCGCCTCGATCGCCTTCGTCGCCGGCCTGACCACCAGCCGTCGCAGCCCCGCCCTCGCGGCGGCCGGGGGCGGCACCGTCGACGCCGCGCCCGCCACCTCCACCACCCATGGCGTTGCCTGGTATGCCAGCCAGCTGACCCTGGTGGCGATGATCCTGATGACGATCTCGCTGATCACCCGGGCCATGGTCACCAAGCACGCCCCCTTCGCCAACCAGTACGAGTTCGCCTGTGCCTTCGGCTGGGGGATGCTGCTGTTCTACGTCTACTTCGAACGTCGCCACCACGCCCGCGCCCTGGGCATCGCCCTGCTGCCGATGGCACTGGCCGTGCTCGTCTACGCCGCCACCCGCGACGACATCACCCGCCCGCTGATGCCGGCCCTGCAGAACCCCTTCATGCTGACCGTGCACGTCTTCCTGGCCGTGCTCGGCTACGGTGCCGGCGGCGTCGCCTCGGCCGCCGCCATCCTCTACCTGCTCAAGCCGAAGGTGCGCTGGAGCGCCCTGCCCAGCCGGGAGCGCCTCGACGAGCTGGGCTACCGCGCCGTCGTCTTCAGCTTCCCGCTGCTGACCATGATGAACATCCAGGGCGCCATCTGGGCCAACACCGCCTGGGGCCGCTACTGGAGCTGGGACCCGAAGGAGACCGCGGCCCTGGTGACCTGGCTGGTCTACGGCGCCTACCTGCACGCGCGGGTGACCCGCGGCTGGCAGGGCAACCGTTCGGCCTGGCTGCTGATCCTGGGCTTCGCCTCGATCGTGTTCACCTTCCTGGGCAACCACTTCTTCGGTGGCCTGCACTCCTACGCCTGATCCGTCGTCGACACCCGAGGTGAATGACATGAGCACCGCCAGCCCCGAGCCGGGACGTCCCGGGCAACAGAGCGAGGCGCCGTCGAAGGACTGGCGCGAGGGCCTGCGCTCCAGCCGCGTCGGCAGCATGGCCGTCCTGCTGGTCACGCTGGCCCTGGTGATGGTGGGTGCCTGGGCGATCAACCGCCCGGACGCCCCGGCCGAGGGTGGTGGGGAGGCCGGACTGGCCAATGGCGCCACCGCGGTGACGCTGGAGGGTGACCAGTCCGGCTCGGCGCCCGAGATCGGGCAGCCGGCACCGCGCTTCACCGCCACGACGCTGGACGGGCAGAAGATCTCGCTGTCGGAGTTGAAGGGCCACCCGGTGTGGATCAACTTCGGAGCCACCTGGTGCACCGCCTGTCGCGCGGAGGCCCCCGACATCGAACAGGCCTGGAAGCGCAGCAAGCCCAAGGGCACCATGATCGTCTCGATCTTCATCAACGAGGACCAGGCCACCGTGCGCGGCTACCAGCAGCGACTGGGGCTGACCGTCCCGATGGTCAGTGATCCGGACACCCTGATCGCCTCGCGCTACCGCTCGATCGGCATCCCGTCCCACTTCTTCATCGACGCCGACGGGATCCTGCGCGCCAGTCACGTCGGTGCCCTGACCTCCGAGAAGATGGACGAGAACCTCAAGGCCATCGGCGGCTGATCCCGCCCGGCCCGAACGCCACAGGACCCCGCACCCGTGATGGGCGCGGGGTCCTGCCATTTGCCCGACTCCCGCACTGGGGGACGGGAGTGCGGGGCCGGCCTGGAAGAGCTCCTCCTTGGTGCCGAAGCAGTGATGCACCAGGGCCGGGTCCACCTCGGCGGCACGGCCGATGGCACGGATCGAGGTCTTGTCGTAACCGCGCGCTGCGAGCAGGTGCCGGGCTGCGGCCAGGATCTCCTCGCGGATCTCGGTGCGGCCGGGCTGGGCGGCAGGTGTGGGGCGCGCCCGCAAGGTCGCGTCCTGGCCGACTCAGGAGGCGTCGGGACGCAGCACCCGGATGCCGCCTCGCTGGTCCTCCACCAGCGTCCCGGGTGCCTCGGCGAGGGCGGCCCAGCACAGCCACATGTCGCCCACGCCGCCCGACAGGTGCAGGGCGAAGGGGATCACCCACCACGACGGGGCGGGCCCCATGACCATCAGCAGGAGCAGCGTGACGTTGACGAGCACGTTGGGCAGGGCGGCGATGACGATGTACTGCCATCGGGTGAACAGGTGGCCCTCGTTGGTGGTGTAGACGTAGGGCAGCCCGGGCGACATGACACCGGCACCGAATCGGGGCCGGGCCCCCAGGGCCAGCATCCCCAGCCCGTGCAGGAACTCGTGCAGCAGCAGCGTGGCCACGCTCATCACCGCCGTGGCCATCACGATCCGCAGCAGCCGCCGGGCATCGACCAGCAACACACCGGAGGCATGACCGCGCAGCGAGAGCACGGCGATCCCCACCACCAGGCCGCCCAACAACAGGCCGGTGCCCAGGGCGGCCATCCATGCCTGGGAGCGCTCCCCCGGCTCCTTGGCGACGAGCCGACCCTCGTCGCCCACCGCAGGGGATGTCATCATGGGACGATCCTATGCGGCCAGTGGGGCAATTGACCCACCGATTTCCAGGGCTGTGAGATCCCGAGGAGGAGGGGCGATGGACCTGGTGGTACCGCCCGGACCGGGCATCGGCAAGGGGCTCGTCGTGCCCGCGGCCGAGCTTGAGGAGGACTTCACCCGCGCCTCGGGACCCGGCGGCCAGGGCGTCAACACCAGCGACTCACGGGTGCAGCTGAGCCTGGACCTGGCCACCTGCACCAGCTTCACCGACACGCAGCGCGAACGCCTGACCGAGCGCCTGGCCACCCGCCTGGACGGCACCGTGCTCACCGTCGTCGCCTCCGAGCACCGCCAGCAGCGACGCAATCGCACGGCCGCACGGGAACGGATGGCCGCCCTGTTGCGCGAGGCGCTGGCCCCGCCACCACCGCAACGCCGCGCCACCCGCCCCACCCGAGGATCGGTGCGCCGGCGCCTGGACGCGAAGAAGCGACGAGGCCAGGTCAAGGCATTGCGCACCCGGCCGGAGGCCTGAACCGACACCGGCGCGACCCACAGGAAGGCGAGGCATGATGGGCCCCCCGGAAGGAGGAGTGCGATGAGTCCCGAGCTGTTGCTCGACCTGGCCCTGGTACTGGTACTGGCCGTGCGCGCCGTGCGCGGCTGGGAGCTGGGGGCGGTGGCGACCCTCTTCCAGCTGGCCGGCCTGGCCGCGGGAGCCCTGCTCGGGCTGTGGCTGACCCCGCTGGCGGTGGACCGCTGGTTGCCGGGCCTCGCCGAGCCGATGCCGGCGGTACTGGTCTTCAGCGGCACCCTGTTCGTCGCCCTCACCGGCGAGACCATCCTGGGCGGTTGGGGCAGGAGCCTGCGCAGCCGCACCCACTCGCCGCTGCTGTGGCGCCTGGACGGCACCTTCGGCGCACTGGCCTCGATGCTGGTGACGAGCATCGTCGTGACGCTGTTGGGTGGCTCGGTGCGCCCGACGCTGCCCACCGCATGGGCCGCGACGATGAACCGCTCGCGCGTGGTCGCGGCAATGGACCAGCTCACACCGCCTGAGGCTGCGCGACTGTCGGCACAGTTCACCGACCGGCTCACCGAGGCGGGCTTCCCGCGTGTCTTCAGCGGTCTCTCGCGCGAACCGGTGCTGCCGGTTCCCGCCCCCGACGGGGATGCTGCCCGCACTGACGAGGTGCGCCTGGCCGGCTCCAGCGTGATGAAGATCACCACCCAGGCACCCTCCTGTGGCCGCGCCCAGGCCGGCTCCGGCTGGGTGGTCGCGCCCCAGCGGGTGGTGACCAATGCCCACGTCGTGGCTGGGGCACAGAAGGTGCTGGTGCAGGCCGCCGGCCAGGGCCTGCACTTCCCGGCCCGCGTGGTGGCCTTCGACCCCGATCTGGACCTGGCGGTGTTGGCTGTCGACGACCTGCGTTCACGTCCGCTGCCCCGCGTCGGGCAGCAGCTGGGACAGCGCGCCGACGCGGTGGTGGCAGGCTTCCCGCGCGGCGGCGACTACACGCTGCGAGCCGCCCGGGTGCGCGACACGGTGTCGGCCCGCGGCGACGACATCTATGGCGACAAGGGCGTGGTGCGCGAGGTCTACGCCCTGGCCGGGGCGGTGGTGCCGGGCAATTCCGGCGGGCCGCTGCTCGACACCCGGGGCCGGGTGGCCGGGACGGTCTTCGCCCGTTCCCTGGTGGACTCCGACACCGCCTATGCCCTCACCGACGAGGCCGCCGACCAGCTGCTCGACGCCGCGGCGACACTGCAGCGCCCCGTCGCGACGGGGCGCTGCACCCGAGGCTGAGCCCGACCCCGCAGGACGATTCGCGTCCGACGGTCAGGGGGGTGGATGGTGCCGAAGCCGAGCAGGACTGATCCACCTCCCGGGGAGAAGTCACCGCCCCTCTTCTGGCAGGATCGGACGGTGCCCGGTTCGCGCGAGTCCATTGCCGTCGTTCCCCACCGCTACCTCAGCCGCCGTCTGGCGGCGGTGCGGCGGGTCGTCCGCACAACCGTTCTGGCCGGGGCGGTGAACGTCGGGGCGAAGGTGGAGCTGCACGGCAGCGAGAACGTGGCCGGGCTGAGTGGGCCCTTCGTCGTGGTCGCCAACCACTCCTCGCACCTGGACACTGCGCTGATCTTTGCCGCGCTGCCCGACCACCTCACCAGGAATTTGGCGGCAGGCGCTGCGGCCGACCACTTCTTCATGCACTGGTACACGGCGCTGGCGCCGGTGCTGATGTTCAATGCCTACCCGATCGACCGCCCCGGCCGCCCGCACAAGGGCAACCACAAGGGCCTGTCCTCGGCGCTGCTGAAGGCGGGTGTGCCGCTGTTGATCTTCCCCGAGGGCACTCGTTCACGCACCGGTGCGATGGCCACCTTCACCCCCGGCGCCGGACGGCTGTGCGTCAGCCGCAAGGTGCCGTGCGTGCCGGTGGCGTTGGTGGGCTGCTCGGCCGCCTGGCCTGCCGGCAACCGACTGCCGCGCTGGCCTCGTCGCACGGTGGAGGTGGTGGTGGGCCAGCCGCTGCACCCCCGCCCCGGCGAGGGCGTGGCCGCCTTCACCCGTCGCGTGGAGCGCGAGGTGGTCGACCTGCACGATGCGATGGCCGAGCGTTCCGGCATGAACTCGCTGGCCGTGCTGGCGGCGCGACGCAACCGGCGCCGCTGAGCCCGGTCGGCAGTGCGTGACGAGCCCAAGGACATGTTCTCCTGAGCCTTCGACTTCGACGGGGAATGGGAGGAATTCCCTGCGGCCCAGCGTGGCTACTACCGCGATCCGGCCCGGGTGGAGCTGCGGGGCGTCTTCGACTTCATGGCCGACTACTCGATCCATCCTGCCCGGCAGCGCCTCCTGCCCTGACCTGGGCGGCAGGCATGATGGGCTCCCGGTCCGCCCCGACAGCCCATCCCGGCCGGGCTCGGCTACGGCGACTCAGTCCTGCTTGCGGACCTTCTCCAGCTCGGTCGAGGTCTTGGTGGCCTCGAACTCGACCACCTTGTACTCGGCGATGCCGGACTTGGCGAAGGGGTCGCTGCGCAGCACCTTCTCCACCTCGCTGCGGGAATTGCCCACGGCCAGCATCACACCGCCGGTGCGGGGGCGCTCGGGCCCCGAGGCCAGGAAGACGCCCGCCGCATAGCCGCCGTCGAGCCAGTCGCGGTGCGCCTCCACCAGCTCGTCGGCCTTCTCGACGGGGGTGGTGTAGGCGTAGTCGATGACGAAGACGTTCATTCAGTCCTCCAGGCTCTCGTCGAAGTCCAGGTCCACCATCAGCTCGGTGGCGATCGCCTCCAGCGCCTCGCGCACCTCGGCCGTCTCGACGCCCTCGGGCAGGCGCACCTGGGCGGTGGCCTCGAACAAGGTGGTGTCAGCCATCGGGGCTGGACGAGTGGAGCTGTGCATCTCGTCGATGCCCACGCCCTTGGCGGCCAGGGCCCGCGAAACCTCGCTGACGATGCCCGGACGGTCATTGCCCACCACGTGCAGCACGATGGGGGTGCCCACCACCTCGGGGGCTGCGCCGGCCTCGGTCACCTCCACCCGCAGCTCGCCGAGCTGCCCGACGGCTGCGGCGAGCGGCTCCACCTCCTCGTCGGGAACATCCACTAGGGCGACGCCGGCGAACATGCCGCCCAGGCGTGCCATCTGGCTCTCGAGCCAGTTGCCGTCGTGCTCGGCCACCACGGAACTCAGGGCGGAGACGAGGCCTTCGCGATCTTCACCGATCAGGGTCAACAGGAGCTGTGCCATGTTCCGACCCTAGTGCCGTCCCGGGCCGTCCGGACAGGGCTCCACGCCCGTGGACTGCACGCCTGTCGGGCCCGGACCTGCCCACCGCGAGACCCAACTGCACCGTCCCACCCGAGCTCTGCCCGCAAGACGGCTAGCATCGAGCCGACCGCCCCTCGAAGGAGAACTGCATGGCCCCCATCGTCGACGGACGCGACAAGGCGGGCGACGCCTTCAGCTCCTTCCGCATTCCCGCCACCAACCGCGCCGACCGGGTGGCCCAGGGCAAGCGCCTGCGCCTGCACACCCCGCACCACAGCCTCGGTTTCTGGTGCCCCACCAGTGACCGTCCGGGCGTCGTCGAGCTGATCGAGCAGACCCACGAGGGGCGCCTGCCGTGGCTCTTCGGCCTGCGCGTGGGCAGGATGGCCGCCTCGCCCTTCGGCCTGCTGCGTGGCAGTGCCCCGATGATGGCCCACGACGTGGCGAACCTGCCCTCCACCGGCATCCACACCACGGCCTGCGGGGATGCCCACATCGGCAACATCGGCTTCTACCGTTCCCCCGAGGGCAACCAGGTGATCGACCTCAACGACTTCGACGAGGCGCACACCGGCGCGTGGGAGTGGGACCTGCGACGTCTCACCGCCTCGATCTGGGTGCTGGGGCGCGACCGCAGCGCCACCGAGGAGCAGTGCGCCGAAGCCATCCAGAACTGTGTGCGCTCCTACCGCGATGAGGTCAGCTTCCTGTCCAAGCAGCCGTTGCTGTGGCGCGCCTTCAACCACCTGGACCTGGATGCCCTGCACGAGAGTTCCACCGACGAGGAGCTGCGGGGAGAGATCAAGCGCGCCGCCGCGGCGGCCCGCAAGCGCACCGACGACCGGATGCTGCCCAAGCTCGCCGGCGGGGCCCGCAGCGCCTCCAAGATCCTCGAGGACCCGCCGGTGACCACCCACCCCGACGGCCAGACCCGCCACGAGCTGGAGCAGGCACTCGACGACTACCTTCAGACCCTCACCCCGCAGTGGCGACGCATCGTCGGCGGCTATTCGCTGGTCGACATCGCACACAAGGTGGTGGGTGTCGGCTCGGTGGGCATGCGTTCCTGGGTGGCGCTGCTGGTGGGTTCCCGTGACGACGACGTGCTCTTCCTGCAGCTGAAGCAGGCGCAGCGTTCGGTGCTGGCCCCCTATGTGCACGGCGAGACCGCCTGGCACCGCCACCAGGGCCAGCGCGTCGTGGAGTACCAGCAGCAGTTGCAGACGGTCAGCGATCCGCTGCTGGGCTGGGCGAGTGCCGGCGAACACCAGTACTACGTGCGCCAGTACCGCAACATGAAGGGCGGGGTGCCGCTGGAGACGATGACTCCGGGGGCGCTGGTGGACTATGCCGGCATCACCGGCCACCTGTTGGCCAAGGGCCATGCCCGCACCTCGGGCGCCTCGGTGATCTCGGGCTATCTGGGCAAGAAGCGGCCGGTCGAGGAGGCCTTCGCCACCTGGGCCAGGGCCTATGCCGACCAGACGGAACAGGACCACGAGGTGCTGACCAGGGCCGTCAAGGCGGGACGCCTGCCCTGTGACGACCCGCGGAACTAGGTCTGCCGATCGGGGCCCGACGTGGTCACTCGCGCGACCAGTTGCGCATGACTGTCTCGCGCCAGGAGGAAGCCAGGACGTCACCGATGGTGATTCCGACGACCACTCCGCCGCCCAGCACCCGTCCCCCGGTGGCGGCACTGATGCACGCTCCCGCGGACAGCATGAAGGCCGCCTTCAGCAGGGCGACGTCCCAGTGCCGGGCCGGCACGAAGGCCTCCTCACGGTCAGGGTTGATCAGCGTCACCAGCAGGTCAGCCATGACATTGAACAGAGTGAGGAATCCTTGCGGGCAAGGAAGGCGCGAGCGTCCTGCACGACACTTGGTCACGGATCGGCACGGTGGCCGACATGCCACCGATGCGAGCACCGCCGGCAGCCCGACGGCCAGGTGCCCTAGCCTGCCTTGGGTGAACACCGAGCCCAAGGCCTGGGAGCGCGATCCCTACCGCACCATCGCGCGCATCCGCACCGACTTCCCGTCGAAGTTCGGGGTTCCCCGCCAGTCGGGGATGGTGCCGCAACTGCTGGCCAGGGTGGTCTTCGAACCGGCCTTCCGCAGCCTCGACGCGGTGCGTGGCATCGAGGGCTTCAGCCACCTGTGGCTGGTGTGGGAGTTCGACAAGTCGGTCTCGGGACGGGCCTGGTCGCCCACGGTGCGCCCGCCCCGGCTGGGCGGCACCCAGCGACTGGGGGTCTTTGCGACGCGCTCACCCTTCCGCCCCAACCCGATCGGTCTGAGCTCGGTGAGCCTGGAGGCGGTGGAGCTGGATGGCCCCGAGGCCCCGGTGCTGGTGGTGGGCGGTGCGGACCTGGTGGACGGCACCCCGATCCTGGACGTGAAGCCCTACATCCCGCTGGACTCCCATCCGGGGGCGCGCGCGGGTTTCGTCGGCGCCCATCCCGAGGACGGCTACCGGGTGGAGGTCTCCGACGAGCTGCTGGCGCGGGTGCCCGAAGGGCGCCGTGAGGCGCTGCTCGGGGTGCTGACGCAGGACCCGCGCCCCCGTCACCTGCACGATCCCGAGCGGGTCTTCGGGCTTCCCTTCGCGGGGATGGACGTGCGCTTCACCATCGACGAGACGACGGTGCGGGTGGTCGACGTGCTGCCGCTGGTGGCCGACCCCGACTCGCCCTGGCCCGGCTACCGCTGAGCCCGGGCCGGAGGGCGCCTCAGAATCCGGCGTAGCGGGCGATCTGGGCGGTCAGTTCCGGGTCGACCGACAGGGGACGGCCGTCGAGCTCGACGATCGGGGACGGGCCACGGCTGGAGCTGACCAGCCAGACCCCGTCGGCGGTGAACAGGTCCTCGACGGGCACCAGTTCGACGCGGGTGGGCATCTGGTCGCACTCGGCGGCGGCCATCACCTCGTCGACGGTCACGCTGGCGAGGATTCCGGTGTCGCCGGCGGGGGCCGTGCGCAGCACGCCATTGGTCACCACCACCAGGCCGGAGGTGGGTCCGTCGAGGGCGTAGCCGTCGGTGGTGACGAAGACGGCGTCGTCGGCTGCGCGCTTCCTGGCCTCGCGGGCGGCGGCGACATTGATGACATAGCTGAGGGTCTTGACGCCGCCGAGCAGCCAGGGGGCGTCGCGGAAGGCGTCGGAGGGCCGCCCGGTGGACAGGGTGATGGCGTGCAGGCCGCGGGTGATCTGGCCGCCGGTGCTGCTGGTGCGCACGGTGGCGGCGGGCTTCTCGCTGATGGTGAGCAGGGCCAGCGGACCGGCCTCGCGGTCCCACTCTCGACCGCGGGTGAGGACGAACTTGATGGTCGCCTCGCCGGGGGTGGTCCAGGCCTGCAGGGCCTCGTCGACGAGTTCCTGCCACTGCGAGCGGGCGGGGCCGTCGATGTCCAGCTGGCCGGCGGAGCGCTCCAGCCGGTCCAGGTGCTCGTCGAGGTTGACCACGCGGGCACCCGTGTCGTCACAGACCACGCGCGCCGAGTCGAAGCATCCGTCGCCCCGGGCGAAACCGAGGTCGTCGGGATGGATGACGGGCTGGTCCGGCCCGACGACGCCCTGCCCCATGACTGCCACCAGATGTGAACCCATGGTCCCCATTCAACCCCCGGCCGGCCGGGGGATGGGTGCCCAGTCGGCGATCATCAGCAGGCCTTGCGACCGGTGGGGTGCTGCCCCGCCGGCCCGCCGTGCGTCTGTGAGACTGGACCCATGACGATCGTCTTCACCGCCCGCACCCTCGACGGCACCGGCCGCACCACCCTGTCGCGGCCGGTGCCGGCCACCGAGGACCCGCGCCTGGCCAGCGCCGACTTCACCGTCGACGAGCTGCTGGCCTTCGTCGTCGACGAGCCCACCGACGAGCTGACGGCGGGCAGCAGCTGGCAGGTGGCCGGGCAGCGGTCGATGGCCCGCCACGGCTCCAGCGCGCTGGACACCGAGCTGGTGGTGCGCCTGCTGCTGCCCGAGGGATCCGGCCAGGACGCCGATCCCCTGCTCTCCCAGGCGATGATGCGGCTGGCCCTGGCGCTGGCCTCGCCCGAGACCGGGGCCAGCGACGGGCGCTTCCAGGGTCCGCTGAGCTGAGCCGGCCGGTTCAGGCCCCCGGCGCGCCCAGCACGTCGCGCCACAGCTCGACGGCATCGGGCATCACCGGGCGGTCGGGGTCGTCGACGAGCTCCTGCACCTGGGCAGGGGTCATCCACCCACCCCAGGCCACCTCGCTGGCCTGGCGGTGGACCGGGCCGTCCCAGACCACCCGGTAGAGCCAGGCGTGCAGGTTCAGCTGCTCGTCGCGGTAGTCGGCCTGCTTGACGAAGACCAGTGGCGCCTCGATGCCGAGTTCCTCGGCCAGTTCGCGGCGCGCCGCCTCCTCGGGCTCCTCGCCAGCGGCGACCATGCCACCGGCCGCCAGGTCGTACCAGCCGGGGTAGACGTCCTTGGTGTCGGTGCGCCGGTGCACGTAGACCTCGCCGCGCGAATTGGTCACCAGGATGCCGGTGCCGCCGTGGCGCAGGTTTTCCCGACGGATCCGCGATCGCAGGGCGGTGCCGCAGACCCGGCCCTGGTCGTCGTAGAGGTTGGCGAGTTCGTCGCTCATGGCCGCCAGCATGCCATTCGCCCGAGGGATGGAATTCCTGCGGCCAGGCAGTGGTTGACCTCGTAGCGTGAACCCGTCCACCAGCAAGGACCACCGGCCCATCCGACGTGCCGGTGCCACCCCGGCGAGAGGCAGCCATGATCCGCACCGCATCCCCGAGTCCGGCCGACACGGCGCCCCACTACCGCACCGCGGTGGCCAATGACCAGATCTGGGAGCGCATCCGCGAGGAGGCGGCCGTCGACGCCGTCGAGGAGCCGGCACTGGCGGGCTTCCTGAACACGGTGGTGCTGGGCCACGAGACGCTGTGCGACTCGCTGAGCTACCTGCTGGCCAGCAAGCTGGAGAGCCCGGTGATGACGGCGCTGACCCTGCGCGACCTGATCCAGCACGCCTTCACCGAGGACGAGTCCATCCCGGGGGCGGTGCTGGCCGACCTGCAGGCCATCATGCAGCGCGACCCGGCCTGCCGCGGCTACTCCACCCCGCTGCTGCACTTCAAGGGCTTCCACGCCATCCAGGCCCACCGGGTGGCGCACTTCTACTGGGAGCGCGAGCGCTTCGCCTTGGCGCTGTTCCTGCAGAGCCGCATCTCCGAGGTGCTGGCCGTCGACATCCACCCCGGCGCGCGCCTGGGCAAAGGCCTGATGTTCGACCACGCCACCAGCGTCGTGATCGGTGAGACGGCCGTGGTGGAGGACGACTTCTCGATGCTGCACGAGGTGACGCTGGGCGGCACCGGCAAGGAGGGCGGCGACCGCCATCCCAAGATCGGCCGGGGCGTGATGATCGGTGCCGGCGCGAAGGTGCTGGGCAACATCCGCGTGGGCGAGGGTGCCAAGGTCGGCTCCGGTTCGGTGGTGCTGCACGACGTGCCGCCGCACACCACGGTGGCGGGGGTGCCGGCCAAGCCGGTGAGCTACCCGCGCTCGGCGCTGCCGGCGCTCGACATGGACCAGTCCTTGGACGAGGAGCCCTCGGGTGAGTGACCGAGTCGCGTGACTTGACATTCCACGGTCTGTCGCAATCCCCGCCCTGGCAAGCAGGGAAGGAAGAGGCGGCAGCGAAGGTGATCGGCTGTTGAAATTGCGCGGCCAGACAGGGGCCGATCGGCGGGCCGTTCCCAGCTGATCTTCAGCTAGGGTGGCAAGGCCCCATCCTTGGCTCCACTCCCCCGTGGATCGAAAGGCACCTACGCGTCCCGTACGCGCACCACAGCGGCCCTGGCCGCAGGCGGGGCCCTGCTGTTCGGCAGCCTCGCCACCGCAACACCTGCAGGAGCGGAATACCTGGGCGGAACCAACGTCCCGGACACCGCACCGACGCAGTTCATCGTCACCTTCGAGTCCTCGCTGAGCCCCGCCAGCACCGAGACCCGCACCGAGACCGTCGACGGCGTGCTCGTGTCCCACTCGCGCACCGTGAGCGGGCTGCGCACCATGAGCGACGGCAACACCGTCGTGCGCCTCGACGAGCCGCTGCCCAGCTCCGAGGTGGGCGATTTCCTGACCCGGCTCGGCGAGGCCGACGGCGTCGCCCGGGTCGAGGTGGACCGCAAGATGTATGCCGATGCAGGGCACCAGCATGGCCACCCCGCACGTCGCAGGAGTCGTGGCACTGATGAAGGGCAGCCAAGCCCTCGCTGACCCCGGCCCAGATCGAGCAGACCCTCAAGGACTCGGCACGTCCGCTGCCCGAGGGCTGCTTCAAGGGTTGTGGCGCCGGCCTGGTGGATGCCACCGCGGCGGTGCGAGCCGTCGCCGGCAATGCTCCCACGCCAACGCCTCCGGCGACCCCACCCCGAAGCCGACTCCTCAACCCACCCCCGACGATGGCGTCGCCAGTCCGTTGGTCAACGGTGACTTCGAGTCGCGCGTCGGCTGGAATGATCCGTACGGCCTCATCACCACCCAGGGCCCTGCCCGCAGTGGCTCCGGCGTGGCAAGCCTTGGTGGCGTCGGCCGCCGCGGCGAGCGTGCCATCAGCCAGACGTTCACCCTGTCGCGCAATGCCACCCGGCTCGACTTGGCCCTGCAGGTCAGGAGCAATGAGGTCATCCGCAATGCTGTCGACCGCCTGAGCATCTCGATCGACGGTCGGGAGGTCGCCAGTGCCTCGAATGTCACTGCCAAGGACCGTTGGCTGCAGCAGTCGGGCGACATCAGCGCCTTCGCCGGACGCACCGTGACGCTGAAGATCAGCTCCAACGAGGACTTCCTGCTGCCGACGCGCTTCTACGTCGACGACCTGGTCGTCCGCTGACCCACCCCACAGGGCCGATCCTTGCTGTCCACGACCGTGGCAGGAAGGATCGGCCCCTTTCCTGCGCGGATAGACTGGGACGGATCCCGACGGCGCAGACACCGCCGGGCGGTGGGTTCCGATGCCGGGCGGGGACTGCGCCACGAAGGACGAGGCCGTCCGGGAAGGAATTGGCGATGACCAGCGAGACGACACCGACCAGGACTGCCGTGGACAAGGCCATGTCCCTGTTGCGTGCCTTCGGTGCCGATGCCTCCACCGGGGTGGGTGTCAGTGAACTGGCGCGCCGGGCCGAGCTGAGCAAGTCCACGGCCTTCCGCCTGCTGGGAACCCTGGAGCGCAATGGTGCCGTCGAGCGTGCCGGCACCAACTACCGCCTCGGCTCGATGCTGCAGGAGCTGACCACCCCGGTGCGGGTCCCCGAGACCGAGCTGATCCGCGACACCTTCACCCCCTTCCTGGCCCACCTGTACGAGCGCACCCGCCGCACAGTCCACCTGGCCGTGCTCGACGGACCCACCGTGGTCTACCTGAACAAGCTGCACGGCCTGCAGCACCTGCCGGCTCCGTCGCGGATCGGCGGGCGCGTGCCGGCCTACTGCACTGCCGTCGGCAAGGCGATGCTCGCCTATGACCCGGTGGCCGCCGAGCAGGTCTTCTCCCACACGCTCACCGCCTGGACCTCGCACACCATCACCGACCCCGCCCGGCTGCGCTCGCAGCTGGAGCGCATCCGTACCCACGGCGTCGCCTTCGACTGCGAGGAGATCCGGCTCGGGCTCAACTGCGTCGCCTCCCCGATCCTGTCGCCCACCGGCAACCCGGTTGCAGCGCTGAGCGTCTCGGGGCCCACCACCAGCTACGACCCCCGCACCCAGGCCGTCGCCCTGCGCAGTGTCTGCGCCGAGGCCTCCAAGGCCTATGCCACCCGGTTGCGGGCAGCACGCCGCAGGCAGGGCTGAGTGACGGCGGGCCGTCACCGCCGCGAAACCGTTCGCCTGGAGCCGATCGGCGCCCGCAGGCTGCCTGCCGGCGCCTACCGTGGAGCAATGACGACAACGCAGATCATTTTGGTCCGCCACGGGCAGTCCGAGGGCAATGTGGCTGCCGAACTTGCCGCCAGCCAGCACCTGGAGCGCATCGACGCCCCCGCCCGCGATGCCGACGTGGAGCTGTCCGAGCTGGGCCGGCGTCAGGCCGCTGCCGTGGGGCAGTGGCTGCACGAGCTCGACGAGTCCGAGCGCCCCACCAGGGTGTGGACCAGCCCCTTCCGTCGTGCCCGCCAGACCGCCCGCATCGCCGTCGAGGGGTCTGGGCTGAAGGACTCTGCCGACGCCGACCTGCTGGATCCGCGCATCGACGAGCGGCTGCGCGACCGCGACATGGGCATCACCGACATGCTCACCGCCGACGGGATCCGCAAGAAGTACCCGGAGGAGGCCGAGCGGCGGGCCTGGCTGGGCAAGTTCTACTACCGTCCGCCGGGCGGTGAGTCGTGGGCCGACGTCGCCGGCCGGGTGCGTGCCGTGATGGGTGACATTGCCGCCCAGAACGAGGGCGAGTGCGTCCTGGTCAGCGCCCATGACGTGGTCAACCTGCTCTTCTGCTATGTGGCCGAGGGCATGGACGAGCACCAGGTGCTGGAACGCAGCCAGACCAATGGGTTGCGCAATGCCGCGATCTGCCGCCTGGTGCGCGAAGAGGACTCCCGCACCGGCTGGACCGTGACCGACTACAACATCGACAGCCACCTGCGCGAGGCCGGCATCACCGTCACCGACCAGCCGGGCGCCTCGGACGAGGTGGGCGCCCCCGCCGCCGCGGGCACCGACGGCACCGACCGTCTGCACGGGGAGCGCGAGGCCGACGGCGATGAGTGAGCAGCTGGACGGCAGCGTTCCCCAAGAGGTGGCCGGGGGTCGGGTGGACGACCCGCGGCTGGTGACCACCGAACTGCTGCGGCGGTGGCCGCTGCCCACCCCGCAGGGGTCGAAGTACTCCCGCGGTCAGGTGCTGGTGGTGGGCGGTGCTGCGGCGACACCGGGCGCCGCGATGCTGGCCGGGCGGGCGGCGCTGCGCGTCGGGGCGGGCCGGTTGAGCCTGGCCGTCTCGGCGCAGGTGGCGCCGCACGTGGCCGTCGCCCTGCCCGAGAGCGGAGTCATCTCACTGGACTGTGACGAGCGGGGCTCGATCACCGGTCAGGGCGCCGCGCAGGCGTTGGAGCGTGAGCTGGGCCGCTGCCAGGCGGTGCTGGTCGGCCCGGGCCTGGACCATCCCGAGGGGGCGCAGCGCCTGGTGCGGGCCGTCGTCGAGCAGGCTCCCGAGGACGTTCCGGTGCTGCTGGACGCCTTTGGTGCGACGGTGCTGCCCGACCTGGACCGCACGCTGGTGGCGCGGCTGGCCGGGCGCCTGGTACTCACCCCCAACACGGGGGAACTGGCGCGGCTGCTCGACGTGGAGGCGCTGGACGACGACCAGCTGCCCGCCTCCACCCTGGAGTGTGCTGCTCGCTACCGCGCCGCCGTCGCCTGTTCCGGCTGGGTGGCCTGGCAGGGGGCGCTGTGGCGGATGACCAGCGGTGACTCGGGGTTGGGCACCTCCGGCAGCGGTGACGTCTCGGCTGGGGCGGTCACGGGCCTGCTGACCCGCGGCGCCACGCCCGTGCAGTCGCTGCTGTGGGGAATCCACCTTCATGCCGAGGCCGGCGAGTCGCTCTACTCGACGCACGGCCGGGTGGGCTACCTGGCCACCGAGGTGGCCGATGCGCTGCCGTCGACGATGACCCGGCTGGGCGGGGTCTGAGCACACGCGGACTGGGACCGCCGGGTCTAGCGTGTGGGCATGATCCAGTTCCGCGCCAATGTCTTCTCCGAGTCGCTGGGGCACTGCACCTCGGTGACCGTCCTGCTGCCGCAGGCCACTGGTGGCCAGATCGGTCTGTCGGGGATGGTGCGTACGGCCACGCCGGTGCTCTACCTGCTGCACGGGCTGTCCGACGACGACACCATCTGGCTGCGTCGCACCTCGATCGAGCGGCACGCCTCCGAGTACGGCCTGGCCGTCGTGATGCCCGATGCGGGGCGCTCCTTCTACTGCAATGAGGTGCACGGCGAGCGTTACTGGGACTGGGTCAGCCAGGAGCTGCCGCGCCTGGTGGCCGAGACCTTCCAGGTCTCGACGGCGCGCGAGGACACCTTCGTCGCCGGGCTGTCGATGGGTGGTTTCGGCGCCTTCAAGCTGGCCCTGCGCCAGCCGGGTCGTTTCGCGGCGGCCGGTTCGCTCAGTGGCTGCCTCGACATGGCCAGCTCGCCGCGCTCGCCGGAGTTCACGACCGAACCCTCGCCAATCTGGGGTGAGCAGCCGATCCGCGGCACCGGCGACGACCTGGTGCACCTGGTGGGCCAGGCCGATCCAGCGGGTCTTCCCCGGTTGTGGCTGACCTGCGGCACCGAGGACCGGCTGGCACCGCACAACCACACCTTCGCGGAGGCCGCCGGACATGCCGGTGTGCCGGTGGTGGTGGACTGGGCGCCGGGCGATCACGAGTGGGGCTACTGGGACGCCAAGATCCAGGACTTCCTGCGCTTCGCACTCGGAAGCACCACGTCCTGAGCGGCCCATCGGCGAGGATGGGGCCATGACCCGAGCGCCCCGCCCCTTCCTCATCGACATGGACGGCACCCTGGTGGACTCCACGGTGGCCGTCGAGAATGCCTGGCGTGCCTTCTGTGGGCTGCACCGCCTCGACCTGGCGCAGGTGCTGGCCTTCGCCCATCGCCGCCCGACGCTGGCCACCACCAGCCACTTCCTCGACGATCGGGCACTGGCCGGGCAGGAGGCGCTGCGCATCCAGGCCGGCGAGCTGGAGGTCAGCGAGGGAGTCGGCATGGTGCCGGGCGCAGCGGACCTTGTCGCGGCCCTGGGCGATGACTGGGCCCTGGTCACCTCGGCCGACCGGGCCCTGGCCACCCGACGGATGTAGTTGGCCGGGGTGCCGATGCCCAGCACCTGCGTCTTCAGCGAGGACATCACCCGCGGCAAGCCCGACCCGCAGCCCTACCTGTTGGCCGCCGAGCGGCTGGGTGTCGACATCGTCGAGTGCATCGTGCTGGAGGACTCCCCTGCCGGCGTCCGGGCTGGACGCGGCAGCGGCGCGACCACCGTGGTCGTCGGGGGCCTGTCCGACTTCGACGGCCGGCCGCTGAGACTGCCCGACCTGGGCGGCACCAGTCCGTAGGAGCTCTCCCTTGAGGTGTAGGGGCCGGACCAGACGGGGCTCGGCGTGGGGCAGCGCACCCTGAACCGAATACCCCCACCCTGAACCGGGGCCCGCCACCCTGAACCGAGCAGCCCGACCCCGACGTAGGAACTCCCGGGCCGCACCCCTTGCTTCAGGGCCATGCCACCACCTTCAGGGTCCGCCCCACTTCCAGTCGCCAAAGCCAGCGCCGACCTGGCCCTCCGGGGAACGCGCAGACTCGTCGCCCCGCGCCCAGTCCATAGGCAGGATCCTTTGACCACAGGCAAACCAGCCACACGGTGTGTCCATCGGGACGACGGGGTGCCTGACGGCACGAGTCCGGAAGAACGGCACCGGGGCACCTGCTGGCCTTCTGACCACACCGACACGCCCTAATACACTCGTCCGGCTCAAACCACACCCAATCTGGGTCAGGAGCCACAACGTCCCCAGGGCCACACCCGCTCCAACCGCTTCTGGGTCGTTCACTTCCAGAGCGCCGACGCCACCCGC
Organism: Luteococcus sediminum; assembly: GCF_054783495.1. Lineage (NCBI taxonomy): Bacteria > Bacillati > Actinomycetota > Actinomycetes > Propionibacteriales > Propionibacteriaceae > Luteococcus > Luteococcus sediminum. The sequence goes on along the minus strand of NZ_BAAGQL010000022.1, from coordinate 58,686 downwards.
CGGCAGACCTCTTCAGGCTCCCGCAGGATCTCGTCCCAGGTCACCCGGATGACGCGGTAGCCACACGCGCGCAGGCGATCCTCGCGTTGCTTCTCGCGCCAGAGTGCATCGGACGGGCGCTCCCCGGGACGGAGCAGGGCGCCATACTTCACCTTTCCGTCGAACTCGACGATCACCTTCTGTTCCGGCCAGCACAGGTCCACCCGGCCCACCAGTCCCTTGGCATCCCGCACCTCGTACTGCAGCACCGGGATCGGAAGGCCCGCCTGGTGGAAGGCCACCCGGCACAGGGACTCACCCGCACTCTGCGATTCGCCGTCGGCCAGCTGCACGGCGGCCCGAAGACCCGGCGCGCCGGGAAGCCCCTTGGCCGCGAGCGTGAGCGCGTCCAGATCCTTGCATTCCACGAGATTGCGCCGCAGCGCGTCGTCCAGCGCGACCACCGCCCAGCCCAGGTCCTCGCAACGGCCGAGGTCCGACAGGGTCCGGCGGATCGTGGTGGTGCGGAGTCCTTGCACGAGGCAGACCTCGTCGTCGGGCAGGGCCGCGGTGTGGACGTGGACCAGCGCCGTGCGCCACCCCTTCGCCTGACGGGTGACGTGAACCCGCCCCAGGCTGGCCGTCCTCACCAGCAAGCCGTGGAGCACCCCGGCCGACGCATGACTCACCACGGCTTCGTCACAGAGCCCGGGCATCGTGCCCAGCACCATGAGGCGGTGCTGCTCGGTGTGCGAGAGTTCGCCGGGCGCTCGGTAGACGCCGCGTCGAAGCCTGTCCACTTCTCCCGCAGACACCGCCTTGCGCAGGACCTTGGCGTCTACGCCGTCGGCCCGAAGACTGCTGGTGCTCCTGATGTCGCCCATGATCCGTGTTCGCACATGCCCATCGTCGGAGCATCGCGCCGGGGAACGGAAGGGGGTGGGTGCGCACGGGCAACACTCGGACAACACTCCTGTGGGTGCGGCGGGAGGGGCCATCGAACGACCCTGAAGGCAGGCACCCGACCCTGAAGTCAGTGGGTGCTCCCGGACGTACCAACTGCCGGGTCGGGCCACTGGCTTCCGGGAAGGCCCACTCCTTTCGGGGTCGGGCCACGACGTCCATGCACGGCCCGCCACGAGCGCCCCCCACAGGCTTTCCCACAACCCCCTGTGGATGCTGTGGACAATTGGGGGCAGCTTGGGGACGCGGACCGGCGCAGGGCTGTCCACGGCCCCGGAAATGGACCGACGACCAGATTCCCGACCGGCCACTGACTAGGACTGCAGGCGGTCCAAGCGGGCTTTCGCGGCTGGAATTTCGCCCGTGTAATTATCCCCAGCGGTGGACAAAGCTGTGGACAACTCCGCCCCAACCCCGCCAATCGCCATCTGACAAGCGGTGATGGTAATCGACGTGATTCACATCACATCCCCAGGAGCCCACTTGTCCACAGTTGTCCACCGTGGGGGTGTGCACGACGGCACTTCCTTGGGCCCTCGCCGCACAGGCCATATCGTTGGCCACATCCCCACCGACAGCCGGCCGGGGACTTCCCGGAGGCCTTCTCGTGCTACACACCACCCAGTTCGCCGTCGACCTGCTGGTCTGGATCGCGGCAGCGGTCACCATGGGCGCCTGGACCACCGCCGCCTTCATTCGCCCCCGCCGGGGCCCACAGCGCGAACGGCTCGTCGGGGACCGACTGCTCGGCCTGGCCCGCCTGTCGGGACTCATCGGGGCCGGCGCCAGTGCCGTGATGGCCGTCCTGTCCCGCGACCTGTCGGGCGGCTACTCGCACGGGGAGTCAATGGGCTGGTGCGTCGCCGTCGGCTTCGGCCTGGCCAGCACCCTGCTCACCTTCTGGAAGCACTGGGAGTCTGCGCTCTACGCCCTGCTGCTGCAGTCGGTCGCACTGGTGGCCCCGATCGCCGCCACCGAGCGCCGGGTCCCGCTCAACCACGACCTCACCGGTGACACCCGCATGATCGCCGCCGTCTGCTTCACGCTGCTGGCCGGAACCTGGGCCTGCCGGCTCTTCCTCAGCGCCGACGACGCCCGCGACCGCATCGTCTGTTTCCGGATGCGCCTGCTGAGCTGTGTGCTGGCCGTGACCACCGTCATGGCCGACGTGGTCACCGCTGCCGCCCTGCCCGGCCCGCTCACCGACGAGGACGCCTCCTGGCACCTGGCACGGGCCGGTGCCGCGCTGGTGATCGGCGCCCTGTGCTGGTGGTCCAGCTCCGCAGCCGCCTCCCTGGCAATGGCCGTGATCGGCATGATGGGACAGTTCGCCGCCGCCAGCGCCTTCCGCGCCGTCCCCACCGAGAACCCACGCCTCGCCGTCGACGTCGCCGCGATCGGCTACTCCGTGGCCGACTGGCCCACCCTGGTGAACCTGGTGGTCAAGTGGCGCATCAACCCCTTCTTCCTGTGCCTGGCCGTCGCCGCCGTGGCGAGCTACCTGTGGCTCGTGCACCGCGTCCACCAGCAGGGCAAGCACTGGCCCGCCGGACGCACCGCCGCCTGGGTGATCGGCTGGGTCATCGTGGTGCTGCTCACCAGCTCCGGGGTCGGCCGCTATGCCCCGGTGGTCTTCAGCGTCCACATGTTCATGAACCTGGGACTCAACATGCTGGCCGCCATGGTGCTGGTGCTGGGCGGCTACCTGACGCTGGTGCTGCAGGCCGTGCCGCCGCGTGGCGAGCAGCACTCGGCCGGGGTGCACGAATGGGTCCAGACCTTCATGCGCTCCCGGCTGGTGGCCCTGCTCCACCACCCGCTGATCGCGCTGGTCTTCATGACCGGCACCTACTACGTCTTCTACCTCACCAGCCTGTTCACCCGCAGCCTCGAGGTGCACTGGCTGCACCAGCTGTTCTACCTGCACTTCCTGGTCAGCGGGTGCATCTTCTACGGGCTGATCATCGGTGTCGACCAGCCGGTCCATCCCCTGCCCCACCTGGGACGGCTGGGCCTCATCATCGGCGCCATGCCCTTCCACGCCTTCTTCGGCGTGATCCTGATGAGCAAGACCTCCGTCTACGCCGAGGACTTCCTGAACTCCATCGGCCACCCGTGGATGGCGGCCCGGGGGCTGGCGCACGACCAGTGGGTGGGTGGCACCATCGCCTGGGCCGGTGGTGAGTTCCCGCTGGCCGTCGCCCTGGGGGCGCTGTTCGTCCAGTGGGCCCGCCAGGACAAGAAGGAGAGCGACAGCTTCGACCAGGGCATCGACTCCGGTGACGACGAGTCCCTCGACGCCTACAACCAGATGCTGACGCAGCTGGCGGAGCGTGATCGCAGGGGCTGAGCCGACCGGCCCGCGCCACGCCATCGGCGTAATCGCGCACCTCCTTGGCGTGAAAGCCTTGAGGGCGACCCCCGGACAGGGCAGGCTCACAGGCACAAGCCCCCAGCCAAGGAGACAGAACGTGAGCACCGAATCCGAGCAGAAGTCCGTCGACGAGGTCGTGGCCATGCTGCGTCAGCAGCACATCGCCATGATGACAACCATCGACGGGGACGCCATGGTCTCGCGCCCGATGGGCGTCCAGCGCGTCGACGATGACGCCACCATCTGGTTCTTCGCCGTCGCCGACAGCGACAAGGCCCGCCAGATCGCGGCCGATCCCCGCACCAACCTTGCCTTCACCGACGGCGACCAGCTCTCGGTCAGCGGAACTGCCGTCATCGTCAAGGACCAGTCCGTCATCGACGAGCTCTGGGACACCCGCGTCGCGGCCTGGATGCAGTGCGAGTCCACCGACCCGAAGGTGGCGCTGATCCGCGTCGACGCCGATTCCGTCGGCTACTGGGACACCCCCCACGCCGCCGGAACCCTGCTCGAGGTCGCCAAGGGCGTGCTCGGCGGCCACCGTCCCCAGGCCGGCAAGTCCGGCGTCGTGGAGGTCTGAGCCATGGCGCAGCCTCCCGCCCCCGGCACCCGGCCCGTCGCACTGGTGGCGGGGGCCTCCCGCGGCCTCGGGCTGCTGATCGCCACCGACCTGGCCGCCCGCGGCCACGACGTGGCCATCTGCTCCCGCGACGAGCAGAGCCTCCAGCAGGGACGCGATCAGATCCTGCGCTGCGTTCCCGAGGCGCGGGTGCACACCATGGCCTGTGACGTCGCCGACGAGCAGCAGGTGCGAGACCTGGTCGACTCCACCGAACAGGCCCTCGGGCCGGTCGAGGTGGCCATCCACGTCGCCGGCATCATCCAGGTCGGCCCCTGGCAGGCGAGCCACCACGACCACTTCGAGCAGGCCATCGACATCATGCTGTGGGGACCGATCAACCTGGCCCTGGCCGTCGTGCCGCGCATGACCGAACGCGGCCACGGCCGCTTCGGCGTCGTCACGTCGATCGGCGGGAAGGTGAGCCCCCCGCGCCTGCTGCCCTATTCGACGGCGAAGTTCGGTGCGGTCGGTTTCGTCGAGGGGTTGTCGGCCGAACTGGCCGGCACGGGCGTCACCGCCACCACCATCGTCCCGGGCCTGATGCGCACCGGATCGCACGTGCAGGCGAAGTTCTTCGGCGACGCGGCCAAGCAGTACGCCTGGTTCGCGCCGGCCGCCTCCCTGCCGCTGCTGTCCATGGATGCCCACAAGGCGGCCTCGAAGATGGTCGACGGGGTGCTGACCGGGCGTCCGGTGGCCCTCATCTCACCGCTGAGCCACATCGGAACCCGCGTGCACGGCCTGGCGCCGAACCTGACCGTCCACGCCATGGGGCTGGCGAGCCGCCTGCTGCCCAAGGGGTCTTCCTCCGAGGTGGTCGACGGCCGTACCGCCCGGGAGCGCCTGTCCTCGCCGCTGGTCGACCGGCTCACCACCCTCGGGGACCGCGCCACCCGCCGCCACAACGAGTAGGGCCCCGGCGCACGGCCGCTTCCCCTGCCGTGTTGCCCCTTGCCACGACGTTGGCGGCCCAGCAGCACCCCCGAGCAGCGACGCGGGCGGCACCCTCCGGCCGGGTCAGTAGGCTGGGGCCAGACGAAAGGCTGGGTACAGACGTGGCAACAAGCAGGGCGACGGCAGGCTCCGGGACGACCGACGAGCTGCCGCAGCTGGAGCTCGACATCTCGGGCATGACCTGCGCGGCCTGCGCCAACCGCATCGAGCGCAAGCTGAACAGGCTCGACGGCGTCACCGCCATGGTCAACCTGGCCACCGAACGCGCCCTGGTGCAGGGGCTCGGCCCCGCCGACGCGCCACTGGCGATCGAGACCGTCAAGAAGGCCGGCTACGGCGCCGCGGTCCACGACGACGAGGACGACACCTGGACCCAGCGCGCCGCCGCCGAGCGCACCTCGTCGCTGCGCCGCCGCCTCACCGTCGCCGCCCTGCTCAGCGTCCCGCTGATGTCGCTCACCCTGCAGCTGGCGCTGGTGCCCAGCGTCCGCTTCACCGGCTGGCAGCTGCTGTGCGTGCTGATGGCACTGCCCATCGTCACCTGGTGTGCCTGGCCCTTCCACCGGGCCACGATCCGCGGCCTGCGGCACCGTTCCCTGAGCATGGACAGCCTGATCTCACTGGGGGCGAGCGTCAGTTTCCTGTGGGCGCTGTGGACGCTTGCCTTCCCCACCGAGGAGGCCGGCTACTGGCTGGGCTTCGGCAACACCCCGGCCGGGGCCGATGCCGTCTACCTCGACGTGGCCGCCGGCATGGTCACCTTCCAGCTCGCCGGGCGCTACTTCGAGTCGCGTGCCCGCCGCCGCGCCGGGGAGGTGCTGCACGCACTGGGAAACCTTGCCGTGAAGGAGGTTCGGCGTCTGCGCCCGGACGGCAGCACCGAGACCGTGCCCGCCGACCAGTTGCGCACCGGCGAGCACTATGTGGTGCTGCCCGGGGAGCGTTTCGTCGCGGACGGCGTCGTCACCGAGGGTCAGTCCACCATCGACACCTCCGCCATGACCGGCGAGTCGGTGCCCGCCGAGGCCGTCGCCGGCGACCAGGTGCTGGGCGGCACCACGAACCTCACCGGGCGGCTGGTGGTCAAGGCCGAGGCCGTCGGCGCCCGCACCCGGTTGGCGCAGATGGCAGCCATCGCCGACGAGGCACAGCGCCGCAAGTCGCGGGTGCAGAAGCTCGCCGACCGCATCACCCAGTACTTCGTGCCGGCCGTGATCGTACTGGCCCTGCTGGTGGGCCTCGGCTGGTGGTTCACCACCGGCTCACCTGCCCGCGCCCTGAGCGTGGCCGTCGCCGTGTTGATCATCGCCTGCCCCTGCGCCCTGGGCCTGGCCACCCCCACCGCGCTGATGGTGGGCGTGGGCAGGGCAGGCCAGCTCGGTGTGCTGGTGAAGGGCCAGGACGCGCTGGAGAGTTCGGGACGCATCGACACCGTCGTGCTCGACAAGACCGGCACCCTCACCACCGGCACCATGGCCGTCACTGACGTCATCCCCTCCCCCGGGCTGACCCCCAGCGATGTCCTGGTGCCGGCCGCCGCCGTCGAGCGCGGCTCCGAGCACCCGATCGCGACCGCCATCGTGACGGTCGCCGCCGACCTCGCCGCCGTCGGCGGTGCCAGTGGTGGCCGCGCGCCGCGCGAGGTGAGTGCCACCGGCTTCGAGGCCCTGCCCGGATGGGGCGCGAAGGCCCTCGTCGACGGCCAGGAGTGCCTGGTGGGGCGGCTGGATGCCAGCGCCGCCTCCGACGATGCCGAGGCAGAGCGGCTGGCCGCCGAGTCGATCGAGAAGGCCGAGCTCACGGGGTCGGTGGCGGTCGCGGTGCGCCACGGCGGGCGCCTGTTGGGCGTCGTCACGCTGGCCGACCAGATCAAGCCGAGCGCGCCGTCGGCGGTGGAGAAGTTCGGCCAGATGGGGCTGCGCACGGTGCTGCTCACCGGCGACTCGGAACGGGTGGCCCGTCACGTCGCCGGCCAGCTGGGCATCGACGAGGTGCGCGCCCGGGTGCTGCCCGACGAGAAGGCCTCGGTGGTGCAGCAGCTGCGCGACGAGGGCCGCACCGTCGCCATGGTGGGCGACGGGATCAACGACTCCGCGGCGCTGGCGACGGCCAACCTGGGCATCGCGATGGGCCAGGGCACTGACATCGCCATGAAGAGCGCCGACATCATCGTGGTGCGCGACGACCTGCGCAGCGTGGTGGACGCCATCCAGTTGTCCCGACGCACCATCCGCACCATCAAGATGAACCTGGTGTGGGCCTTCGGCTACAACGTGGCCGCCATCCCGATCGCGGCCGCTGGCCTGCTGAACCCGCTGATCGCGGCGGCGGCGATGGCGATGAGCTCGGTGCTGGTGGTCTCCAACTCCTTGCGGCTGCGCACCTACGAGCCGGCCGAGCAGGTCGGCGGAGGCCGTCCCACACCAGACCGTCCCCACACACACCAAGCTGCCCCCCGCTGACGCAGCAGGGCCCCCACACCAAGCTGCCCCACACAACACAGCAGGGCCCGCACCGAAGTGCGGGCCCTGCTGATGTGTTCCTGGCCCCCGGACGGTCAGGCCCGGGGGGCGGGGATCACTTGCTGGCGGCGGTGACGTCCACAGTGATGTGGGCGCTCACGGCCTCGTGCAGCTTGATGCCGACGGTGTGGCTACCGACGAGCTTGATCGGCTTGGCGATCTGGATCGAGCGCTTGTCGATGGCGGGGCCACCGGCCTTCTTGATCGCCTGGGCGATGTCGGAGGCGGTGACGGCGCCGAAGAGCTTGCCCTCGGCGGAGGCAGCCTGGGCTGCGTAGCTGACCGACAGGCCCTCGAGCTGCTGCTTGACCTCGTTGGCGTGCTCGACGCCACGGATCTCCTTGGCGTCACGAGCGCGCTTGATGCCCTCGATCTGCTTCTCGGTGCCACGGGTCCAGCGGATCGCCTTGCCGGTGGGCAGCAGGTAGTTGCGGCCGTAGCCGTCCTTGACCTCGACGACGTCGCCGGCGATGCCGAGCTTCTCGACGGGTGCGGTGAGAATGAGCTTCATTGGGTTACTCCTGTTCTCAGCGCGCGGTGGACGCGTAGGGCAGCAGGGCGAGCTCGCGCGCGTTCTTGATCGCGATGGCGACCTTGCGCTGGTCCTGGACCGAGAGGCCCGTGACGCGACGCGCACGGATCTTTCCGCGCTCGGAGATGAACTTCCGCAGGGTTGCGGCGTCCTTGTAGTCGACGTTGTCGATGCGAACTGACTTCATCGGAACGATCTTCTTCTTGTTCACAGGCTTGCGCTGTGGACCGGCCATTGTGGTGCTCCTTGTCTGCGGGACAGGTCCCGCGAGCCCGGCGTGACGCCGGAATGTGCCTTCCCAGAGGGAATGGTCTTTCGTGGATTACTGGATGGTGCCGTCACGGTTGGGCCTGGCGGGCCCTGCCGATCAGAACGGCGGCTCGTCGCTCTGGGCCTGCGCCCAGGGATCGACGCCACCACCGCGGTTGTCGCCACCCTGGCCCTGGGGTGCGGACTGCCAGCCACCAGCGGCGTTGCCACCCTGGTTGCTGTTGAAGCCCTGCTGGCCACCACCGGCATTGCCGCCGGCGTTGTAGCCGCCACCCTGGTTGCCACCCTGCCAGTTGCCGCCACCGCCGGAACCGCCACCCGTCGTGCGGGTGACCTTCGCGGTGGCGTACCGCAGGGAGGGACCGACCTCGTCGACATCAACCTCGAAGACGGTGCGCTTCTCGCCCTCACGGGTTTCGTAGCTACGGCTCTTCAGGCGGCCCTGGACGACGACGCGCATTCCCTTGGTGAGGGACTCCGCGACGTTCTCGGCGGCCTGACGCCACACCGAACAATTGAGGAACATGGCATCACCGTCACGCCACTCGTTGGTCTGACGGTCGAACTGGCGCGGCGTCGAGGCGACGGTGAAGTTCGCCACGGCGGCACCCGAAGGGGTGAAGCGCAGTTCGGGATCGGCAGTGAGGTTGCCGACGAGGGTGATGGGAGTTTCGCCTGCCATGTTGTGTCTCCGGTCTGGTCGGACGTGGGAACTGGATGGAATGAGCCTGCCAGCTGCTGCTGACAGTTTCTCACCCACCAGCCCCCGAAGGACTGTCGTGGTGTTGTCCGGATGTTGTCCGGACGGTCGTGACGTTCAGCTGAGCGTGGGCTCAGTGGGCATCAGGACGCATCACCTTGGTCCGCATGATCTGCTCGTCGATGGTCATCAGACGATCCATCTCCTGGACGGCAGTCGGCTCGGCCGTGACGTTCACCACGACGTAGATGCCCTCGGGCTTCTTGCGGATCTCGTAGGCGAGACGACGCTTGCCCCAGACATCGACGTTGTCGACGGTGCCGCCGGCATTGGTGATGTTCTTGAGGTGCTTCTCCATGATGGGAGTCACCTGGCGCTCATCGGTGTCGGGATCGATGATCACGACGATTTCGTACTTGCGCATACGCGTACTCCACCTCCTCTGGTCTCAACGGCCATGGGTCCATCCCATGGCAGGAGGGCGTGTGCCATGGACACCTGCATCGGGTGCGGGCGTCCAAGGTGCAACTCTACCGGTTGGCAGGCCGCTGCACCGAATCACCACCCCATCCGAGTACGGCCCCGCACAGGATGCGCACGACCCCGGTGGATGCCCTGTGCCGGCAGCCCTCAGAGGACCACCCGGGCCAGCAGCGAGCCGACCAGGCAACCGACGCTCACGATGATGGTGCCGGGGATGATGAAGGAGTGGTTGATCACGAACTTTCCGATCCTCGTGGTGCCGGTGCGGTCGAAGCCGATGCACGCGAGGTCTGACGGATAGGTCGGCAGGATGAAGTAGCCATAGGCGGCCGCGCCGAAGCCGATCATCGTCACGGGATCGACGCCGATCTTCAACCCGATCGGGGCCATCGCGGCGATCGCGGCACCCTGCGAGTTCACCAGCTTCGAAACCAGGAAGAGGGCGATCGCATAGGTCCAGGCGTGCTCCTGCACCATGCTGGTCAGGTTCGCCTCCAGGCCCTCGATGTGGGCTCCGAAGAAGGTCTCGGCCATCCAGGCGACGCCGAAGACGGAGAAGATGGCGACCATTCCAGCCTTGAAGACATTGGTGTTGGGCACCTCGCTGGTCTTCACCTTGCAGACCAGCATGATCGTCGCGCCGGCCACCAGCATGAGCATCTGGATCACCAGGTTCATGCTCAAGCGCTTCATGCTGCCGTCCTCGGCAGGCAGCATCGGTCGCAAGCCCTCGAAGGCGCCCATCAGGACGACGATGGCGATGGTGAGGAAGAAGATCCCGGTGGCGCGGTAGGCGCTCTTGGGGAAGACCGTGTCGAGCAGGGTGGACCCACCGGCGTAGATGTACTCGCGCTGCACCGGGTCGGCGATCCTGGCCTGGAATTCGGGGTCCTTGTCGAGGTCCTTTCCGCGGCGAAGGCTCCACAGGGCTGCGACGAGCACACCGCAGAAGGTGGCGGGGATCGAGACCATCAGGATCTGCGGGATCGAGTAGACGCGCCCGCCGGTGCTCTGCGAGTGGGCGGCGAGCAGGGAGGCCAGGGTGACGGTGGCCACCGAGACGGGCGAGGCGGTGATGCCGGCCTGGGCGGCGACCGAGGAGACGGCCATCGGACGCTCGGGGCGGATGCCCTTCTTCAGGGCGATGTCGCCGATGATCGGGAACATCGTGTAGACGACATGCCCAGTGCCACACAGCAGGGTCAGGGCCCAGGTGGTCAGGGGCGCGAGGATGGTGATCTGGCTGGGGTGCTTGCGCAGCACCTTCTCGGCGAAACGCATCATGACGTCGAGGCCGCCGGCCTGTTGCAGCACCGAGGCACACCCGATGACGGCCAGGATGGTCATCATCACGTCGATCGGCGGGTCGCCGGGCCGAAGGCCGAAGACGAAGACCAGGATCATCAGGCCGAAGCCGCTGATCAGGCCGAGGCCGAGGCCGCCATAACGGGTACCGAGGATGAGACATCCCAGCACCACCAGAAGTTGGATCCACACCATCGTCGAAAGCTCCTGTTGCGAGGGTGCTCTGTCTGACGGCACCCGGTGCTTCCATCCGATCCCATCGCGCTGGGGCTGTCGCGGTTGTGTTCTTTGTGGTCACCGGCCGTGATCCGTGCACCGCCACGAGAGGATGGAGCCATGGGACATCCGCTGGCACGCCGTTACCTCGTGCTGCTGGTGGCGCTGCTGCTGGTGGAGGTGGCCCTGGCCGCTGGCCTGATGGCACTGGATTCGCGTTCGCACCAGCTCGACCGGGCCAGGGTGCGCAGCGCCCACACGGCCCAGGCGCTCGCGCTGGCGCCCGTCACCCGGACGGACCTGGCGGCGGGGCGTCCGAGCAGGGAACTGCAGGACTATGCGGTACGGGTGACGGCGTCCTCCTCGATCGACTTCCTGGTGGTGATGGACCTCGACCGCATCCGGTACACCCACCCCGACCCCAGGCAGGTGGGGCAGACCTTCCTCGGTGACCTTGGCACGGCGCCACAGGGGCAGACCTTCACCCAGCAGTACTCGGGCACCTTGGGCCCGTCGGTGCGGGCCGTCACCCCGGTCCACGACGACGGACGGATCATCGGCTACGTGTCGGCCGGCGTGACCGTGACCCGGATCCAGTCGGCGCTGCCGTCCCAGCTGGCCATCATCGCCGGCTTTTCGGCACTGCTGCTGGTCACCGGGCTGGGCGGGGCGCTGCTGCTGGTGCGGCGGCTTCGCCGCGAGACCCACGGGCTGGGCGCGGCGGAGCTGACCGCCATGTACGAGTACCACGAGTCGATGCTGCACGCGGTCCGGGAGGGGCTGCTGCTGCTCGACGGCGATGGCCGGGTGCAGCTGTGCAATGAGGAGGGTCGCCGCCTGCTCGGGCTGTCGACGGACCCCACCGGACAGCAGGTGGAAGCCCTGGGACTGCCCGAGGTCCTGGTGGCACCCTTGCGCACGGAGACCCCGGTCGTCGACCAGGTGCTGCAGGTGGCGGGACGGATCCTGGTGGTGAACCAGCAGCCGGCCGACTTCCGGGGCCGCCACACCGGATCGGTGGTGACACTGCGCGACCACACCGAGCTGCAGGCCATCACCGGTGAGCTGGCAACGGTACGGGGGCTCACCGAAACCTTGAGGGCGCAGAACCACGAAGCGGCCAACCGTCTGCACACCGTGGTGAGCCTGATCGAGATGGGCGAGGCCCACCAGGCTGCCGCCTTCGCCACCGAGGAGCTGGCCGACCGCCAGGCGATCACCGGACGGATCGCGGGCGGCCATCGCGAACCGATCTTCGAGGCCCTGCTGCTGGGCAAGCTGGCCCAGGCCCGCGAGGCCGGGATCGAACTGGTGATGGATCCCGACAGCCACCTGGCCGGCATGCCCCTGTCACCGGGGGAGGCGGTCACCGTGGTGGGAAACCTGCTGGACAATGCCTTCGAGGCCACCCGCGGGCAAGCCGTCCGACGGGTCGAGGCCTTCATCGAGTCGACCACGCACAGCTTCCTGTTCGAGGTGGAGGACTCGGGGCCGGGTATCGCCGACGAGCTGCGCGACCGCATCTTCGAGCGTGGCTGGACCAGCAAGGCCGACGACCAGGGCCATGGCCTGGGCCTGGCCCTGGTCTCGCAGGTGGTCACCCGCCATGGCGGAAGGATCTCCTGTGGCAGTTCCGGGCTGGGCGGGGCCTTGTTCAGTGTGGAGATTGGTGTCGAGCAGCCCGAGGGGGCCCCGTTCGCGCATGGACGGGCCGGACAGGAGGAGCAATGATCCGTGTGGTCGTCGTGGAGGACGAGCCGATCGTGGCCCGCGCCCACGCCTCCTACCTGGAGCAGCTGGAGGGTTTCGAGATGGTGGGCAGCGCACCATCCTGCGCCCAGGCGATGCTGGCGATCGTCCGGCAGGAACCAGACCTGGTGCTGCTCGACATGCGGCTGCCCGACGGTCACGGGCTGGAGCTCTTGCACCGGTTGAGGTCACAGGGCCACTTCTGTGATGTCATCGCCGTCACGTCCGTGCGTGACGTGGAGGTGGTGCGCCGGGCGATGGCGATGGGGATCACCCACTACCTGATCAAGCCCTTCACCCAGGCCCTGTTCACCGCGAAGCTGGAGAACTATCGCACCTACCGCAGCCACCTGCGACGGACCGGCACCTCCGCGCGCGGGGCCGTCGAGCAGGCCGAGGTGGACCACCTCTTCGACCTGCGCAGCACCGCCCCTGCGCCTGCCGTACCCAAGGGGATCGCGGGCGAGACGCTGCACCTCGTCACCGCCCTGCTCCACAACAGCGACGGTGGCCTGTCGGCCTCCGAGGTAGCGCAGGAGATCGGCAGTTCGCGTGTGACCGCACGCCGCTACCTGGAACACCTCACGGCGACCGGGCAGGTGGAACGCCGGGAGCGCTACGGGCATGCCGGACGACCAGAGGTGGAGTACCTCATCCGGCAGGACTGAACCCCTGGTACCGACTCTCCTGGGCCAACTCCTGCACCCTTGGGCCATCTCATCGGCCCGGCTCGGGAGCCGACGAACGAATCGTCGGCTCCCGAGCCGTCCTGTTCACCGCGCGACGAGGATCAGTCCTTGTCACCCTTCAACAGCTGCACCACGACCGAGTCGTCCTTGCGTCCCAGTCCGTGGCGTCGTCCGCGAAGGTAGAGCTGCTCGGCGGTGGACGCCAGGGGAACCTCCTGCGCCACCTCGCGGGCGGCCTCGGAGACCAGACCCATGTCCTTGACGAAGATGTCGAGCGCGGAGCGCACCTCGTCGTGGTTGCCGGCCACCATGCGCTGGCCGCGGTCGCCGAACATGAAGGAGGCGGCGGCACCGGCACCCAGCACCTCGTGCACCTGCTTGACGTCCAGCCCCATCGAGTCGGCCAGGGCGAGGGCCTCACCCGCAGCAGCGATGTGCACGCCGCACAGCAGCTGGTTGACCACCTTGAAGCGCTGCCCGTCGCCGGGGAGCGGCCCGACGTTCGGGGCGGAGGAGGCCAGCGCGTCCAGCACCGGCCGCACCAGCTCCACGTCCTCCTCGGCACCGGAGACCATCATCAACAGCTCACCGGTCCCGGCCCGTGCCACGCCGCCCGAGACCGGCGCGTCCACCAGGTGGGTGGTGGTGGGCGCCAGCCGCTCGCGGACCTGCTCGATCGCCGAGGGACCGACGGTGGCCATCACCATCACGGCAGTGTCGGCGTCGAGCACCTCGGCGATGCCCTGGTCACCGAAGAGCACCTGGTCCAACTGGGCGCCGGTGGCCACCATGATCGCCACGAGATCCTTGCCCCGGGCCGCTTCGCGCGCCGAGGACTCGCCGGTCACCGCCGGCGCCAGCGAGGCCACCGCGTCCGCGTTGAGGTCGAAGGCCGTCACCTCGAAGCCGGCCTGTGCCGCGACGCGGGCCATCGGGGTCCCCATGGCCCCCAGACCCACCCAACCGATCGTCCTGATGCCCATCACTTGCTCCTGTTCTGTTGCGTCGCTCCAACCAGACGTTCGACGACGTCGGCAAGCGCCTCGTCGCCCCCGACATTGCCGGGAAAGACCACATAGGGGACGCCGATGGTGTCCGCCGGCGCCTGGCGGGCGGTGAACAGCGAGACCTGGCCGGGGAAGAACTGCCCCTGCACTTCGGCGTGGCTGATGCCCAGCCCCTTGGCAGCCACCTCGTGTGAGGTGATTCCGCCCTTGGCCACGACCCAGGCAGGTCGTGCCGCAACCACCTGCTGGACCACCTCCACCACGGCATCGGAGACCGTGCGGGCGATCTGGAGTGATTCGTCCTTGTCCTCGGTGCTGACCAGCTCGCGGCTGGTGTAGAGCACGCAGTCGTCCGTGGACAGCTGTGCACGCAGGCGGGCGACGATCTCGGCCAGGTGCTCTTCCCGGGTGCCCTCGTCCAGCAGCCTGGTCACCTCGAGCTCGAACTCCACCAGGCTCCCGCGGCGCTGCACCGCCTGCAGCTGTCGGGTGGTCAGGCCCACATGGGATCCGACCACGACCAGCCCGTGGGGTATGCGCGTGGGGTCGATGACGATGTCGTCCTCGCCCAGCACCACGGCCCCCTGCTGCCCGGAGAGCGGGCGCACGAAGGACGGTCCGCAGCGGGTGATGAAGTGTCGCCCAGCTGCCTCCCGACGGGCGAGGGCCTGGGTCACCACCTCCATGTCCTCGTACTCGGTCGCATTGACCACCACCCACTGCCGTCCTGTGACGGAGGCGAGGATCTCCTCGACACGGTCGACGCCACCCTCGCGGATGTCGTCGAGCCCGATGCTGGCAACCTCGTCGGCGCTGAGCTGACCGCCCGAACGCTCCTCGAGGAATCGGCGCAGGTTCGACTCCCGGTAGCCGAAGGTGGCGTCCTTCGCGAAGTCGGTCTCGGCAGCCTCGAGCGCGCTTTCCTGCACCATGGCGTAGTGGACGTCGTCGCGGGTGAAGCGTCCCGCCTCGACCATGGCCGGACAGAACAGGAACCCGTCGACCTCGACGCCATGCTCGGCCAGGACATCGGCGAGGGCATTCGGCTCGGCCAGCACATGCCCCCGCAGCGTCGAGTCCGAGCGGGAGACGACGTGCAGCTGGGAGGCCTCGACCCCCCTGCCCAGCACCCCCTCCAGGATCCTGCGGTTCTTGGCCACGGCCTCCGCCTCGGGCAGCGCCCGGGTGTTCATCAGCACGAAGCAGGTGGAGCCGGGTTCCCGGAGCACCGTGGCGGGGATCTTCGGGTCCTCCTGGAAGGCGATGTCGACGTGGGCGACGCACTGGGACCCGGTGGGGTCGTCGTCGAGCACGAGGAGCCTGCGCGTGGTCTGGGTCGTCATGTCGGTTGCCCTTTCCTGTCTGCTGTTCACGAAACCATGCCGACCAGCGGCCACATCAGGGCCACCACGGTGAAGCCGACGATGGAGGTGGCGGTGGTTGCCACCGTGTAGCTCTTCAGGGCCGTCGCCGTGCTCACCTGGTAGTAGCGGCTCCACACCCAGAAGAGCGAGTCATTGACGTGCGACAGGGCCATGGATCCGATGCCGATGGCGATGGTCACCAGCGCGATCTGCACTGGTTCCAACCCCATGCTGGCGGCCAGCGGTGCGATCAGCGGCGCCGTGGTGATGGTGGCCACCGTCGCAGAGCCCTGGGCGGCGCGGATCAGGGCAGCCATCAGCCAGGCGAGGAAGATGATGGGCAGTCCGGAACCCGACAGGACATCGGCGACGGCCTGGGCCACGCCCGTCCTGGACAGGATGTGACCGAAGGTGCCACCGGCGCCCGTGATCAGGATGACCGCGGCCGTGGCGGGCAGCGCGGCGCTGCACACGTCCTCGATCTTCGACGCCCCCCAGCCCCGTCGCACGCCCAGGAAGTAGCTGGCGAGCAGAACGCCGATCAACAACGCGGCCGGGCTGGCACCCACCAGGGCGAAGAAGGAGCGCACCACGTGCCCGGCGGGCAGGGTCAGGGCGGTGACCGTCTGCAGCATGATCAGCAGCAGCGGGATGACGATCATGGCCATCACCAGGCCGACACTGGGCTCGCGACCGGCTGCGTCGACCTCGTCCTGCTGCTCGACACCGGCCAGCGCGCTGCCCTCCGTGGGGACCTCGGAGAAGTTCTTCTTGACCAGCACGCCGGACAGCACCTGGCTGAACAACCACATGATGATGGCGGGCACGAATCCCAGAAGCAGGACCAGGCCGACGTCGGCACCCATGAGCTCCGAACCGCCGACGATGCCCGGGTGGGGCGGCAGCACGACGTGCACGGTCAACAGCGCCATCACGGTGGGCAGTGCGAGGGTGAGCATGTTGGCCCGCCCTGGCATCTTCCGCGCCACGGCCAGCACGATCGGGACGAGCACGATCGTGGCGACATCGACGAAGACCGGGATGCCGAAGATGAAGGCCGAGGCACCCAGGGCCCACGGCGCCCGCTTCTCCCCGAAGGCCCGCAACAGGGCCTTGGCCAGGACCTCGGCACCGCCCGAGATCTCGATGATCTTGCCGAGCATGGCGCCGAGGGTGACGATCAGCGCTACGGAACCAAGGGTCTTGCCCATGCCTTCCTGCAGCGCGGGAACGACCCCGGCCATCGGCATGCCGGCCACGAGGGCGAGCGCGATGGAGACCACGATCATGGCGATGAATGGGTGGGCCTTGGCCTTGATGATGAGCGCGAGGATCGCGCCCACGGCCGCCAGGCCCAGCAGGACCAGCATGGTGGGTGACATCGAAAACCCTTCGGACGTCGTCGTTCTCTGGGGATGGAATCTCGGGAAAGTTCTGGAGAACGGGTCTCCACAACTTGTCTGATGTCTGACAAGATAGGTTCCGGGTGAGCCACTGTCAATGGTTCCGGCAGTGAATGATGGAGGGGTCGATCCCGGTCAGGACCGCCGAGAGGGGCAGGATGAAGGCATCACAACGAACCAGGCAGGAGATCCTCGGAGCACTGGCCGCGGGAGAGTTCGACGTGGGCAAGGAACTGCCCGCAGAGACCCGTCTCGCCGAGCGCTTCGGCGTCTCGCGGTTGACCATGCGCGAGACCCTGGGCTCCCTGGCCTCGAGCGGCATCCTGGAGGTCCAGCAGGGTCGCCGCAACCGCATCGCGCCGATGACCGAATGGTCCGTCCTGGATCCCGAGGTGGTGGCGGTGCGTGCCCAACTCGATGATGACACCGCCCAGATGGTGCAGGACCTGATGGAGGCCAGGCGCGTCCTCGAGGTGGGCATGGCACGGCTGGCAGCCACCCGCATCACCCCGGAGCAGCTGTCCGCACTGGAGGAGCAGGTCCGGCTGATGGAGGAGCACCTCGACTCCCCCTCACCGGAGGAGTCCGCACAGGCCGACATCCGCTTCCACGAGATCATCCTCCAAGCCGCCCAGAACCCCTTCCTCAGCGAGGCCTTCGGCACCCTCTCCCAGATGCTGCTGCAGGTGCGACGCGAGACCTCGCGCAGCACCCAGGTGCGACGCGAAGCCCTCGCGTGGCACCGCCGAATCCTGGCCGCGCTCCGAGAACACGACGCCGAGTCCGCCGCGGACGCAATGGCCCAACACATGGACCAGACCTTGACCGCGACGCGGCAGATCCGCCTGGTCTGACCCGCCCCAGGGGCACACCCCGCCCCACGAACCGATGGAGGAATCAATGAAGATCGTCATCACTGGTGGAGCCGGCTTTCTCGGAAGCATGCTGACCCGGACACTGCTCGACCGCATCGATGCCGGCACGGCTCCGCTGGGCGCCGACGGCATCGTCTCGCTCGACCTCGCGCCCTCGCCAGTCGAGGACCCGCGCGTCACCTCGGTGGTCGGGAACATCGGCGACGCGTCACTGCTGTCCAAGGCCATCACCCGTGACACCGTCGGCGTCTACCACCTGGCCGCAGTCCTGTCCGGCGGCTCGGAACAGGACTTCGACCTGGCCATGTCGGTCAATGTCGATGCAACGCGCGAGCTACTCCAACGCCTGCGCGACGTCGGTTCGGACACAGGTCGCGACGTGCGTCTGGTCTTCACCAGTTCTCTTGCCGTCTTCGGCGGGGACATGCCCACGGTGGTGCCGGAGCACTGGGCCCAGCAGCCCGACTCGACCTACGGCGCCCTCAAGGCCGTCGGGGAGCTGCTGGTCAACGAATACTCCCGCAAGGGCTTCCTCGATGGTCGGATCTGCCGGCTGCCCACCATCTCGGTGCGGCCCGGCAAGCCCAATTCCGCCGCCAGCTCCTTCGCCAGCGGCATCCTGCGCGAACCCCTCAACGGCATCCCCACAACCTGCCCCGTGCCGCGCTCGACCCGGATGTGGCTCTCCTCGCCACGCACCGCCGTCGCCAACCTGGTGCACGCCATGGCACTGCCCCAGGAGGACCTGGGCCGCTGGCGCGGCATGAACATCCCCGGAATCTGCGTGACCGTCCAGGAGATGCTGGATGCCTTGGAACGCGTGGGTGGCCCCGAGGTGCGCGCCCTGGTCACCGACGAGCACGACCAGCGCGTGGCCGACATCGTGTGCTCGTGGCCGGGCGACTTCGACGTCGACCACCAGCTCGCGCTCGGATTCGTGCGCGACCAGGACTTCGACGACGTGGTGCGCCAGTACGTCACCGACCACGTGGACTGAGGTGGTGGGAGCCGCGGCCGGACCGACCGGGCTGCGGCTCCCCGTCCACTTGTGCCCCGTGGGCCCAGATCCGCTTGCGCGTGCTCAGATCCGCTTGCGCGGGGGCCCCGGGATGAGGATCTGTCCGGCATCGCGCCAGGCGACCAGTCCCCCGTCGACGAACTCGCAGGTGAAGCCCTGGTCGCGCACCACCTTGACGGCATGGCCGGAGCGCAGCCCGGTGTCGCAGATCAGCACGATCGTCTTGTCTGGCTCGGCGAAGGGGTCGCCCTCGTAGACGGCGTCCATCACATTCTCGGCGAGCGCCCGCACGTCGACCAGGCGCGCGCCGGGCACGTGACCGCCCTCGTACTCCTTCAGACCACGCACGTCGACCAGCACGCCTCCTTGGGCAAGCAGGTTGAGCGCCTCGTCGACGCTGATGCCGCCGTCGGGAGTCATCTTGTTGATCAGTCGCTCGCGCAGTCCCATGCGACCATCACAGCACGCCCAAAGGGAGGGGGAAAGCAATCTGGCGCTGGGCGAACAAGCCTTGCGGAGTTGGCATGCCGCCTTGTCGGGGTGATGATGAGGCCATCACGCGCAGTGATGCACCCACCACCAGGAGGTTCCCATGCCCGAGGCCATCAAGGTCGCCGCCGTCGGCGAGATCGAGGACGAGAGCGCCATCGTCGTCGACGGCGCCACCAACGGCACCGGCGAGGACATCGCCGTCTTCTTCTCCGACGGCACCTACTACGCCATCGACGACACCTGCACCCACCAGGACGCCTCGCTCGCCGAGGGCTGGGTGGAGGGCGACGAGGTCGAGTGCCCCGTGCACGCCGCCCGCTTCAGCCTGTGCACCGGCGCGGCCCTGTGCCTGCCGGCCACCGTCGCGGTGAAGACCCACAAGGTCGAGTTGCGCGGCGACGAGGTCTGGCTGCACCCCGGAGTCCCGGCCGACAAGCAGTGAGGACGGCCGCGGCCCGGGGGCAATCGTCTCAGCGGGCCGCGAGCAGGTCGTCGGCCACCCGGCCGATCAGGCCCTTGCCATTGGCGACGTCCAGCACCGAGCCCGATGTGGTGATGCCGTAGCGGCGCGAGGCCAGCAGCACATAGGCGCCGGTGTAGTCGACGGGGTCAGGACAGCGGTGCAGCGCCGACTTGTCCGCCACCGCACGCGCGGAGGCCTCGGCGTCGGCGAAGACGGCCCCCTCCAGACCCATCGACGCAGGCCCGCGCAGGTCGGTGACCATCCCCGCGGGCGCCACGCCGTTGACCCGCACGTCGGGGGCCAGCTCATAGGCCAGCTGCTTCACCAGGTCCATTCCGGCGTGCTTGGAGGCGATGTAGAGCGGGCCACCACCGCCGGGGTAGAGCGCGGAGTTCGACAGCGAGACGATGAAGGAGCCCTTGCTGACCCTCAGCTCGTCGACAACGGCCTTCATGCCGAGCAGCGGCGCCTTCACGTTGAGCCGGAAGATGTCGTCGAAGCCGGCCTCGATCTGCTCCGGGGTCATGGCCTCGACGCCGCGGTTGGCATCCCACAAACCGGCATTGGCGATGAAGCAGTCCACCCGGCCAAAGGCGCCGACGGCGGCCGCGACCACCTCACGGTTGGCGTCGTAGGAGCCGGCATCGCCCTGCACGACGAGCACCCGCTCGTCGCACTGTTCGCGCAGCTGGGTGGCCTTGTCGGCGGAGTACTCCAGGACGGCGACGCGGGCCCCCTCCTCCAGCACGGTGTCGACCAGGGCACGGCCCAGGCCCGATCCACCACCGGTGAGCACGACCACCTGCTCGTCAAGCCATCCCATCGAGAACTCCTTCGTCGCTCCTGCGGCCGGCACCGGCCACGTCGACGCTAGGACCGGCGCCGACCCGCCCTCAACCGCGCGTTCCGAGTGACGCAACGAGACGGTCGGCCCATCCCTCGCTGCCGAGGAAGAGCTCGGGCACCGGTTCACCCACCGTCTGGCAGGCAGCGGCCACCATCCGGTCCATGACGGCGGCAGACATCGCGGTGATGGACTCCTCGTCGCGGATGGTTCCCGCCACGCGGGAGAGCACGCAGCCCTCGACGGTGGCCAGCAGATAGTCGGCCAGCCGGTCGGGCAGGCCCGGCAGCTCCTCCAGCACGCGCGCCGGGATGTGCTCGAGCCAGGCGGCGGTGAGCTGGCGCTGGGTGTGCACGCGCAGCTCGAGGATCTGGGCGGCGGTGGCCGAGCCGTGCATCTGCCGGTCCATCATCAACTGCACGTTGAAGCGCCACAGACCGAAGCGCTCGGGTCGTTCGACGATGCGGTCCAGCACCGCCTTCACCGGATTGGTGCCGGTCTCGAGGTGCGCGACGGTGGATTCCACCTCGTCGCGGGCCTGGGCCACCATCGCGGCGAACAGGGCGTCCTTGTCCTTGAAGTGCCAGTAGAAGGAGCCCGGATGCACCTGGGCCCGCTGCTGGATCATCGCCAGCGTGGTGCCCTTGTAGCCGCGCTCCAGCGCAATCGAACGAGCAGCCTCGAGGATCCGCTCCCGGGTGTCGGCCGTGCCGTCACCCTCCTGGTGCCCTTCCATGGCTATCCCTCCATGCCGTCCCTGGCCCGGCTGCCAGGAAGCCCTCCCATTGTGCCGTGCAGATCCACGCCCGCCCATTGTTCCTCCTGACGGAACGACCCCGTTGAGCACCCCCTCAAGTGCCGCCTACGGTGACATCACTCACAGTTGAGCACCTACTCAAGGAACCGCCGTCAGAGCCGACAAGGGAGTCCCCATGACCGACATCACCGATCTCGTCGACATCGAGAACGGCCGCCTGGCCGGCGACATGTTCACCGACGAGGACATCTACCAGCAGGAGCTCGAGAAGGTCTGGAAGCGCGCCTGGTGCTTCCTCGCCCACGACTCCTAGATCCCCTCCAAGGGAGACTTCTTCCAGACCTACATCGGCGAGGACCCGGTGATGGTCGTGCGCCAGAAGGACGGCAGTGTCAAGGCCTTCCTCAACCAGTGCCGCCACCGCGGCATGCGCATCTGCCGCGTCGACTCGGGCAAGGCCAAGGCCTTCACCTGCTCCTTCCACGGCTGGTCCTATGACCTCGACGGCAAGCTCAAGAACATCCCGCGCCAGGCCGACACCTACCCCGCCGGCTTCGACAACGACCGCTACAACGCCGTCGCCGTGCCGCAGCTGGTCAACTACAAGGGCTTCTGGTTCGGCACCTGGGACAAGGACGCCCCCGACTTCGAGGAATACCTCGGCAGCGCCAAGTACTACCTGGACGGCTACATCGACCGCTGGGACGAGGGCATGGAGGTGGTGAGCTTCAACCGCTGGGTGCTGCCCAACAACTGGAAGTTCATGGCCGAGCAGCCCACCAGCGACATGCAGCACTCCGAGATCACCCACGTCTCGGCCGCCACCGTGCTCAACAAGGCCTCCGATGCCACCGACCGCACCCTGCGCGGCGAGAACCCCACCGGACGCCAGTTCTTCAGCGACTACGGCCACAGCCGCGGCTGCCGAACCCACCAACTGACCACGCCGACGACGTCGAGGAGCCAGACATGAGCAACAACAACCCGGACACGTCGATGCCCAACGGCATGGACCCCGAAGAGCTGAAGATCCACCAGTCCGCCGTCCGTCACACCGAGGTGGAGGGCTGGACGCCCGAACTGCCCGAGACCAACCGCGTCGCCGCCCTGCTGGACGGTGTCGACGCCGAGACCCAGCGCGCCATCGAGCGCTTCCTCTACGAGGAGGTGCAGGTGCTCGACGACCTGGAGTGGGGCAAATGGCTCGACTTCCTGTCCGACGACCTCCTCTACTGGGCCCCGGTACAGGAGGAACGCTATGCCCGCGAACGCCGTGAGAACCGGATCAAGAAGTTCGGCACCTCGGTCTACTTCGAGGAGAACAAGATCCAGATGACGCAGCGCGTCGACCGCCTGCTCACCAACATGGCCTGGGGCGAGGAGCCGCCGTCGCGGGCGCGCCACGTCATCAGCAACATCCGCGTCACCAAGGGGCTGCGCGAGGGCGAGTACATCGTGAAGTCGAACTTCTACGACTACCGCTCCAACGGCCAGCGCTACCACGACTCGGTGACCGGCGAGCGCACCGACATCATCGTCGCCGACGAGAACTCCACCTGGGGCTTCCTGGTCAAGGAGCGTTGCGTGCTGTTCGACATGGCGATGATCCTGAACAAGAACCTCAGCCTGTTCTACTGATCCCGTTCCAGCCGCAGACCCGCACCCCGGGAGGGGAGAAGACGTGAAGATCACCACCCTTGTCAGCATCGGCGTCGTCGTCGCCGACCTCGAGAAGGCCGTCGAGAACTACGCACGCCTGCTCGGCATCACCCAGTGGGCGGTGCACGAGCGCGGAGCCGGCCAGCTCTCCGAGATGGTCAGCCACGGGCGTCGCAGTGACGGCACCTACCGCTCGGCCTTCGGAGCCGCGCCCTTCGACCCCGAAGGCCCCGGCCCGATGGGGGCGCAGCCCCGGCCGACGCCCTTCGAGCTGG
This sequence comes from Luteococcus sediminum, assembly GCF_054783495.1. Taxonomy (NCBI): domain Bacteria; kingdom Bacillati; phylum Actinomycetota; class Actinomycetes; order Propionibacteriales; family Propionibacteriaceae; genus Luteococcus; species Luteococcus sediminum. The sequence continues at coordinate 35,171 of NZ_BAAGQL010000022.1, read as the reverse complement.
TGCAGCCCACTGGTGGCGAGAGCCCCTTCAACGAATTCCTCCTCTCCCGGGGTGAGGGCATCTGTTTCCTCACCGTCATCGCCGAGGACGACGAGCAGGCCATCGAGGCGCACCTGCGCAATGAGGGCATCGAGAAGTTCGACATCAAGACCTGGCAGACCGGGTTCGGCCGTCTCGACAAGCCCTTCTACCGCGACCAGGATCCCGTCCAGCACGGCTACTTCACCGCCCAGGGATTCGCCGGCGACTTCGGCTTCGAGATCATCCAGTGCAAGTACGGCGACTCGCACTACAACCGTGAGTTCACCGACCAGCGCGGCCCCGGCATCCACCACATGTTCCCCTTCCTCACCACCGACGAGGGCCAGTGGGAGCAGGTGGCCGAGGACATGACTGCCCTGGGCTGCCCCGTCGTGATGGGCTCCGACCCGCGCGGCGGCGCCTCGGCCTACTGCTACTACGACACCTTCGGGCCGCTCTCGGGCTTCCTCGTCGAGGGCGTGTGGCGCCACTTCCCCGCCAAGGACGAGTACATGGCGCCCGACTGGACCGTCGACTACTCCACGCTGGAACAGCGATGATCCGCGTCCTGCACTAGCTGCCCACCCTCGAAGACACCGAGCTCCTGCTGGCCGAACTGGCGCAGGTGCGCGACCTGGACGGCTGCGACTCGGCCGAGCTGTACCGCAGCCTGGCCGCCGGCGAGGACTCCCACGCCCTCACCATGACCTGGCTCGACGAGGACTCCCACGACGCCTTCTGGCAGCAGGTGCTGGGCGGCGAGTTCCCGGAGCTGTGGCGCCTGGTGGCCACCGGCGACCCGGTCGAGGGCGCAACCGAGTTCTACCGCTGCGAACGCTTCGCCCCGGCCGAGCCGCAGCGCGGCCCGGTGGCCCGTGAGTTCTACCGACGCCAGCGCTGCGCCCACCACTACGACCGCTGGATGCCGTGCGACGCGGCACAGGTGGCCACCACGATCGTCTGGCCCGCCAGCTGATCGCGCCATCCTTGCCCTGCCCCGAACCGGGGTCACACTGGAAGACTGGACACCCGGCACCGAGGCCGGGACACCGATGAAGGAGAGAACAATGCCCGAGCCGATCAAGGTCGCCACCGCAGGAGACATCGAGGACGAGGAGGCCATCGTCGTCGACGGCGAGACCAACGGCACGGGCGAGGACATCGCCGTCTTCTTCTCCGACGGCAAGTACTACGCGTTCAATGACATCTGCACCCACGAGTACGCCCAGCTGTCCGACGGGTGGATCGAGGGCGACGAGGTTGAGTGCCCGCTGCACTCGGCCAAGTTCAGCTTGTGCACCGGCGCCGCCCTGTGCCTGCCCGCCAGCAAGCCCGCCCGCACCCACAAGGTGGAGCTGCGCGGCGACGAGGTCTGGCTGTACCCGGGCACCCCGGTCGACGGCGCCGTGGTGGCCGACTGATGCGCGTGGCCATCGTCGGTGGCGGCCTGGCCGGTTTCACCGTCGCGCAAGAACTGCGCAAGCTGGGCAGTGACGCGACGATCACGCTGGTTGACCCCCAAGGCCTGCCCTATGACCGCCCGCCGCTGAGCAAGGACTACCTGCGCGGCAGGGCGACGGCCGAACAGCTGGCCTTCGTCGAGCAGTCCTGGTTCGACCAGAACTCCGTCGAACTGGTCACCGGGCGCGTCACGGAGGTGGACCCGACGAACCTGGGCGTCGTGCTCGAGGACGGTTCGCGGATCGAGGCCGACGAGGTGGTGCTGGCGATCGGTGGCCTGCCCCGTCGCCTGCCCGTGCCGGGCGGTGACCTGGACGGCATCTGCCACCTGCAGACCCGGGCCGAGGCCGATGCCCTGCGCGCGGAGCTGGTCGAGGGGCGTCGCGTCGGCATCATCGGCGCCGGCCTGATCGGTTCCGAGGTGGCCTCCACCGCGGTCGAGGCGGGCTGCGAGGTCACCCTGGTGAGCTCCTCGCCGCTGCCCTGCATCCCCTTGTGGGGAAGGCCGCTGGCCGAGCGGCTGCACCAGATGCACGCCGATGCCGGGATCACGGTCCTCACCGGTGTCCCGCACGCCGTGGAGCGAACCGTGGACGACTTCCGCGTGGAGCTCTCCGGCGACCAGGTGCTCGAGGTGGAGACCTTGCTGGTCGCGATCGGCTCCGAGAACGAGGCGCCGCTGGCCGAGGCGGCCGGGGTGGCCGTCGACGGCGGCATCACGGTCGACGAGCGGCAGCAGACCTCCGTCCCGCACCTGTACGCGGTGGGTGACATCGCGCGCGTGGTGCGTGCCGACGGCTCCCTCGCGCCCGGCCACGGCCACTGGGAGTCGGCGATGCAGTCGGGCCAGCGCCTCGCGGCGGTGCTGGCCGGTGCGCCGGTGCCCGAGCCGGTGGCGCCGTGGATGTGGTCGGATCGTCACGGCGTGCACGCCGAGGCCGTCGGGAACCTGGCCGGCGGACAGCTGGTCTCGCGGGTGCTCGACGGGGTGGTGCAGGCCAGCTTCAACCTGGACATCACGGGCCGCATGGTGGGTGCTGCCTGCATCGACGGTGGCCAGACGGTGCGTGCCGCGCGCCGCATCATCGACCGCGGGATCGTCGTCGACGCCGAGCAGCTGGCCGATCCCTCGCTGCCGTTGAAGAAGTTGGCCAAGTAGCTTGTACTGGCCCGTCTGGGGGGGGTCGTCGGGCGGTTCAGGCGATGACCCCACCAGGCTTTCTGCACCAGGCGCAGAAGATCACCCCCGACCCCACCTTCTGTTTTGTCAGACCTGACGATTAGTGTTTGTGGTCCGGGCGACGGTGCTCGGAACCGCGCAGTCCCCCACCTGCGCGGCCTGACACAGGAGTAGAACCCGTGGTGAAGACCCTTTGGCGTCAGACGAGTGCGCTGGCCGCAGCCGTCCTGGCGCTCACCGCCGGCATGGGCGCGCAGCCGCCCAGGGCCCTGGCCGCAGAACGGACGGCCACGCTGGTCGGCAGCCTGCAGGACGAACTCGGCTGCGCCAAGGACTGGCAGCTCGACTGCGAGGCCACCGAACTGGAGCAGCAGCCGGGCAGCACCGTCCACCGCCGCATCCTGACGCTGCCCGAGGGCAGCCACGAGTACAAGATCGCCATCAACCACTCCTGGGACGAGTCCTATGGCGAGGGCGACGGCAATGCCAGGCTCGTGCTCGACGGCCCCGCCGAGGTGGAGGTGAGCTATGACGACCAGACCCACCAGGTTGGCCTGCGCCCCACGAAGCTGGCCGGCGCCGTCTCGGATGCCGACCGGGCACTGGCCAAGGACTCCCTGCGCGCGGCCACCACGAAGGAGAACTTCTACTTCCTGATGGCCGACCGCTTCGCCAACGGCAGCACCGCCAATGACACCGGCGGCATCTCCGGCGGTCGGATGGAGCATGGCTTCGACCCCACTGACAAGGGCTTCTACCACGGCGGCGACCTGAAGGGCGTCATCGGCAAGCTCGACTACATCAAGGGCCTGGGCACCACGGCCATCTGGCTGACGCCGTCCTTCAAGAACCGCCCGGTGCAGGGCGAGGGCGAGAATGCCTCGGCCGGCTACCACGGCTACTGGATCACCGACTTCACCCAGATCGACCCGCACCTGGGCACCAATGCCGACATGAAGGCGCTCATCGACCAGGCCCATGCCAAGGGGATGAAGGTCTACTTCGACATCATCACCAACCACACCGCCGACGTCATCGGCAACGAGCAGGGCAAGTACGAGTACGTGAGCAAGGCGACGGCCCCCTACAAGGACGCCTCCGGCACCGTCTTCGACGACGCCGAGTACGCCGGGCGCGCCGACTTCCCTGCGCTGGATGCCGCCACCAGCTTCCCGCTCACCCCGACGGTCGCCGAGGCCGACGAGGACCTGAAGGTCCCGGCGTGGCTCAACGACCCGACGATGTACCACAACCGCGGCGACTCGACCTATGCCGGCGAGTCGGCCACCTACGGCGACTTCTCGGGCCTGGACGACCTGTTCACCGAGCGCCCCGAGGTGGTCAAGGGCATGACCGACATCTACTCCACCTGGGCAGACTTCGGCATCGACGGCTTCCGCATCGACACCGTCAAGCACGTCAACACGCCCTTCTGGAGCGAGTTCTCGCCCGCCGTCATGAAGGCCGCCCAGCAGGCCGGCACCAAGGACTTCTTCATGTTCGGCGAGGTCTACGACTCCGACCCGAAGTTCACCAGCACCTACACCACGCAGGGCAGGCTGCCCGCCACCCTCGACTTCGGTTTCCAGGGTGCGGCCGTCAATGCCGTGCAGGGCAAGGCCACCACGGGTCTTCGTGACTTCTTCGCCAGCGACGACTGGTACACCGACACCGACTCGAATGCCTACCAGCTGCCCACCTTCCTGGGGAACCACGACATGGGCCGCATCGGCATGATGCTGGCCAAGGCCGGCTACTCCGGTGACGAGCTGCTGCGCCGCACCGAGCTGGCCAATTCCCTGATGTACCTGGTGCGCGGCAACCCGATCACCTACTACGGCGATGAGCAGGGCTTCATCGGCGCCGGCGGCGACAAGGACTCCCGCCAGGACATGTTCGCCTCGAGGACCGCGCAGTACCAGGCCGAGGAGCTGATCGGCGGCGGCACGATCGGCACCGGTGAGCACTTCTCCACCCAGGCCCCGCTCTACCGCCATATCAAGCAGCTCGCGACGCTGCGACAGGCCCATCCGGCACTGGTCGACGGCGCCCAGGTGCACCGCTTCGCCAGCTCCGGCGCCGGCATCTACGCCTTCAGCCGGATCGACCGCGCCACCGGCACCGAGTACGTCGTGGCCGTCAACAATGACTCGAAGCCGGCCTCGGCCAGCTTCCAGACCTACGGCAGCAATGTCGCCCACAAGCCCCTGCTGGGCACCAGCACCGTGCTGAAGTCGGGCCGCGACACCCGCGTCAGCGTCACGGTCCCGGCCCTGTCGGTGAGCGTCTGGAAGGCTGTCGAGCCCTTCGCCGGCCGCGACGCCGCCCCGGCCGTCCAGTTCAAGGCACCCACCGCCGGTGCCGTCGTCGGTGGCCGGACCGAGGTGGCCGCCTCGGTGCCCGAGAACACCTTCGCCCAGGTGAGCTTCGCCTGGCGTCCGGTCGGCACCCAGGACTTCCGCGCCCTGGGCACCGACGACAACGCCCCCTACCGGGTCTTCGCCGACACCTCCTCGCTGCCCAAGGGCCAGCTGGTGGAGTACCGCGCCGTCGTGAAGGACTCCTCGGGCAATGTCTCCGCCACCAGCACCTACGCGCAGGTGGGCACCCCGAAGAAGGCGGCCGACCCTGCCACCGGCGACGTCGGCCCCGTGACCCAGCCCGATGCCGTCTCGGTGCCGGGCAGCCACAACTCCGAGATGGGATGCTCCGAGGACTGGCAGCCTGCCTGTGAGCAGGCGCAGCTCACGCTCGACGCCAAGGACCAGGTGTGGAAGGGGACCTTCCAGGTGCCGGCCGCCGAGCACTCCTACAAGGCCGCGATCGACAAGGGCTGGGACGAGAACTACGGCGCCGGCGGTGCCGCAGGCGGCTCCAACCTCACCTACACCAGCCCCGGCACGGTCACCTTCTACTACGACCATGCCCGTCACTACGCCACCAGCGACGCCGAGGGCCCGATCATCACCGCGGCCGGTTCCTTCCAGGCCAAGCTCGGCTGCGCCGCCGACTGGTCCCCGGACTGCATGAGGCCGTGGCTCACCGATCCCGACGGCGACGGCACCTACACCTGGAGCTCGGCGGCCATCCCGACCGGCAACTACGACTTCAAGATCGCCCACGGCCTGTCGTGGGACGAGAACTACGGTGACGGCGGCGCCAAGGACGGCAACAACATCACCATGGCCGTGCCCGCCGACGGCACCGTCATGACGATCAGCTACGAGCTGGCGACGCACAAGACCACCGTCAGCGCCTCGAAGGCTGGTGCCGCCCCCGACCTGAAGGCCGCCAAGGCCATCTGGCTCGACCGCGACACCATCGCCTGGCCCGCCAGCTCCGTGCCCGCCGGCGTCGACCCGTCGACGCTCGACTGGCGCCTGCACTGGTCGCCCACCGGCGCCCTGGCCGTCGATGCCGAGACGCTCACCGGCGCCGACGCGCAGCAGGCCGAGCTGACCCTCGACCCGGCCGGCATCCCCGCCGAGCAGCTCGCGGCCCATCCCGAGCTGAAGGGCTACCTGGCCCTGCAGCTCGACCGTCGGGCCGTGCGCGAGGCCGGCAGGATCCTCACCGGGCAGGTGGCCGTCGCCCAGTACGACGACCTCGGCCAGGTGATGGATGCCACCGGGGTGCAGGTCCCCAAGGTGCTCGACGACCTGTACGCCGCCAAGGCCAAGGACAAGACGCTCGGCGCCACCTTCACCAGTGCCGGGATCAGCTTCCAGCTCTGGGCCCCCACCGCCCAGCAGGTGACCCTGCTGACCTGGCCGGCGGGTTCGCCCGACCAGGACGCGTCGAAGGCCACCCGCACCCGGATGACCAAGGATGCCTCGGGCACCTGGCAGGCCGTGACCAGCCGGAGCTTGGAGAACGTCCGCTACCTCTACGAGGTGAAGGTCTTCGCTCCGTCGGAGCAGAAGGTGGTCACCAACCTGGTGACCGATCCCTACTCGGTGGCGCTGACCCTGAACTCCACGCGCTCGGTGGCCGTCGACCTGTCCAGCAAGAAGTGGAAGCCGCAGCAGTGGACGAGCACGGCCTCGCCGAAGCTCGCCCAGAGCGTCGACTCGACCATCTACGAGCTGCACGTGCGCGACTTCTCGATCGGTGACCAGACGGTGCCGGCCGCCGACCGCGGCTCCTACAAGGCCTTCGCCAGCAGTGGCGATGGAACCAAGCACCTGCGCAGCCTCGCGAAGGCGGGCCTGAACACGGTGCACCTGCTGCCCACCTTCGACATCGCCACGATCGAGGAGGACGAGGCCAAGCAGGCCACGCCGCCCTGCGACCTGGACTCCTACCCGGCCGACTCGAAGGAGCAGCAGGCCTGCATCAAGAAGATCGCCGACGCCGACGGCTACAACTGGGGCTACGACCCGCTGCACTACCTGGCGCCGGAAGGCAGCTACGCCTCCACCGCCAGCGCGGCAGACGGCGGCCACCGCGTCGCCGAGTTCCGCACCATGGTGGGTGCCCTGCACGCCGACGGCTTGCGCGTGGTGCTCGACCAGGTCTACAACCACACCCCGGCGGCCGGGCAGGATGCCAAGAGCGTGCTCGACAAGGTGGTGCCCGGCTACTACCAGCGCCTGGACGCCAAGGGTGCGGTCCAGACCTCCACCTGCTGCCAGAACACCGCCACCGAGCACGCCATGATGGGCAAGCTGATGGTCGACTCCACCGTGCTGTGGGCCAAGGCCTACAAGGTCGACGGCTTCCGCTATGACCTGATGGGCCACCACTCGGTGCAGAACATGGCCGACGTCCGCGCCGCCCTCGACCGGCTGACGCTGGCCCGCGACGGGGTGGACGGCAAGGCCATCTACCTCTACGGCGAGGGCTGGAACTTCGGCGAGGTGGCCGACAATGCCCTGTTCACCCAGGCCAAGCAGGGCCAGCTGGGCGGGACCGACATCGGCACCTTCAACGACCGCCTGCGTGATGCCGTGCGCGGCGGTGGCCCCTTCGACGAGGACCCGCGCAAGCAGGGCTTCGGCTCCGGCGAGGCCACCGACCCCAATGGGGCTCCGATCAACGAGCAGGCCCCGGCGAGTCTGGCCCACGACACCGACCTGGTGGCGCTGGGCCTGGCAGGAAACCTGTCCGACTACGCACTGCGCACCAGCGAGGGCAAGGTCGTCAAGGGTTCCGAGGTGGACTACAACGGGGCCCCGGCCGGCTATGCCAGCCAGCCCGGTGAGGTCATCACCTATGTCGACGCGCACGACAACGAGACCCTGTGGGACTCGATCACCATGAAGATGCCGCCGACCACGTCGGTGGACGACCGGGTGCGGATGAACACCGTCAGCCTGTCGACCACGGCGCTGGCGCAGACGCCCTCCTTCTGGCACGCCGGTGCCGACCTGCTGCGCAGCAAGTCGCTGGACCGCAACTCCTACAACTCGGGTGACTGGTTCAACCGGCTCGACTGGACGGGCGCCGACAACGGCTTCGGCAAGGGCCTCCCGCCGGCTGCTGACAACGAGGCCAAGTACGGCTTCATGCAGCCCCTGCTCGCCGACGCGAAGAACAAGCCCAGCCAGACACAGGTGCAGCAGGCCTCGGCGCAGGCCGCCGACCTGTTGAAGCTGCGCTTCTCGACGCCGCTGTTCCGCCTGGGCTCGGCCGAGCAGGTCAAGGCCAAGGTCTCCTACCCGGTCCAGGGCACCGAGCAGATGCGTCAGGGCGTGCTGGTGCAGCGCATCGACGACACCGTCGGACGTGACGCCGACCCGGCGCTGAAGGGTCTTGTGGTGGTCTGGAACACCACGCCGAAGGCCGTCGTGCAGACGGTGCCGGGCGCGCAGGGCTACCAGTTGAGCCCGGTGCAGGCCAAGGGCAGCGACCCGGTGGTCAAGCAGGCGGCCTTCAATGCGAAGAGCTCCTCCTTCACCGTGCCGGCGCGCACCGTGGCGGTCTTCGTCCAGAAGTGACCCCTGACGGGCAGGGCCCGCGATCCATGCCACGAGGGGTACCCGTCATCGGGTGCCCCTCGTGGCCTTCCCGAACCGGCTGGCGCTACAGCTGATCCACAGGCTTTGCCAAGGACCCCTCAGCTTCGCTCACTTGAAATGAGCGATTCCATCACCCGGCAACACCCGGAATTGGCGTCGGAATCGCATTCCCACAAGGCATTTGGCCGACTGCCGGAAGCACGGGTGTTGGCCGGGTCGGACTTTTCGCTATTTGTGAGAATTTCTTAGAAACGTAGTGTCGGTCTCCGTCGCACCAGCGACAGCAACGGACACCGAAAGACCAACCCCACCGGGCGGGCTCTCCCACCCCAGGCCCCGCCAGCAAAGGAAGACCATGTCGAAGTTCCGCATCAGCACCAGCACCGCCGTCGCAGCCGTCGCCCTGGGAGGCGGCTCCCTGATGGCGACCGCTCCCTCCGCACAGGCCTTCGCGCCCAGCGGCAACGACGGCGGCAGCTCGCACAGCGCTTCGGCCAAGCCGGCCCCCGCTCAGCAGACCCGCACCGTCAAGGCCACCAAGGCACCCGACCGCTCCGGGCTCGTCTTCGGCAACCGCAGCGAGGCCATTCGCCAGCTGCAGGCCCAGCTCACCCGGGCTGGCTTCGAGGTTCCCCGCACGGGTTACTTCGGCACCATCACCCAGGGTGCCCTGGAGGACTTCCAGGCCTCCAAGGGCATCACCGTGACCGGCCGCGCGACCGCCCGCACCCTCGACGCCCTGGGTTCCAGCAGCGCCAGCACCGTGCGCGCCCTGGCCGCCACCAGCAGCGCCCGCAGCGTCACCTCCTCGGTGAACAGCTCGGCACCCAGCTCCTCCAGCGCCCAGGCCGCGGTCAACTTCGCCCACGCCCAGCTCGGCACCCCGTACTCCTACGGTGGCACCGGAAACGGCGGCTACGACTGCTCCGGCCTCACCCGGGCCGCCTGGCGCGCCGCGGGCGTGAGCATCCCGCGCACCAGCTACGCGCAGTGGGGTGGCCTGCAGAAGGTCTCCACCAGCAACCTGCAGCCCGGCGACCTGGTGATCTTCTACGGCGGCAGCCACATCGGCATCTACGTCGGCGACGGCGACGTCATCCACGCGCCCCGCCCCGGCAAGAGCGTCGAGAAGGTCTCGATGGGCACCATGCCCGTCTCGGGCGCCGTGCGTCCCGCCTGACCCGGCGCGGCCACACGGCCGACAACACACCATAGACCGGTTGTGGCCGGCTCCCTCGGGGGAGCCGGCCACAACCCCGTTCAGCAAGGTTCTAGGATCATGCCCATCCCAACCCGAGGAGCCCGGCATGACCACCTTCACCAGCCGCACCGGCGATGCCCTGCTGGTCGTCGACGTCCAGGTGGACGTGATGGCCCGGTGCTGGCAGCCGCACCGGGTCGTCGAGACCATCGCCGACCTGGTGGCCCGGGCCAGGATCGCCGGGACTCCGGTGGTCTGGGTGCGGCACCAGGAGAGCGGCCTCGACGCCGCCAGCCCGGGCTGGCAGGTCGTGCCCGAGCTGGTGCCCGCGCCAGCCACCTGTGGATCACCGGCGCCCAGAGCGACTCCTGCGTGCACAGCACAGCGATGGGCGCCCTGCACCGTGGCTACGACGTCACGCTGATCGAGGACGCGCACACCACCCGTGAAGGCTCCTACGAGCAGCTGCACTTCACCGCCGAACAGCTGGTGGCACTGGCCAACCGCCTGGTGTGGACCACGAACCTGCCCGAGGTCGACGCGCGCGTCTGCCGCGCCGCCGAGGTGGACTTCCGCCCCGCAGGCCGGATGGACGACGAGGACCGGATCGAGGCGCTGGAGGCCGATGAACAGGCCGAGCAGGACGCCGAGGACGTCCAGCTCGGCCTGGCCGACCCCGACGAGGACTGACCCCGCCGCAGGGTCACCTGTTCTGGCCCCCCTTGCGACGCTCGGCCAGCTTGGCGTACATCTCGTCGACCATCTCGCTGAAGCGCTTCTCCACCTCGCGACGCTTCACCTTCAGCGTCGGGGTGAGCAGGCCATTGTCCATGGTGAATTCGTCGAGCAGGACGCGCAGGTCGCGGATCTGCTCGTGACTGGGCAGCTTCGCGGTGAGGGCCTGCACGCGCTGGCGGACCTCCTCGACCACCTCGGAGTTCTCCATCAGCTCGGTCGGGCTGGTGTAGGTGATGCCGCGCTTTTCGGCGATCTCGGCCAGGTGCGGGGCCGATGGCTTCACCAGCAGGGTGAGGCAGGGCCGGTTGTCACCCAGGAGCACGGCGTGCTCGAACAGCGGATCGGCCAGCAGAAGTCCCTCGATGGGCTGCGGGGCGATGTTCTTGCCGTTGAGGGTGACGATGATGTCCTTCAGGCGGTCATTGATCACCAGATAGCCGTCATTGTCGACGTAGCCTCCGTCGCCGGTGTGCAGCCAGCCGTCCTCGTCAATGGTCTTGGCGGTGGCCTCCGGCTGGTTCCAGTAGCCCTTCATCATGTTGGGTCCGCGGAAGAGGATCTCACCGCCCTCGCCGATGCCGATCTCGCCGCCGTCCATCACGGGGCCGCAGGTGCCAAAACGAAAACCGGTCGGCTGGTTGAAGCTCACCAGCGGAGAGGCCTCGGTCAGGCCGTAGCCCTGCAGGATCAGCAGCCCGGCAGCCGAGAAGAACTCTTCCACCTGGATGCGCAGCGGCGCCCCGCCACAGGCCATGACGGTCTTGTTGCCACCCATCGCCTCGCGGATGCTGGACAGCACCAGCTTGTCGGCCAGCGGCAGCTGGGAACGCCAGTAGAGGTTGGGCTGCTTGCCCTTGCGGTGGGCGCGCTGGCACTGGCCGCCCACCCTCAGGGCCCAGTCGAAGATGCGCTTGCGCACAGGGTCGTCGGCCACCTTGGCGTGGGCGGTGGCGTAGACCTTCTCGTAGAGCTTGGGGACGCTGGCGATCAGGGTCGGCTTGGCCAGCACCAGCTGGTCGGCCACGTCCTTGGCATTGGGAACGCACGTCACCATCGCGCCACACTCCAGGTTCAGCATGGTGAAGGCGAACTCGAAGGCGTGCGAGAAGGGCAGGAAGGACAGCGAGTGGTCCTCGGGCGTGATCGGCAGGCCCTTGCGTAGCGCAGCGCTCTGGGCCATCACGGCCTTGTGCTCGAGCATCACACCCTTGGGATCGCCCGTGGTCCCGGAGGTGTAGATGATGCGGGCCAGGTCCTCGGGGCGGACGGCGGCGAAGCGGCGCTCCACCTCCTCGGTCAGCGCGTCGAGGTCGGCCCCCTCCAGCGCGTCGAAGTCGGCGAGGCTGCGCACCTGGTCCACCTCGGTCGCCTCGAAACTGACGATGCCGAGCAGGCTGGGCATCTGGTCGCGGGCCGAGTGGCAGCGCTCGGCCTCGGAGGGGCCGCCGACGAAGGCGAAGCTGGCGCCGGAGTCGTTGATGATGTGGCGGATCTGCTCGGGCGTGCTGGTGGCATAGATCGGGGTGGGGATGGCGCCGATGGTCATGCAGGCGAAGTCGACCTGCAGCCATTCGGGGCAGTTGTTGGCAAAAATCGCCACCCGGTCGCCTGCCTTGACCCCGGCATGGACCAGTGCGGCGGCGCTGCGGCGCACGGCGGCGTCGAGCTCGTCGAAGCTCTGCACCAGCCAGTGGTCGTCCTGGCGGATGCGGGTGGCGGGCCGCTGACCGTGCTCGGCGACGGTCGAGCGGAACATGTGGGCGAGATGCTCCATTGCGATCCTCCAGGAGGAGTGAAACCTACGGTTCCGTAGGAAGGACTTCTAGATTGTGGCACCTGATCACGACATTCACCACGCCAGCCACCACATTCCGCCACCGGCTGAGGGGCCCGCGAAGCCTCAGCTGCGTCGTCTGCGCTCCGCCAGTTCCCGGTAGGTCTCGGCCACCTCGGTTGCGAATTCCTTGCCCACAAGACGTCGCCGCACCTTCATGGTGGCGGTGACCAATCCGCTGGCCATCGTGATACGCCCATGGCTGAGCACGACGTCACGCACCTGCTCGTGGTGCGCCAGGTCCTGGGTCAGCACGGCCGCCCGCTCCCTGAGGTGCTCACGCACCCGTGGCTCGACGGCCAGCTGCTCCGGCGAGAGTCCCTCCAGGCCCAGCTCGACGGCGATCTGTTCCCAGCCCTGGGGGCTCGGCTGCAGGATCGCCACCAGGCAGGGCCGGGCGTCACCCACCACGACAGCCTGCTCGAAGAGCGGATCGGCCATCAGCGCCGCCTCCACTGCCTGCGGGGCGACGTTCTTGCCATTGGCGGTGACGATCAGGTCCTTCATCCGGTCGGTGATGGTGACGAAACCGTCGGGGTCCACGTAGCCGACGTCGCCGGTGTGGAGCCAGCCGTCGGCGTCGATGGCCTCGGCGGTGGCCTCGGGCTGGTTCCAGTAGCCCTTCATCACGCTGCCGCCGCGCACCAGCACCTCACCACCGGCACCGATGCCGAGCTCTCCACCCTTGATGCAGAAGCCGACGGTGCCCAGCTTGTAGTGATCGGGCCGGTAGATGGTCATCATCGGGCCCGCCTCGGTGAGGCCATAACCCTGCCCCAGCAGGATTCCCGCGGCGGAGAAGAACTCCTCCACCTCGCGGCGCAGCGGCGCCCCGCCACTGACCATCAGCTTCTTGTTTCCCCCGACGGCGCCGCGGATCTTCGACAGCACCAGCTTGTCGGCCAGCGGCAGCTGGGAGCGCCACCACAGGTGGGGCCGCTTGCCCTTGCGGTGTGCGCGCTGGCACTGTCCCCCGACGCGCAGGGCCCACCGCATGGTGCGTGCGGCCACCGGGCTGGAGGCCTGCTCCTTGGCGCCGGCCATGATCTTCTCGAAGAGCATCGGCACGCTCACCAGCAGGTTGGGGCGTGCCTTGGCCAGCAGATGGGCCACCTGCTTCGGGACGGTGCAGTAGGTGTTGAGGCAGCCAGAGCGGTAGACGTGGAAGGTCCACAGCCGCTCCAGGGAGTGCGCCAGCGGCAGGAAGCACAGCGACTGGTCGCCGGGGCGGAAGTCCCAGCAGTCGTCGATCGCCTCGGACTGCTGCCCGAAGCCGCCATGGGTGAGCATCACGCCCTTGCTGCGACCGGTGGTGCCCGAGGTGTAGACGATCGTCGCGATGTCGCTGGCCGAACCCTCGGCGGTGCGGGACTCCACCTCGGGCAGGAGCGACCGGTCGGCGCCGGCCATCACGCGCTCGAAGGAGTCCAGCCCGTCGATCTCGTCGAAGCCGACGACGGTGAAGGCCTCGGAGGCCCCGGCCAGTGCCCGTCCGAGCACCTCCGCCTCGCGCGCGCTGCCGACGAAGACGATCCGGGCGCCCGAGTCGTCGAGCACATGACGCACCTCGTGGGCGCTGGAGGCCGCAAAGATGGGCACGACGATGCCGCCGGCCGCCAGCGTCCCGAAGTCGGTGATCGACCACTCGGGACGGTTCGCGCTGAAGACCGCCACCCGCTCCCCCGGGTGCAGGCCCATGCCCACCAACGCGCAGGCCATCTGCTGGGTCTGGGCGTGGAAGTCGCGGTAGCTGGTGGTCCGCCAGCTGCCGTCGGGCGCCTCGGTGCGGTAGGCGGGCAGCTGGTCGAAGCGCTGGGCGGAGTCGACCAGCATCCTGGCCAGGTGGTAGCCCTCTCCTGGTGCTGCTGTGGCTGCTGGTGCGGTGGTGTTCTCGTCGATGGTCATGCGCTCGCGGCTCTCAGGCCAGCTTCTCCTTCAGGTAGTCGATCTCGGTGGCGTGCGATGCGGCGTCGCCGGGGGTCTCGAGGATGATCGACGATCCGGCGAGCCGGACCACCTCGACCAGCCCTTCGGGGTCCACCTGCCCCTGCCCCAGGGCGGCATGGCGGTCGGCGCCGGAGTCGAAGGCGTCGCGGGAGTCATTGCAGTGCACCAGGTCGATGCGCCCGGTGATGGCCTTCACCTTCTCGACCAATCCGACCAGCTCGTTGCCGCCGGCGTGGGCATGGCAGGTGTCCAGGCAGAAACCGACCTGCTCGAAGCCCTTGGCGGTGGAGATCGCCGTCCACAGCTGGTCGATGCGCTCCAGACGGCGGGCCATCGCGTTCTGGCCGCCGGCGGTGTTCTCGATCAGCACCGGGCAGGCCATGTCGAGCCCGTCGATCGCCTTGCGCCAGTTGTCGAAACCGACCGCCGGATCGTCGTCCTTGGTGACGTGGCCGCCGTGCACGATGACCCCTGCGGCGCCGATCTCGGCGGCGGTCGTCACGGTCTGCTGCAGCAGCTTGCGCGAGGGGATGCGGATGCGGTTGTTGGTGCTCGCCAGGTTGATCACATAGGGCGAGTGGATCCACAGCTCGACCCCTGCCTCCTGCGCATCGGCCCGCAGCTTTTCGGCGCCGCCCTCATAGGCGATCTTCGGGCCCTTCCACCCCTGCGGGTCGCCCAGGAAGAACTGGACGGCCGTCGCACCCATGGCGGCGGCCTCGGCAATCGGGTTGGTCTGGTCGACGTGGGCACCGAGCTGGATCATGCGTCGAGCCTACCCATCGGCCCCGACATCGGGCACGGGTGCGAATCATCGCCCGCCGCGATCTTTGCCAGACTGGACGCATGAACCAGAACACCGGCACCCTCGCCGACAGCGAGGGCGTGCGCGCCATCGACGCCCGAACCACCCGCAAGTATGCCTTCCACTTCGTCCTGCTCGGGTTGGCCGGCGCGCTGGCCGCCGCCCTGTGGATGATCTTCGTGCCGGCGGTGGCGATCGTGCTGGGCCTGGTGCTGGTGGCCATCTGCATCGGCGTCTTCGCCCGCTTCGTCACCGCCCACCGCAGCACCGCGGCCCGGCAGCAGTCCCTCACGCGCGCCTTCTGGATGGCCTATGCGCCCGGCCTGCTGCTGGTCTTCGTCACCGCCGCCCTGCGGGGTGCCGACTGGCTGGTGCTCACCGGAGGCGCCCTGTGCCTGGTGGCGGGCCTGGTGGTCGGCCACCTGGTGCAGCACGGCATGCCCGGCGCCGCCCCCCGGTGAGGACGGACCACCGCGACAAGTGTGGCTCCCGCGGTTGGGGGCGGCGGTGCGAGGGGATAGTCTCGGGACGTGACCAAAGCCGTTTATATCGCGTCCTCTGAAGGTGGAGTCGGCAAGAGCACGATCGCTCTTGGACTCGTCGAAGCCTTTGCCCGCTCCGTGAAGTCCGTCGGGGTCTTCCGCCCGCTGGTCAAGCACGCCGATGACGACATCGTCACCCGCACGCTGGTGGCCCAGAAGGCCGTGCCCCAGTCGTACGACGATGCCATCGGTATCAGCTACGCCGAACTGGCCGAGGATCCCGACCAGGCCATGTCGACGATCGTCGAGCGCTACGACCAGCTGCGCGACAAGTACGACGCGCTGGTGATCGTGGGCTCCGACCACGCCGACGTCTCGGCCCCCATCGAGATGAACTTCAACGCCCGCGTCGCCGCCAACCTCAACGCCCCGGTGCTGCTGGCCGTGCGCGGCAAGAACCGCACCGTCGACGAGGTGAAGCGCTCCGCCGAGGTGGGCCTCAAGGAGTTCACCGCCTCGCACAACTCGATCTTCGGCGTCATCGCCACCCGCGTCGACCCGAAGCTGGCCGACGAGGCACGCATCGCGCTGGCCGGCCTGCGCCCCGACCTGGTCACCGGCGTCCTGCCCGAGACCAGCCAGCTGGCCGCGCCCACAGTGGAGATGCAGGTGGAGGCCCTCCAGGCCACGATGTGGAGCGGCAGCAGCCGTGAGCTGGGCAAGGAGTCGCTGGGCATCCTGGTGGCCGGCATGACCCTGCCGAACCTGCTCAAGCGCCTCGAGAAGGACCAGACGGTCGTCGTCCCGGCCGACCGCACCGACCTGCTGCCCGGTCTGGTGGCCGCCCACGTCTCGAACGACTTCCCCGACCTGGCCGCCATCATCCTGACCGGCGGCTACGAGGTTCCCGAGAGCATCCGCGAGCTGCTGCAGACCATCGACCAGCGCCTGCCCATCGCCTACACCACGGTGACCACGCTGGCGGCCGCCGAGCGCCTGGCACGCCTCGAGGGCACCCGCACCAGCTCCCCGCGCAAGATGGACCTGTCGCGCCGACTGTTCACCGACAACATCAACGCGGCCCAGCTGCTCGACTCGCTGGATCGTCACCCCAGCGAGCTGCGCACCCCGCGCATGTTCGAGAACCAGCTGATGAACCAGGCCCGCCACGACATGCGCACCATCGTGCTGCCGGAGGCCTCCGACGACCGCATCCTGCTCTCCGCCGCGGAGATCCTGGAGCGCAATGTGGCCCACATCGTCCTGCTGGGCGACTCGCTGGAGATCAACCAGCGGGCCCGCAAGCTCGACATCAACCTGTCGGCCGCCAAGATCGTCAACCCCTCCGACGACGAGCTGCTCAACAAGTTCGCCACCGAGTACGCCCGCCTGCGCGCCAAGAAGGGTGTCACCTTCGAGCAGGCGAAGGAGCGGATGGCCGACCTGTCCTACTTCGGCACGATGATGGTGCACTTCGGCATGGCCGACGGCATGGTCTCGGGTGCGGTGAACACCACCGCCAACACGATCCGTCCGAGCCTGGAGTTCATCAAGACCAAGCCGGGCGTCAACGTCGTCTCGAGCTCCTTCCTGATGTGCATGCCCGACAAGGTCGTCGTCTACGGCGACTGTGCCGTGAACCCGAACCCGAACCCGGACCAGCTGGCCGACATCGCCATCAGCTCGGCGCAGACGGCCAAGGCCTTCGGCATCGAGCCGCGCGTGGCGATGATCTCCTACTCCACCGGCGAGTCGGGCTCCGGCCCGGACGTCGACGCGGTGCGCGAGGCCACCCGGATCGTGCGCGAGAAGGACCCGGAGCTGCTCGTCGAGGGACCGATCCAGTTCGACGCCGCGGTCGACCCCGCCACCGGCAACAAGAAGATGCCCGGCTCCGAGGTGGCAGGACGCGCCACGGTGCTGATCTTCCCCGACCTGAACACCGGCAACACCACCTACAAGGCAGTCCAGCGCACCTCCGGTGCCCTGGCCGTCGGGCCGGTGCTGCAGGGCCTCAACTGCGCGGTCAACGACCTCTCGCGTGGTGCCCTCGTGGACGACATCGTCAACACCGTCGCCATCACCGCCATCCAGGCGCAGGAGCGTCCGGCCGGCGCAGGATCGCCGCTGCGCGAGCTCTGAGCCATCACGCACCACCCCACGAGGGGCCGTCCGATCCGGGCGGCCCCTCGTGGCATTCCTGCCCCCCTGTCCCCCTTGGCATCCGGG
Organism: Luteococcus sediminum; assembly: GCF_054783495.1. Classification (NCBI taxonomy): domain Bacteria; kingdom Bacillati; phylum Actinomycetota; class Actinomycetes; order Propionibacteriales; family Propionibacteriaceae; genus Luteococcus; species Luteococcus sediminum. Next base: position 17,313 of record NZ_BAAGQL010000022.1, on the reverse strand, counting down.
CCCGGCCTCACGGAAGGATTTGGCGCGCCATGGTGTTCTGGGAGACATGCACAAGCACTTCAACGGACTGAAGACCGCGGCCCTGTTCGGCGGCATCTTCGGCCTGCTGCTGCTGGTCGGCGGCGCGATGGCCACGTTCACCAACAACTCCAGCTTCATCTGGATCTTCGCCCTGATGGGTGTGGCCACCACCTTCTACAGCTACTGGAATTCCGACAAGTTGGCGATCCGCGCGATGGGGGCCCAGCCGGTCAGCCGCGAGCAGGCACCCGAGATGTACCGCATCGTCGAGGAGCTCTCCGGCAAGGCAGGGCAGCCGATGCCACGGCTGTTCATGAGCCCGACGGCCAGCCCCAATGCCTTCGCCACCGGACGCAACCCGCAGCACGCGGCCGTCTGCTGCACGCAGGGAATTCTGCAGCTGCTCGACGAGCGCGAGCTGCGCGCCGTGCTCGGCCACGAGCTGATGCACGTCTACAACCGCGACATCCTCACCAGCTCGGTGGCCGCCGCCATCGCCGGTGTGATCAGCTCGGTGGGCCAGATGCTCAGCTTCGGCGCCATGTTCTCCGGCGGACGCAGCGACGAGAACCGCGGCTCCGGCCTCGGGGTGCTGGTGGCCGCACTGGTGGCTCCCCTGGCCGCCTCGGTGATCCAGATGTCGATCAGCCGCACCCGCGAGTTCGACGCCGACGAGGACGGCTCCGAGCTCACCGGTGACCCGCTGGCCCTGGCCAGTGCCCTGGCCAAGATCGAGCGCGGCGTGGAGATGGCTCCGCTGCAGCCCACCCGTCAGCTGGCCAATGCCAGCCACATGATGATCGCCAACCCCTTCGGGGGCCTGAACGTGCGCCAGCTGTTCACCACCCATCCCCCGACGGCCGACCGCATCATGCGACTGCAGCAGCAGGCCCAGCGCATGGGCGGGACCCAGTACTGACCCTGGCTGCTCAGCCCAGCAGGCGGAAGCGCTCGTGGCGCAGCTCCAGCCGAAGGGCGGGCTCCAGCGCCTCCAGCTCGGCCAGGTGACGGCCGACGGCCTCGGTCACCACGGCGCTGAAGACCTCGCCGTCCATCGGCGAGGGCTCGCCCAGCACCTCGTGCACCACCCCGTCGGCATGCAGGTCGGCGGCCGAGAGCCGGTGCCGTCGGGCCATCTCGTCGGCGCGGGAGCCGTCGCGGTGCAGGATGGCGCTGGCCCCCTCGGGCGGCAACGGTGCGAGCCAGCCATTGGCGGCACACAGGGTGCGGTCGGCCGGCAGCAGCGCCAGCGCGGCCCCTCCCCCGCCCTGGCCGAGCAGCACCGAGACCGTCGGCACCTCCAGGTCGGCCAGCAGCCCCAGGGTGCGGGCGATCTCGGCCGCCAGCGCACCCTCCTCGGCCTGCTGCGAGAGCGCCGCTCCGGGTGTGTCGATGACGTTGACCACCGCCAGTCCCAGCTCGGCGGCCAGGCGGTAGGCACGCTGCGCCAGGCGCAGGCCTGCCGGTGTGACGGCTCGTTCCTCGACGGGCACGGTGCGGTCATGGCCCACCAGCACCACGCTGCGTCCCGCAATCCGCGCGAGACCGGCTCGCACCGCCCCGTCCACCGTGCCGTCGCCGGCCCCGGAGAACCACACCACGTCGGATGCCTGCCAGTGCACCAGCTCGGCCAGGCCGGGGCGCTGGTCTTGCCGGCTGGCCTGCACGGCCTCCCACGAGTCTGCCGCGACGGCGAGCGTGCTGTCCTCCCGGTCGATGCTGGGGGCCTCGACCGCCGGCGTGCCCAGGGCGGCCAGCAGCCGCGCCCAGACGCCGCGCAGCTGTGCGTCGGGGACCACCGCGTCGACGATGCCCCGGGACTGCAGGTTCTCGGCACGCTGCACCCCCTCGGGCAACTGCTCCCCGGTGATGGCCTGCTGGGCGCGCGGCCCCAGGAAACCCACCAGCGCCCCCGGCTCGGCCGTGGTGTACTGCCCCAGCGAGCCCCAGCTGGCCAGCACCCCGCCGGTGGTGGGATGGCGCAGGTGCACCAGGTAGGGCAGTGCGGCCCGTCGGTGGGTCTGCACGGCGTGGGCGATCTTGACCATCTGCACGAAGGCGGCGGTGCCCTCCTGCATCCGGGTGCCGCCCGAGCAGGGGGCCACCAGCAGCGGCAGCCGCGCGTCGGTGGCGCGGGTGACGGCCCGCAGCACCAGGTCGCTGGTGGCATGGCCCACCGAGCCGCCGAGGAAGGCGAACTCCCCCACCACCAGCACCACCTCGTGGCCGTCGAGGCTGGCCCGCCCGGTGAGCACCGCCTCGTCCAGGCCGGACCTCTCCCGGGCCTGCGCCAGCTCGGCGGCATAGACCGGGTCGGCGGGTGCGGGGGCGGGACGGTTCCACGAATGGAAGGTGCCCTCGTCGACCACCAGGTCGACGAATTCCCGGGCGCTCGTGCGGTGCGTGGCCACGACGGACTCCTCTGGACGGTGGCGCAGGCCGTTCTGCGCCGCTTCCCCCACGCTAGGCCCGGGGGCTTCTCTGCGCTCCTGCTCGTGCCACAGGACGAGCAGACGGTCCCGCCCCAGAACTGGCCGACCGGGTGAACATGCCTCTGTGCCGCACACTAGGCTGGCAGCATGCCGAAGCCCATCCTGCTGCTGAACTGTGGTTCGTCCAGCATCAAGTACCAGATGATCGACGCCACCACCGAGAGCGTGATGGCCGTTGGCCTGGTGCAGAAGGTCGGGGATCCGACGCCCGGGACGATCGACCACGAGGTCGGAGGCGAGGAATTCCACGACGAGACCTACTTCCCCAGCCACACCGAGGCCATCGCCGCCGTCGTCAAGATGTTCCACCGCCACGGTCCCGAGATCCGCGACGCCGTCGCCGTGGGTCACCGCACCGTCCATGGTGGCGAGGAGTTCAACTCCACCACCGTCATCGACTCCGCCGTCATCCAGAAGCTGGTGGACCTGTCCGGGCTGGCCCCGCTGCACAACCCGCCGGGAATCTCAGGCATCCGTGCCGCCATGGAGATCCTGCCCTCGGTGCCGCACGTGGCCGTCTTCGACACCGCCTTCTTCTCCAACCTGCCGCCCGAGTCCTACACCTACGCGATTGACCGCCAGTTGGCCAAGCAGCACAGCATCCGCCGCTACGGCTTCCACGGAACCTCGCACCAGTACGTCAGCGGCCGGGTGGCCGAGTTCCTGGGCCGTGACATCTGCGAGATCAAGCAGATCGTCTGCCACCTGGGCAATGGCGCCTCGCTGTCGGCCATCGACGGTGGCCACCCGATCGAGACGACGATGGGCCTCACGCCACTGCAGGGCCTGGTGATGGGCACCCGTTCGGGTGACGTCGACCCCGGCCTGCACGCCTACCTGGGACGGCAGCTGAACCTGGACGTCGCCGACATCGACACCCTGCTGAACAAGCGCTCGGGCATGCTCGGACTGACCGGCAAGACCGACATGCGCGACATCTCGGCCCTGATCGCGGCCGGGGACGAGGACGCAAAGCTCGGCATGGACGTCTACGTGCACCGCTTGGTGGGCTACATCGGCAACTACATCGCCCACCTGGGCGGCATCGACGCCATCACCTTCACCGCCGGCGTGGGCGAGAACGCCTCCGACGTGCGCAAGATGGTCGTCGACAAGCTCGGCTACTTCGGTGCCGTGCTCGACGAACAGGCCAATGCGATCCGCTCCAAGCAGCCGCGCCGCATCTCCACGCCGGAGTCCAAGGTCGAGATCCTGGTGATCCCCACCAATGAGGAGCTGGCGATGGTGCGCGAGACGATCAAGGCCATCGGCGCCTGAACTCCCGACACGTCACGGCGGGGCGCCCACCACGTGGTGGGCGCCCCGTCGCACGTCTGGGCCTCAGCCATCCGACGAACGACGCACTCCCGCGGGCAGCGCCACGCGCGACGCGGTGGACGCCATCCACACCGCACCTGCGACGGCGACGACGCCGACAGCTGCGACGGCAGCAGGGACAGAGGCCGTCTTCACCAGTCCCGAGATCAGCAAGGGTCCGCCGAGCCCGCCGACATTGCTGAACAGGGCCCAGACCCCCAGGAAACGCGCGCGCCCGACGGCCGGGCTGAGGTCGGCCCCGATGGTCATGTTCACCCCGGCCCCGAGCCCATTGCCCAGGGCCATCACGACCACCGCGAGCACCATGCCCGGCACTCCCACCCAGTGGGTGAGCGGCACCATGAGCAGGAATCCGAGGCCATAGACCACCAGGCAGGTCACCAGGATGATCGCGCGTCCCAGACGGTCCTTGAGGTAACCGCCGGGGAACATCAGGACCACCTCGACGGCGGCACCAAGGGCGACCACCAAGGAGATGTGGGAGCTGGGCATGCCGATGTGGACTCCCCACAGCTGCACCACCACGGGTTGGGAGGCGCGGGCCACCTGCAGGCAGGTGATGGCCATGCCGGCGAGCACCACCCGCGACCAGTCGACGCCGAGGGGCTGGCGCCTGCCCGGTGCGGCCGGGGAGGGCCCGGGCGCCGATACGGTCACCGGGCCTTGATCGCTGTTCGGGCGTAGCGCGGGAGCCTCCAGCTGTCCGCCCAACGCAGGGATGTAGAGCACCACCAGCGCCAGCGCGGCGCAGCTGACGCTGAGCAGGTAGACCGACCACAACGGCCACCACACGAGCAGCACGCCGCCGAGCAGGGGCCCGATGAGGTTGCCGATCCGCATGGTGCCACCCAGGCCGGTCATGGCACGTCCGACCTCGTGGGCGCTGACCCGCTCGGCGGTGAAGGCCTGGCGGGCGAGGCTCCAGATGTTCACCACCGGGGCGCGCAGCAGGCTGGTGGCGATGAACAGCGCCAGCGCACCATGACCGTCCCAGAGCAGTGCGGCGACCGAGCCGAGTTCCAGCGCACCGGCCACCACCGTGGCCAGCAGCATCGCGGGCCGGTCGCCCAGGCGGTCGATCAGACGACCGGAGTGCACCGTCGTGACCAGCTGGACCAGACCGACGACGGCCACCACCAGTGCCGCGAGCGCCGCCGAGGCACCCAGGTGCATGGCGGCGAGCACCTGCACCGGGACGGTCGACCCTGCGGCGACGCCGAACAGGATCGAGGGGGCATAGACGGGCCAGAAGAGACGTCGGTAGAGGTCTGGCACACGCATCTGGCCAGTGTGCCGCAGCCGGGGCGTCGAACCCTTTGTGCGGTTCTCGGGACCGTCCCTCGAGTCCGGCGACCTGCTCAAGTGAGGCGGTGCCGGGCGCCATGATCAAGGGCAGGGGTGGTGCGACCGACCTGGGCGTCTTCGATGTCACGGGCGAGGCCTTCACCCTGATCGAGCTGGCCCCCGGCGTCAGCCTGGACGAGGTGGTCGAGTGGACCGATGCGCCCGTCGAGGACCGACGTGAGGGCTGAGCCTCAGGCGTGCAGCTCGTGCGCCAGCGCCTCCAGCTCGGCACCGCCGGCCATCTCGGCGGTCAGCTGGTCGAGGGTGATGGTCTGTTTGGTGCCGTCCAGGCTGACCCGTCCCAGTTTCAGCACGACGAAGTGGTCGCCCACCAGCCAGGCATGGTTCGGGTTGTGGGTGATGAAGATGACCGCCACACCGGCCTCCCGAGCGCGTGCGATGTACTTCAGCACGACGCCGGACTGCTTCACGCCCAGTGCCGCGGTGGGCTCGTCGAGCACCAGCACCTTGGCACCGAAGTGCACGGCCCGGGCGATCGCGACGCACTGGCGCTGGCCGCCCGAGAGCGAGCCGACGGGCGTCTCGAGGTCCGGGATGACGATGCCCATCCGCTCCAGCGCCTCACCGCTGACCTGCTTCATCCGGGCGATGTCGAGCCGGCCGAAGGGCTTGCGGGTGATCTCGTTGCCCAGGAAGAAGTTGCGCCACACCGCCATCAGCGGCGCCAGCGCCAGGTCCTGGTAGACGGTGGCGATCCCGACGTCCTGCGCGTCGCGGGGTGACTCGAAGCGCGTCGGTTGCCCGTCGACGAGCAGCTCGCCGGAGCTGTGGGCGTGCAGGCCCGCGATGATCTTGATCAGCGTCGACTTGCCGGCGCCGTTGTCGCCCAGCACGCAGGTGACCTCACCGCCCCGCGCCACCAGGTTCACCCCGCGCAGCGCCTCGACGTTCCCGTAGCTCTTGCCGGCCCCACGAAGCTCGAGGATCGGGCTCTCCCCACCACGGGAGCCTCCCGGGGCCGTGGATGGGACTGGCCCCCGAGCGAGGGACGAGCGAGGGTGGTTGGCCGCGGGAGGCTCCGGGGTGGGGAGGCCGCTCGAAACCGCGTTCATCGACGTTCCGCCTTTCGCTTGAGCCAGACGTTCAGCAGCGTGGAGGCCAGCAGCATCACGCCGAGGAAGGTCTTGAACCAGTCGGGATTCCAGCCGGCATAGTTGATGCCCAGCTGGGTCATGCCGTAGATCAGGGCGCCGATGGAGGCGCCGACCACCGAACCGAAACCGCCCGTGGTGAGGCAGCCGCCGATCACCGCGGCGATGATGAAGATGAACTCCTTGCCCACGCCCTCGCCGGACTGCACCACGCCGTAGCCGAAGAGCAGGTGCATGCCCGACAGCCAGGCACAGAAGCCGACGAACAGGTAGAGCGCCACCTTGGTGCGTCGCACCGGCACACCGGAGGCGCGGGCGGCGGACTCGTCGCCACCCACGGCCAGCACCCAGTTGCCCTGGCGGGTGCGCAGCATGATCCACGCCCCCAGCAGCGTCAGCAGCAGCCAGTAGAGCAGGGTGACGCGCAGCACGACGGCATGGCTGCCCAGCTGCAGGGTCCACTGCGAGGCGAAGACGGCCCGTGCGGAGTTCCAGCCGGCCATGTCGTCGATGGCCCGTGAGGAGACATTGCCGCTGACCAGACGGGTGATGCCGAGGTTCACGCCCTGCAGGACGAAGAACATGCTGAGGCTGGTCAGGAAGCTGGGCAGCTGGGTGCGCACCAGCAGCAGGCCGTTGACCAGGGCGACCGCCAGGGTCACCAGCAGGGCGAGCAGCACCCCGAACCAGACGTGCAGGTTGAACCACCAGGTGAGCAGGGCAGCGGCCAGGCCGGCCGTGGTCACCAGCACGCCCGCGGACAGGTCGTATTCGCCGCCGATCAGCAGCATCGCGATCGGCACCGCCATCATGCCGATGGTCGAGGCCTGGTAGAGGATCGTGCCCACGTTGTCGAGGTTGCGGAAGCTCGGGGCCACGGCCAGGAAGAAGGCCATGATCGCCAGGCCCGCCACCACCGAGCCGATCTCGGGGCGCACCAGCAGCCGGGTGACCAGGGAGCGTTGCCGGGTGCGGTCGTCGCCGGCCGCGGCGACGACGCTGGAGCCGCTCATCGCTTTCCTGCCTTGGCGAAGGCCTCGATCTGGTCGGCATTGGACCTGTCGACGAAGGCCGGCCCGGTGAAGACGGGATTGCCGCCACCGATGGTGTTGCCATTGGTCTTGTGCAGCCACAGGGCATCGACGGCCAGGTAGCCCTGCAGGTAGGGCTGCTGGTCGACGGCGAAGCTGATGGAGCCGTCCTTGATGGCCTTGACCAGTTCGGCATTGGTGTCGAAGGTGGCCACCTTCGCCTTCGAGCCGGCCTCCTTGACCGAACTGACCGCGGTCAGCGCCACCGAGGCCTTGAGCCCCAGGACGGTGTCGATCTCCTTGTCCTCCTGGAGCTTGGCGGTCACCTTGGTCTGTACGTCGGCGATGTCGGTGCCGGTCACGTAGAGCGTCTGGGTGCTGGGCAGCACCTCCTTGACGCCGGCGCAGCGCGACTCGTTGCCCACATTGCCCTGCTCGTGCAGGATGCACAGCACCTTCCTGGCGCCCTCGGTCTTGAGCTTCTCGCCGGTCTTCTGGCCGGCGACGCGGTCCTCCTGGCCGAAGAAGCCGATGGCCCCCATCCTCTGCCACTGGTCGACGCCGCCGTTCATGGCGGCGACCGGGATCCCTGCCTTGACGGCATTGCGCACGGCGCCAGACATCTGGTCGGGCTTGGACAGGGTGGTGGCGATGCCGTCGACGCCCTTGTCGACGGCGGCGTTGACCAGGGCAGCCTGCTCGGCGCCCTCGGGGTGGGCCTGGTACTCGAGCTTGATGCAGTCCTTCCTGGCGGCGTCCTCGGCCCCCTTGCGCACGAGGTCCCAGAAGTCGTCACCGGGGGCCGAGTGGGTGACCATGGTGACGGTCATCGTCGTGCTGGTGCAGCCGCCCGCGGAGGCGGAGCGTTCGGCGGCGGCGCGGCCTCCGGTGGCGGAACAGCCGGAGGCGAGCAGCACGAGGGCGGCCAGCACGGCGGGAATGGGGCGTGGGTTCACGGGGACCTCCAGAGGGTCGTCGACGACCAGTCACAGGGAATCACCCGGATGGGGTGACAAAGTCGAACATTGTCACCCTACAGCGCCCACCGTCCTCACACCCTGCTGCTAGCTTGTCCCCATGCCCACGACCCTCCCGGTGGTGGTGGACCGCACGAGCCCCGTGCCGCTCTACCACCAGCTCGCCGAGCAGTGGGCCGACGCCATCCGCAGCGGGGCACTCAAGCCCGGTGACCCCTTCGAGAACGAGCTCGCCCTGGTCGCCCGCCTGCGCCTGAGCCGTCCCACCATCCGCAAGGCCATGAACGAGCTGGTCCGCCAGGGCCTGCTGGTGCGCCGCCGCGGGGTGGGCACGCACGTCACCAGCCAGGTGGTGCACAAGCGCGACGGCCTGACCACACTGTTCGACGAGCTGCGGGCCAGCGGCCGCGAACCGCGCACCCAGGTGCTGCGCCTGCAGGCCTCCCGCCCGCACCCCATCGCGGCCGAGGCACTGGGGCTCTCCCCCGAGACCCCGCTGGTCTACCTGGAACGCCTGCGCTACAGCGACGGGGTCCCGCTGGTGGTGCTGCGCTCCTGGCTGCCGCCGAGCCTGACCGACGTACGGGCCGAGGACTTCGTCGACCACGGCCTCTACGACGTGCTGGCCGGCCGCGGCATGCACAAGGCCGAGGCCCACCAGCGGATCCGGGCGCGCTTGGCCACCAGCCGGGAGCGCCACCTGCTGGCACTGGCCGCCGTCGACGCGGTGCTGACGGTGCAGTGGACCAGCTTCGACGCCGAGGGCAGGGGCCTGGAGTACGGGGAGCACTCCTACCGGGGCGACTCCTTCGAGCTGGACACCCGGCTGCGCTGACCGGCCGTCACGGCAACCGGCCAGCCGGCGCCACTACGTGAAGCTGGCGTAGAGCTCGTTGCTCACTGCGGCCAGTCCGTCGACGGTGGACTTGTTGGAGCCCTGCACCCACAGCACTCCACCGTCGAGCTGGGCGAAGCAGCTGACCACGCCGTTGGCCGTGCCACAGGTGCTGCGCCCGGTGGTGGTGGGCTTGTCGAGGGCGGAGACGACGCGGGTGAAGTCGAGGCTGGGCGAGAGGGTCGCCATCAGCATGTCGTCCTGGCTCTTGCCGGTGTACATGCCATTGCTGGTGCCGTCGGTGGGCTCGGCGACCTGGCCGGTGTAGCCCTTGACCTTGGCGGGAAGCTTGGCGGTGGCGAACTTCTTGGCATCCTTCGGCACGGCTGCAGAGGGCCGGACGCTGGGTGCCGCGGCCGAGGCGGAGGCGCTGGGGCTGGCCGACGGGCTGGCGGAGGCGCTCTCGACGGCGGCAGCCTCGGGCAGCGCGCTCTCGACGGGCGAGGCGGGCGCCTCGGAGGCCGCACTGGCCTCGACGGCAGGGCTGTCCGCGGCCTTCGGGGCCTGGTCACCGCCACAGCCGGTGAGCGCGAACAGGGGCGCGAGGGCGAGGACAACGAACAGGCGACGGTCGGACATGGGAACTCCTGACGGGGTGCGGACCTGCCCGATCCTAGTTGCCCCGCAGGCCTTCGCGGGCGCCGACCGCCTGGCGTCGAGGCCTGGAGCCCGGCGTCGACGACGACGGCTGGCGCCACAGTGCCGTAGGTTTGTAGGCATGGCAACAGCTCTGGTCACCGGCGGAACCTCGGGAATCGGCAACGCCTTCGTCCGTGCACTGGCCGCCCGCGGCGACGACGTGGTGGTGGTGGCCCGCGACACCGAGCGGATGACGGCCCTGGCCGCCGAGATGGAAAAGATCCACGGCGTGACGGTCACCTGCCTCACGGCGGACCTGTCACTGGCCGAGGACGTCACACGCATCGCGGACTGGATCGAGGACCCCGCCCATCCGCTCGACCTGGTGGTGAACAATGCCGGCTTCGGCCTGCACGCCAAGATCCTCGACAAGGAAGCCCTGCCGACGCAGCGTCGCGCGATGGACCTGATGACCTTCGCGGTGCTGGAGCTCTCGGCCGCCGCCGGGCGCGCGATGAAGGCCCGCGGCCACGGCCACATCATCAACGTCTCCTCCACCAGCGCCTGGATCTTCAGCGGCAACTACTCGGCCATCAAGGCCTGGGTGCGCAGCTTCACCGTCGCGCTGGCCATCGAGCTGGAGGGCACCGGCGTCACCGCGACTGCCCTGTGCCCCGGGTGGGTGCACACCGAGTTCCACCAGCGCGCCGGCGCCAGCACCGACAACCTGCCCGGCTTCGTCTGGGTGGATCCCGACGTCCTGGTGCGCGAGGCGCTGGCCGACGCCGAGAAGGGACGCACCATCTCGATCCCCACGGCCAAGTGGAAGGCGGCCATCTTCCTGGCCAGCCTGCCGGTGGCACCGCCGGTAGTGCGCCTGCTGTCGGGCCGTCTGGCCAGGAGCAGGCACAAGAAATGACCCCCGGACCCCAGGACCAGAGCCCGGCTCCCGGTCATGAAAGGCGACTGAAGATGCCCCGCATCGAGTTTCCCCACTTCCCCGGCGGCGAGCGGGCCCGCTACCGCTCCCGTTCGCTGGCCGCCACCCGCAGCAGCGCCCAGATGCTGATGCTCAAGCCGGCCATCTGGCGGCTGCTCGACGTGCACGTGCACGGCAAGCAGAACCTGGACGACCTGGAGGGCGCCTTCATCGCGGTCGCCAACCACTCCAGCCATTTCGACGCGCCACTGATCATCGGTTCGCTGCCGCGTCGCCTCTCGCAGTACCTCTCGGCCGGTGCCGCCGCGGACTACTTCTTCGACGCCTGGTGGAAGGCCGCGCCGACCGCGCTGTTCTTCAACGCCTTCCCCGTCGACCGCAAGGGAACCCGTGGCCGCAAAGGGATCGCGGGCAACCTGCTCAGCGACGGCGTCCCGTTGCTGCTCTTCCCCGAGGGTACCCGCTCGCGCACCGGGGCGATGGCGCCCTTCAAGCCGGGCGCGGCGGCGCTGTGCATCTCGCGCAGCGTGCCGGCCGTCCCGGTCGCCCTGGTGGGCGCCTTCGCGGCATGGCCGTCGACGCAGAAGACCATGCCGCTCAACCGTCCGACCGTCCACGTGGTGATCGGCCCGCCGATGCACCCCATGCCCGGTGAGATCGCGCACCAGTTCAACGAGCGGATGCGCCGCCAGGTGCTGGAGCTGCACGACTCCACCGCCCGCGCCTATGGCATGAAGACGCTCGCCGAGTACGCCCACACCGCCGCCCTCGAGAAGGCCCGCAGCTCGCAGGACCCCCAGACCGCCGATTCCCAGACGCAGGAGAAGCAGTGACCCAGACCAGCGACCAGCCCAGCCCCATCCAGCCCGCCCAGGGCAGCCAGGTCAAGCGACAGAAGTGGTGGGGGTGGGGCGCCGACGGCGACAAGCCCTATGCGGTGCACAACAAGCCGAAGTTCCCCGCCTTCGCCCAGGAGGTGCTGGGCGTCGACATCCTCGCCAAGCCCCTCCAGACACCGGACTTCTCCGCGCTCGACGTGCCCGCCAGCATCCTGGCCGATGAGCTGCGCCAGCGCCTGGTCGAGGCCGTCGGCGCCGACAATGTGGACACCGATGACGAGGTGCGCGTGATCCACTCCTACGGCAAGGGCGTGCGCGACCTGGTGCGGGTGCGCCGCGGCCAGCTGGGGCGCGTGCCCGACGCGGTCATCTACCCCGGCAGCACCGAAGAGGTGCAGGCCGTGATGGAGGCCGCCCTCCAGGCCGATGCCGTCGTGATCCCCTACGGTGGCGGCTCGAACATCGTCGCCGCCCTGGAGGCGGAGCCCGGCGAGCAGCGCCAGGTGCTGAGCGTCAACATGGGCCGGATGAACAAGGTCCTCGAGATCGACGAGGCCGCCGAGATCGCCCTCATCCAGGCCGGCGCCCTGGGCCCCGACATGGAGGCGCAGCTCAACGAGGAGGGCTGGACGCTGGGCCACTTCCCCGACTCCTTCGTCTGGTCCACCGTCGGCGGCTGGATCGCCACCCGTTCCAGCGGTTCGCAGTCGGACAAGTACGGTGACATCTCCGAGGTCACCCGTGGCCTGCAGATGGTGATGCCCGCCCCGGCCGGCGACGCCGAGCGCACCCAGCTGCTGGAGCTGCGCCCGCTGCCGTCCTACTCCTCGGGCCCCAATGTGCGCGAGATGGTGCTCGGCTCCGAGGGACGGCTGGGAATCATCACCCAGGCGTGGATGCAGGTGCACAAGCTGGCGCCGGTGCGTGAGGTGCAGGCCTACTTCTACCCGAACTACGAGGCCGGGCTGAAGGCAGCCGAGCTGATCGCCCACTCCGACGTGCGCCCGATGATGCTGCGCGTCTCGGACGCCAACGAGACCAAGTTCTCGATGGCCAATGGCAGCAAGAGCTCGTCGAAGGTGAGCCACTACTCCAACAAGGCGGTCCAGAAGCTGATGGAGGCCAAGGGCTGGGACCTGGACCAGATCTGCATCAGCTTCGTCGGCTTCGAGGGCAGCGCGGTGCACGTGCGCTATGCCAAGGGCGCCGTGAACAAGATCGTGCGCAGCCAGGGCGGGATGAACGTCGGCAAGGGCCCCGGCACCCTGTTCGACCAGAAGAAGTACGACATCCCCTACATCCGCGACTTCTTGCTCAACATCGGCGTGCCGGCCGACGTGTCCGAGACCGCCACCCCGTGGAGCCGCACCGTCGAGATCCACACCGAGACGGTCAAGGCCGCCACGAAGGCCTGGGAGGAGGCCGGCACGAGGGGCTTCATCATGTGCCACCTGTCGCACAGCTACCACGCGGGTGCCTGCCAGTACTTCACCTTCGCGATCGCCGACGACTCCGAGCAGAACATGCGCACCTATGACCAGGTCAAGCGCGCGGTGCAGGACTCCTTCATGGCGCACGGCGGCACGGTCAGCCACCACCACGGCGTCGGCGAGGAGCACTCGCCGTGGATGGCCCAGGACATCAGCGAGGGCGGCGTCACCATCCAGAAGGCGCTCTTCGACGGCGTCGACCCCGGCCACAACCTGAACCCGGGCAAGATCGTCCACGACGGCAAGCCGGGCATCACCAGCAATTCCGAGGACGCCTGAGCCCCACGTCCCCTGAGCCTGTCGAAGGGACTGCCCGCTCCCTGAGCCTGTCGAAGGGGGCCGTCGCCCCCCCTGAGACCGCCGAAGGGGGCCCCGATGGCCCCGCTGGATTCATCCCGCGGGGCCATCGTTTTCCACAGTCTCACGAAAAGAGTCAATGAGGGGTCCTATATTTCGACCCATGAGCGACGACGCGAATCTTCACGCGGAGGAACGGGCGCGTGACCTGGTCGACGCCCAGCTGCGCGCGGCGGGGTGGGAGGTGGCGAGCCTCGACCAGATGAATCCCTTTGCGTCCGGTGTCGCGCGTCGGGAGGCGGTGCTCAAGCGTGGGCATGGGCGCGTCGACTATCTGCTCTATGTGGAGCGGTCCGTCGTCGGGGTGATCGAGGCGAAGCCGGTGGGGCATTCGCTGACCGGTGTGGAGTTCCAGTCGACCAGCTATGCCGACGCGCAGTTGCGCCGGGCGGAACTCGTCGACGGGAGGTTGCCCTTCATCTTCGAGGCCAATGGCGTCGAGACGCGCTTCACCAGTGGTTTCGATCCGCAGCCGCGGTCGCGCAGGCTCTTCCATTTCCCGAAGCCGGAGACGTTGGCGCTGATTGTCCGGGAGGCGCAGGAGAACCCGCAGCATCCCACGTGGCGGGCCAAGGTCCGGGCAATGCCCACCCTGGCGACGGCCCCGCTCCGGCCGGCACAGATCGAGGCGATCCAGAGCATTGAGCAGAGCCTGGCCGATCAGCATTTCGACCGGTCGTTGGTGCAGATGGCCACCGGCGCCGGCAAGACGTACACGGCGGTCACGCTGTGCCATCGGCTGCTGACGGCCGGCGGTTTCCGTCGGGTCCTGTTCCTGGTGGACAGGAACAATCTGGCGGACCAGACGATGACGGAGTTCGAGAACTTCCGTACCCCGGGTGAGGGGCGCCGGTTCACGGAGCTGTTGCCGGTGCAGAAGTTGAAGGGTGCGCACGTGCTGGATTCCAGCAGTGTGGTGATCTCGACGATCCAGCGGGTGTATTCGGTGCTGCAGGGCAAGGATGTTCCCGAGGACGACGATCCGCAGCTGGATTCCTTCATCCCGGATTCCCCGGTGACGGTCTCGTACAACCCGGACCTGCCGCCGGAGGCCTTTGACCTGGTGATCGTCGACGAGGCGCATCGGTCCATCTATGGCGTGTGGCGGCATGTGCTGGAGTATTTCGATGCGCACGTGATTGGCCTGACGGCTACGCCGGGCAAGCAGACCTTCGCCTTCTTCCGGCAGAACCTGGTCAGTGAGTACACCTATGCGCAGTCGGTGGCGGACCGGGTGAATGTGGATTTCGACATCTTCCGGATCAGCACCCGGATCAGCGAGCAGGGAAGTTCCATTGACGCCGGGACGATCGTGCCGAAGGTGGATCGTCGCACGCGAGAGGAGCGGCTGGAGGCGCTGGAGGATGACCTGGTCTACGTCCCGGCACAGTTGGACCGCTCGGTGACGGCCAAGAGCCAGATCCGCCTGGTGCTGGAGACCTTCCGGGACAAGCTGTTCACCGAGATCTTCCCGAAGCGTGAGGAGGTGCCCAAGACGCTGATCTTCGCCAAGGACGATGCGCATGCCGAGGAGATCGTGCAGCAGGTGCGGGAGGTCTTCGGCAGGGGCAATGACTTTGCGGCGAAGATCACCTACCAGGCGCGTGATCCGAAGGGTCACCTGCAGGCCTTCCGCAATTCCCCGTCGCTGCGTATTGCGGTGACGGTGGACATGATTGCCCCCGGCATCGACGTGAAGCCCCTCGAATGTGTCTTTTTCATGCGCGACGTGCGTTCGGGCCAGTACTTCGAGCAGATGAAGGGTCGTGGCGCCCGCACGATCAATCCGGCGGACTTCCAGGCCGTCACCCCCGATGCCAAGACCAAGACACGTTTCGTGTTGGTGGATGCGGTGGGTGTCACAGAGCACGCCTTCTGCGACGCCCCGCTGAACCGGGTGGCAGGCATCAGTCTGGAGCGGCTGTTGAAGAAGGCCGCGACGCTGGAGATCAGCGAGGATGAGGTGGCAACGCTGGCCTCGCGGTTGGCGAAGCTGGAGCTGGACCTCACCGATGCCGAGCGCGCCGAGCTGGATGAGGTGGCCGATCGGTCGACGACCGACATCGTGCGGGGTCTGGTGGAGGCCGTCGACCCAGCATTGCAGGCCCAGATGCTCGTCGGCGCCAGCGATCCGAAGCGCGCGCTGCAGGACCTGTTGGATGAGGCGATCAAGCCGCTGGCCACCAATCCCGATCTGCGTACTCGCATCGTGGAGCTGCGTCGGCATCATGACCGGGTGATCGACGAGGTGAGCGTCGACCGGCTGACCCTGGCCGAGGGCGTGATCGACCCGGACCGGGCGCGCTCGACGGTGGAGTCCTGGCAGCAGTTCCTGGAGGACCACCGCGACGAGATCAGCGCGATCCAGGTGCTGCAGGAGGCGCAGGGTCATCTGGTGCGGATCAAGTTCTCCGACGTACAGGAGCTGGCCAACCGCATTTCGCGCCCGCCGCACAACTGGACCACCGACGAGCTGTGGGCCGCCTACGAGCAGGTGGATGCCGGGCGGGTGAAGCACTCGACCAGGCACACGCTGACCGACCTGGTGAGCCTGCTGCGCTTCACCCTGGGCCTCGACGTGGAGCTGGTGCCCTATCGCGAGGTGGTGGAGCGCCGCTACGCCGAATGGCTGTTGCAGCAGGAGCAGCAGGGCTCGGTCTTCGACGAGAGGCAGCGCTGGTGGTTGGACAACATGGTGGAGGTGGTGGTGAACTCCGCCGGCGTCACCACCGATGACCTGCAGGTGGCCCCGTTTGACGAACGGGGTGGGGTGGATGGGATCGTCAGGGACCTCGGCCCCCGCGCCGGGGAGATCCTGACCGCCCTGAACGAGGAGCTGACCGCGTGACCTGGCAGATGGTGCCACTGGGGGAACTGGGAGTTTGGACGGGTGGCGGCACGCCCTCGAAGTCTCGATCGGACTATTGGGGCGGAGACATTCCATGGCTGAGTCCCAAGGACATGGGCACGCTGACTCTCTCCGACACGCAGGACCACATTTCACCGACAGCCGTGGCGGAATCCTCCACAAAGCTCGTCCCTGCTGGTTCGATTGCGATCGTCACCCGCTCCGGAATCTTGGAGCACACGCTGCCCTCTGCCTACATCCCCTTCGATGTCACCCTGAACCAGGACATGAAGGCGCTGACGCCACGGCCAGGACTTGACCCGAAGTGGGTGCTGTACGGCCTGCGTGCATTCGAGCGCCAGATTCTCAGTACCTGCCGCAAGGCGGGAACGACAGTGGCTTCCATCGAGTGGAGGCGTTTCGCGAACTTCCAGCTACCGGTTGCCTCTCTGAACGAGCAGCGGCGGATCGTGGAACTCGTCGAGGAGCACCTCTCCCACCTCGACGCCGCCGACGCCAGTATCGGTCAGGCGAAGCACCGCGTCTCCAGCTTGATTGACAACGTCCTCACAACCTGGCGAGAACGGAACACCACTGCGATGACACCGCTCGGTGCCATCGCCTCGACCCAGCTGGGCAAGATGCTGGATGCCAAGAAGGCATCCGGGCAGCCCGTGCCCTACCTCGCCAACATCAACGTGCGCTGGGGTGAATTCGACCTGCGTGACCTGCGCACAGTGCTCCTCACCGAACCGGAGCGCGAGAAGTTCTCCTTGCAACGGGGCGACCTGCTTTTGTGCGAAGGCGGGGAGCCAGGTCGCGGTGCAGTATGGAAGAGGGAAGTCTCGAACATCGCCTTCCAGAAGGCACTGCATCGTGTTCGGGTGAGTGCGCCCGACCCCTGCGTGTCAGGGTGAGTTGAGACCAGTGGTTCATAGCAAGTCCGCCTCCGCAGGGCGAGATCAGAAACGACCCCGATGAGCATCTCGACTCTCTCTTCACAGCCATCACCGACCCACGATGATGGGTCCATGAGCAGTTCGCATCCCC